>CAIQQO010000423.1 GCA_903873965.1 uncultured bacterium
GTTTTTGACATCTTATACTCCTTGGCTTGACAGACCGGATTCAAGCAGGTACCTGCGCAAGTCGCTCGAACTCTGGCTTGAACGTGCTGTGTCGAATGTTCCGTCCATGTCGTTTCCATACTTTCGCCAGAAGGTGCGTCCTGTTTCAGATGACATCAGACTGCGAAAGTCAGCCTCGTGGGTATAGAAGGATTCCGTGTGGCTAGGCGGGCGGTGCGCGGGGCTGTTGTCTCTTACCAGAGAACGGAATGAAGGCAGCTTCCCGTTATACCCAAAACGTGGCCAGGTGTAGTAGCCATTGGCGCCGGGCCTAAGGGCTGTTGCATCTGATCGTATCCCGAACACGCTGATTTTACCGATGCCAAGTTTGCGGGCAGCCACGACTTGCCGAGAAAAGACTGTCGCGCCATATCCTTTGGGCGCATCGGTCTTCCAGATATGTTCTCCACTTACCGGATCTTGCCCGACGTAATGAGACTCGAGGAAGAAATAGTCGTTGTGCATCTCGAGCTCGCCAGCCATGTTGCGGAATACCTCGCGCTTGTAACTTCTATACAGAGGATGCTCCACGCGGAAAGTGAGATCAAAACCATCGGTTTCAATCGTCACCGTCGCACCGTCGGGAGGCGCAACAAGGTTGATCAACTCTTTTTCAGTCACCGTCCTGCCAAACATGTCGGTAGCTAGTTGATCAACCATCTGCTGCATGTCCACGTTAGGATCGGGGATAGAGCCGTACACCACCTTGATGTCGGTATCGTTGAAAAGCGCTGTATCAATGGCACTTCGATCGCCTGAGGCGGACTGCTCTCCGTTGGGGCCGCTATCTCCGGCGCGCGATTGCCGGCCTGCTCCAGAGTTGGATTTCGACACGTCAAGCTCCGCTCTTGCGTAGCTTGGCGCGTTTCTGGGCGTTTTTCCGCCGCCTCGCTTCCATTGCCCGGATGTGGGGCATGCGAAGTCGGTTGAACTCCACGATCTTCTCGTCAAGAGAAGTCTTATCGGCGTCATACAGCACTCTTTCGCCTGGTCTTGTCATCATTTGAGGTTGTCCCTCATCCACTGTCGGGTTAGTGGAGCCAGATCATGCGATGTCGTATAACTGGCAAAAGCGTCAGCAAACCCTTCAGTGATGCTGACGTTCAGCTGTGCCCCCTTACTCAGTGCGGTCATATTACGCTTGGCGAAATCTCCCCATTTCAAAAGCGTTGAATTGGTTTCTGTGTGCTGGCTGTCGCTTAGCACACTGCGTTCGTTGTACCAGTAATGGCCGGCTTCGTGGGCCACGGTGCGCGCGAGCAGGCTTTCATACGTTCTGGGCGAGTCGTACCACTCCGCATAACGCGCATCCGAGAGGTTCGGATTGGTCACTACCTTGCGAATAGCATCCGGATTTACCGCAAATCCAATAACACCGGTGACATGGTCACGCATCAGATGGCTCAGAAACCCATCCTCACCGCCGGGGAAATAGTTACTGTCGATCAAGACCTCAATATCCGCCGGGATGCTAACGAAAGTGCGCACGTCGCGCAACGTGTCAGCGACGATGCGGGTGTCCGCCGGGTCAGGCGGGCCGACAGGCTGGTCCGTCAACGGGTCGATTGCCTTGATCAAAAAGCCATTTTCGGCTTGCTGAACGATCGCGCGCGCGATGCGCCCGCCTCCGGTCGATTGCTTGCTCACAAATCCACCCCGCGCGTTCCTAACGTCTGTTGTTCGGCTACCCAGATCAGCCCACGCTGCTGGCAAAACTCACGCACAGCCTTTCCGCCACCATAAACCATCATCAGCATGCTGTTATCGCCGCAGTGCGCCAGCGCGCGCTGATATTCACGGTCCATATCCTTTATCCTGCTGCTGTAGCCGCGTGTGGCATAGGAGCGCCACCCTTGCGGGACACCTAACAAATTCAGCTCGCCCCAGCGCGGTGATACGTTCAGGTCAACAAAAACACGAACCCCGCCAAACTCCTGCCAGAAACGGGACAGCCAGCGTTTGCGATAAATGTTGTTGAGGACCACCGGGAACGGCGTCTGGTCTGAGCATGAGAAATTGGGTTCAACTACATTCAGACAGCCAGAGTTGATCACCGGCGTAGGATCGCGCCACAAGGCCGTGAACCTGTAATCGTCAACGTAAAAAGACCACGTGCCGTGCATATCACTGCGCCGCCTGATCGTGCCCCATTGCGTTACGGGCAAGTCAACAGCATTAGCCTGAAGGTCTGGCCGCAACATTGGCACTTCCATCTCGTTGTCTGATGGCCAGACACAGTCCGGCACCTCAGTCGGGCTCATGTGGCGCGTATGCTCGTACAGGCGCGGGTGTGAAATGGGCATCGTTATTCGACCTCGTACATGCTCTGATACTCGTAGCTGGATGGCTCTCGGTATTTCTTGAGGAATAGCTTGTTGAATGCGCCGGATGCCGCATCAACGATATCGTCGTGCGCTCCATGTGGGAAAACGCACAACTCCTGCAGATACACGTCATTCCAGGCTGCTTTGATGATGTATACGTTGCCGGATTCACTGTAGGTTGCAAACGGCGTCGCGCGCGTCACTTTGTCGCCACTGGGAATGTCCTGCTTGACCGGAAGCCCCGCGAGCTGCTTGATCGCAAACTTCATCATATCCTTGCCCGCTCCACCACCTTCACGCTCGATGTAGATGACCAGGTTCGGACGCTTGCTTTTCCAGATCGTGCTGGTGGACTTGATCATCTCGTCGCGCGCCAGCGAGCCTAGTTGCGCTCTTGTTACGCTTTCAACGTAAATGTTATCCGCCTTATCGCGGCTCATGACCAGGCCGACGGTATAGTCGCCGCCTCCTTCGGTTGCGGCCTTATCCCAATACAGGACGGTAGCCACGATGTCATCAGGAGCCTTGGCGATGACCTTATCCTTGAACCATACTTCCTTGAACATGCCGCCGCCGCGCGGGGCAGGGCGTTGCTGCAGCTGGCCGGCCGTCCCGTACTCGCCGAGTGTCTTTTCCAGGTTAGACACGTAATCTTCGGTAAAACGGCTTGGCCACAACATTTCACCGTCTTTTTTGCGCGGGTCCTGCCATGGCAGCGACGTAAAACACTTTCTGTCTTCCTCGAAGCGCATTGGCAGCATCAGGTTTTCATACCCCTGTTCGCTGGCGAGAATATGGCCGCTCAGGTCGCGTTCGTGTAATCGCTGCATCACGACGACAAACACCGATGTTTCCGGGTCATTGCCGCGCGTGCTCATCGTCTCATCCCACCAGCGCACGATATCCAGGCGCGAGACGTCAGACTCAGCCTCTTTGACTTTGTGCGGGTCGTCGCAGTTGTGGACCAGTATGCCGTTGGCGAAATAGTTGTGCTGGCCCGTCACCTTGAGGTTATAGACAACTTCAATATCGGGTATCACTTCTATTGCAGCGACGTACGCCTTCTCTCTGAGATGCACGACTTCATCTCCGATGACCAGGTTAGCTGCATTGACATACCCATCGCCAAAGACGTAAACGGGGTGATCAACCGTTGCCCGTAGTTCAGCACCGTTTGTCATTTTTACGGCAACGCTTTTCTTGCCGGGGTTCCGTTCATACGCCACGATATCAGCCCAAACAGGGTTGCCGGAGTCATGGTCAAACGCCATTACCCGTACTGGCAGTCGATTGTTGACGATATGGGCGATTTCCAGAGGCCCGCAGTCTGTCCCGATGACGCTACTGCCGTCCAGGCACACAATAAAGTCGCCACCTTCTCCAGTTGCGCCGCCGCCACTGCCGACCGATAGCCGATGGCCGGACATATCGTTCTCGAAACGACTCTTCAGGTTCTGATCGCCCGCGAGTTGGAAAACGTCGCCGAATCGCTCCTGATAATTGTGATCTCCGATCAGACGGCGGCATTTCAAGCTGTCGCGGATCGCCAGGTCGACGTTATAGGACGAGTACAGCCACTGGGTTTGTGGCAAGAACGTCCACGACCACGCAAACCAGAACACGCCGACCAACAGGCTTTTCATCGATCTGGGCGGGACGTTGATGACGAGCTTTCTGATCTGGCCCACGGTGCAAGCCTCCAGATGCTCGCAAATCGCACCAATATGCCAGTTATCCTTAAACGGGCGGCGCGGGACTACTACCGGCCAGTAGGTCCTGACGAAGTCATACAGGCTGTTATTCGTCAATAACTGGTTCAGGTAGGCGTTTTCGCGCTCGCTCAAAGAGCTTAGCGATCCGATCAGATCGCTCGGTATCTGCGAGGAAGGCAACGCCAAAGACAAGTCTCTGCCCGTCTGGGGAGAGTGTGCCCCCGTTATTAGTTGGCTCATAGATCCCAATCAATTTCGTGCGCTGTTCTTGTATTTTCAGAGCGGTCTGGATTGCCGAAATGTCGCCGCTTGAAATTCGGTCATTCAGCGAGCTCAGCCAGTCGTCAAGGCGCAAAATATCCATCGCCCTGACCTCGGCTGCCATTTCCAGGGTTTCTTTCTGGACTATCTTCAGAACGGACATCACATCGTTAAATGCGGCCTTCTGAGTATATTTATCCAGCTTGAACTGGACTTTGACTGCTTCGGCGATTCCTGCGTAAGAAACGCCGGCCTTGCGTAGTTCAAACGCAAGGCGGCGACGTTCCCATATCTGTAGAGTTTTGGGACTGGATGCCGCTGGCATTGTCCCTACTTAAACATAGCCTGTACGACGACGGTCACCGGATGTGTGGTGAGTAGCGGCGTAACCTTGAGACGGCTGTAATACCCATAGTTCCACGTGCTGGTCATATCCGTAGTCGTTACGAGCGCATCCCACAATCTGGCGGTGGTGACCCACGTTACACCATCGAGCGAGTTCTGCAGCTCGATTTTGATCGTGTTGGTCGATACGACATCCGCATCTGCCTGGAAATCGATCACGTCCCACAGGTAGCCAGGGCGCGAGAGCGAGTATGCCACCTGCGTGATCCCGTTTCCGGTATAGAAGTTGCTGATCAAGCGCGGCTGGTAATTCGACCGTGGTGTGTTGCCGGGAACGCTCGGGCTGGCCTGGGTAGTCGAGCTGACACCCAGGGCGAGAAGGACAGCGCAAACAAAAGCGACGAGAGCCACGATTGCGCGCGACTTGGTTAAACGAAACATTCTGATTCTCCTGAAACACGCGGCCACTCAGCCGCAAATACGGTCACTCGCCCTCACTTACAACAATTCCGCCAGTTTGCTCGCCCAGCACATGCTTCATGCCGTCGACCACAATTCTCCAGCGCGCTACGCCGATTTCCTCGGCACGCTCGAGTAGTTGCACCAGCTGGTCCATCTCTCCCTGTGGAACACGCACCAGTGCTATTTCTGAGCCGCGCACTTGAAACACCATATAGTCAAACTCTCCTACTCCACCGTCACCGATGGCGGCGCGAACGATGTTAACCAGGTCGTTAACCGTCCCAGCCCGCCTGAGCAGAATCTGCACCTCCTCGTCAACCACAGTCTTGGCGTCAACCTTGCGCTTCGTCGAGATAAGCAACTTCGACAACATCTGTTCCGAAGTCACGCCGAGCGCCCGCATGGCGTTTCTTTCGTCTACCTGCTGGCGCAACTGATACCAGATTTTGGTAAACCTGCCGCGGTTGATAGTCCCGCGCACCAGGTTGTACTTGGTTGCCAGAACCTGTGCCAGCGATACACTGTCAATCGCGACCGTAAAGCCGGGGATCGTCTCGTACCCGGTTAATTTCGCGGCGCGTAAACGGTGGTTGCCGTCTATAGCCACTAGCTTACCATCCGGCAGCTTGCCAATCAATATAGGTGGTATAGGACTTCCGGCAGCAATTTCCTCACACAAGCTATTAAATTCTGCATCCGACATCTGATTTGGATTCCCTTCGAGCTCTGAAATAGCTGCGACGGGATATTCCCTGACATCGACCTTTGTGGTCTCCTGTGTCACGCGCCCTCCTGAGTAGACGATCCTGACGTATTGTGTCGCAACGGCACAAATCGGCCCCTTGGCCGCGCTGCGACTATTCCGGCAAATTGATGCGCGCTTGTGCGACGCGCCATGTGGCCGCGGCGCAGGCACATGCCTGCGCCACGGGCTTCAGGGCAGCACGCCGGCAAGAGTAGAGGGGACGGCGTGATGCACATGACTAAGTTAATGCGCTATACGCACAGCGCGTCCTCCCTGCCCACCACACTGGCGGGTTGCAGATGACGCCAATGCAGTGCGATCTGCGATGCCATGATCTCGGTAACACCCATGTGTAACGGCAGCGCTACGAGCGTATGCAGCAATCGCTCAGCAACGGGCAAGTGGGAATTTTCATCGAAAAACAGCGGGATACGGTGTAACGGGGTAAACGGCGGGCTGACCTCGAATCCCCATTCTCTGAAGTAATTTACGGCGGTATAGGTATCATCCACGCGGACTGGGTATTTCCAGGGCGCGTCACCGCGGATAAAACCGGACGGTACGCCATATTTCTCGTATAAATTGATCACGCGCCAGCGATCAGCCAGTGCCTGGTCAAAATCTTCCAGTTGGGCAATTCCGAGCGCCGCCAGCACTTCTGGGAATTCATAGCTGAGCGCATTGGATACGGTGTGATAGCGCATGATCCCACCGTGGCTGTTAAGCCCAATCATCGCGTTCGCGTTTCCGGCAATGGCTTCATGCCGCGTCGCGATCATGCCGCCGGTCCCAATCGGGAATAGTTTGTCTCCACGGAACGAGCAGCACATTGCGTCGCTGTAGTCCAGCAGCGGATGACCGTCAATCGTTACCGAAAACCCTTCGGCAAAATCATCGATCACGAACCAGCCATGCGCGCGGGCGAACTCGTATACCGACGCGTCCACGGCCATGCCGTAGGTGTGGACAGCCATCAGGCCAATCACCATATTGAGCGGCGCCATGTTGTCAATCAAGGCCTTCAGCGTGTCCGCGGTAACGCACATGCGAACGGGGTCAACGTCTGCAAAGAGAGGGTTGAAGCCAGCTTTGACGACCGCAACCGCAACATCCGGGCAGGTATATGCCGGCACAATGATATAGCCGTGTATGCGCGTGTAGGCTCGGGCAGTGGCCATGATCGCTACTTCCAGCGCCGAAGTGCCGCTGTTGGATAGTATTACAGTGCCGCCAAATCTATTCTGGAGAGCCTCGCGGAATCGTTTGCTGTACGGCCCACCGGGAGAAAGCCAACCGCTCTGCAAGGCGTCGGTAACATACTCGACGGCGTTCTTACTCAGGTACGGGTGGTTCACTCGTAATGTCAAATCTTGGTTTTTCATCTTCCAGGTGCTCCTCGTTGCCAATTCGCGCTGCCTCGCGCCGCGCCATAGTGCGGGCAAAGATGCTGGTTGCGAAGATTGGCTCAACATTGCGCATACTAACCACTCCCTGCGAATCAAATTCAATCGGGACGCTAGGCGTCGGGTACAGGTCTAGATTCGTCAAATCATCGCCGAGGCTGGTAATGTCGTATCTCTGCCAGTTGGCTTCAAACCATTGCGCCGTCTGATGGCATGCCAGTGCGTAATTGTCTTTGACGGACTTGATCAGCGCCATCAACTCACGCACATCGGCCCAAATCAAGGGATACTGCGGATAGGTTCCGAGCAGCCTGTCTGTCGATCGCACGAGAACGGGCAGGCCGAGCGCCAGGTTCTCCATCGGCAGACACGGCATAGCCTGAGCATCCTGCGACAAAACACCAATATGGCAGGTCGACGAAACTCCCCACATGCCCTCCTGCGTCAATCCCTTGACGATGTCGGCCTGTGATTCGGCCAGGCGTCGATCAGCTTCGCCCCGCGAGCCCGGATCGCCTGTATAAACCAGGTCTACCTGCTCACCCATGGCGCGCATGGCTGTAATGGCGTCCGTAACCATCGCATAGCCTTTTGTGCCGCTCCAGCGCCCGCCAATGTGAATCGTGAACCGTTCCCGCTTCTGGATGCCTAGAGGGATGCTCTCCATCATGTAAGCACGGTCAATACACGCCGGGACGATGATGGAATCATCAATAACGTGCTGCGTTGCCGAGAACCCGTAGTATTTCTGTATTTCATTCAGCGAAGCGCGCTGGGTCGCTCCACTCCCGAACCACACGCGATTGCACAGCGTGAACCCGGCTGCGGACGATCTCCCGCCTGCCTTCTGGCCGCGCTCGGTAATGTCCGATGCGTCCGGGATGATGTCCCACATGATCAACGGGACGCGCACCATTTCATTACGCCATACCGTGTCGGCTTCAAAAATCGTGCCCAGCATGTTGGCATACTTGTTGGCTGTAACGATCACTACGTCAGGCCCAAAATCCCGAATTGCCTTGACTACGTCACTGATCCCGGCAACCTTGCCCATGCTGAAGCTCATCATATCGTGGTCAATGACCTTCTGAGCCGGGCGAATAGTGAAGTAGGGCTGGGATTGCATGAAGTCTATTTCGCCCGGCGTCACCAGCATGACGTGGGCTTTCTTGGTTCGAGCGGCCCACTGCCCTAATTTGCTGGGCAGGAGGAATCCGCTTTCATATTTCCACTTGCTGGCTGTGGACATGAAGGACGGGACGATCAATACTCGCATATAAAATCAGTATAGCGAGCTGAACGGCGAGTGTGAAGGGGGGTGACAGTGCGCCCAGTGAGGCGAAAAAAAAGCGCGATTGCAAACTGCAATCGCGCTTTGTCTAGCTAGAGCTGCTTGTGCTTGTGCTTGTGTCTGTGACACTCCGCTCGCCCTGAAGGGACGGCGGCTTCTTCCCGAAGGGAAGCTACTTGCATGGTGTCCGCATGGCTACGCTTTCCCGCCGAAACGGGTGACGATACTTTGGCTGATTCTGAATGAGGACTCTGCCGCATTCA
>CAIQQO010000424.1 GCA_903873965.1 uncultured bacterium
AGCAGAAAGGCAGCAAGAACTGGCAGAAGTCGAAGCTGAAACTGCAACGGTTTCACGAGCATCTGGCTAATCAGCGCAAAGACACCTGGCACAAGTTCACATCAGATATTGCAGAACGCTACGATACGGTCTGCATTGAAGACCTGAACGTAAAGGGCATGACGAAGAACAGACCGCTGTCGCGCGCGATTGCCGATGCGGGATGGGCGATTGGATTTGCCATGCTGGACTACAAGTGTCATGATGTGCGCCGAATCCCGCGCTTTCAGGCCAGTAGCAAGCCATGTCATGTATGCGGCACGATCAAGGTTGATTTGACGCTCGCTGACAGGATGTGGATTTGCGAGTGCGGCAATATCGTTGATCGCGATCTCAATGCGGCTCTTAATATCCGCGATACCGCTCTGGGTACTGTAAAAGTATTGGCTTGATGCAGCCATTGATAGCATTCGCTCCGGCGCTGGCTAGGTCGAGCGTAAAACGTTCACGGCGGCTCTGCGGGCATGTAAGACCGCATCGGCGGCAACGCAGGATGAAGTGAATACCCGCAGTAGCGGGTACCGTGAGGTACTGGTATGGCGCACTTTTGCGCACATTAAAGGTAGCAGTCAGATATCTGATCTCCCCTCGCGTGCGGAAGGGATTATGGCGGGGGCTGCATCATCCATCCTTTCGGTCTTTGCGACGAGTCTTGCCGTTCTTCAATGCAGCCTGTTGCGTCCATTCGGCATCACGATCAAGCACCGGTTTGAGGTACGCGCCAGTGTATGAACCGGGCGTCGCCGCAATCGCCTCTGGCACTCCCTGCGCTACCACAAGGCCGCCGCCATCGCCGCCTTCCGGCCCCATATCGATGATCCAGTCGGCCACTTTAATGATGTCGAGGTTGTGCTCGATCACCACCACCGTGTTGCCATCATTGACCAGTTGATCGAGGACGTGGATGAGCTTGTGCACATCATCGGCATGCAGACCGACCGAAGGTTCATCCAGCACATACAACGTGCGGCCTGTGGCGCGTTTGCTCAACTCGCGCGACAGCTTGATGCGCTGCGCTTCACCGCCGCTCAACGTCGTGGCTGGCTGGCCCAGTTTCACATAACTGAGGCCCACTTCGGTCAAGGTATCGAGCTTGCGCGCAATCGCCGGCAGGTCCTTGAAGAACATCTGCGCCTCGCTGATGCTCATATCGAGCACCTCGGCAATATTCTTACCCTTAAAGCGGACCTGCAGCGTCTCACGGTTAAAGCGCGAGCCCTTGCACACATCGCAGGTCACATAAATATCGGGCATGAACTGCATCTGAATCTGGATCACGCCCTGCCCTTCGCACGCCTCACACCGCCCGCCCTTAACATTAAAGCTGAACCGCCCGCTCTTATAGCCGCGCAGTTTGCTCTCTGCGGTACTGGCAAACAAATCGCGCAAGGGAGACCACAGCCCGGTGTAGGTCGCAGGGTTGGAGCGCGGCGTGCGCCCGATCGGCTGCTGGTCGATATTGATCACCTTGTCGACGTGTTCCAGACCATCGATGGCGTCCATCGCGCCGGGGCGTTCCATCGCGCCATTGATGACGTTGACTGCTTTCTTGTACAGGCACTCGACGATGAGCGAGCTCTTGCCGCTGCCACTCACGCCTGTCACCACGACGAACCTGCCAAGGGGGATGTCAACGTCGATGTTTTTAAGGTTGTTCTCGCGCGCATTGCGCAACACAATCGAGCGGCCATTGCCGTTGCGTCGCACCGTCGGCACGTCAACGCGCTTGCGTCCGCTCAGGTACGCGCCGGTCAACGACGTCTTGTGCTTCATGATATCTTTGACCGTGCCGGTGGCGACGACGTGACCGCCATTCACACCCGCGCCCGGCCCCATGTCGATGATCCAGTCTGATGCGCGCATGGTGTCGTCATCGTGTTCCACCACCAGCACCGTGTTGCCCAGATCACGCATGTGTTGCAGCGTGGTGATCAAGCGCGCTTGATCGCGCGAGTGCAGACCGATGCTCGGTTCATCCAGCACATACAACACGCCCATCAGTTGCGACCCAACCTGCGTAGCCAGCCGGATGCGCTGCGCCTCGCCACCGCTCAAGGTCATCGCCGCGCGGCTGAGCGTGAGATAGTCCAGCCCGACATCGACCATGAATTGCAGCCGCGCCCGAATCTCTTTCAGGATCACGCCCGCGATAATGTAGTCGCGGTCGGACAATGGCTCAATGGAAACGATTGGCGTCTGGGGAATGGAGGTTGGGAAAGCACTCCGACCTTCTTCCTCACTCCTTCTCCTGCGCTCCTCTTCTCCTCCTCTCTCTCCGACCAGCGCCTTCACCCACACCAGCGCCTTGCCGATGCTCATGTCGGCGACCTGGGCGATGTTGAGTTCGCCCACGCGCACGGCCAGCACATCGGGTTTGAGCCGCTTGCCCAGACAGGTGGGACATACGCGATAAGTCATGTACTCTTCGATCTTCTCGCGAATCCACTCCGATGAACTGTCGCGGTAACGCCGCATCAGGTTGGGGATGACACCCTCGAAAGCCGTGTCGAAAGCGCGCTGGTCACCCATGCGATTCTTATACTCAACGCGCACTTTCTGATCACTGGTTCCAAACAAAATAGTCTGGCGTTGCGCCTCGGTCAGCTTGCCCCACGGCTTATCCATCGGGATGTGGAAGTGCGCGCACACCGCGGCTAGCATCTGGCTGTAGTATCCCGTGTCGTCACTCGACCATTCAAGCGCGGCGATGGCCGTCTCATCTAGGCTAAGCTCGATGTTCGGCACGATCAACGCCGGGTCGATCTCCATCTTGCTGCCCAACCCCTGACAATCGGGGCACGCGCCATTGGGCGAGTTAAACGAGAACAACTTGGGTTCGAGATCGGCATAGCTGATCCCGGTCGCAGGGTCAACGCGCTTCTCGCTATACAGCATATCGCGCCACGCGGCATCGGGCGTCGACTCCTGCACCATCGCAATGCAAAACCCATCGCCCAGCTTCAACGCTGTCTCAACGGAATCGGTTAAGCGCGTCATGAACTGCGCCGCTTCGGAGGGCGACTGGCGATGAATCGATGACGGATCTTGCCCGGTATCTTGAATCTCAAGTCCCGATTCTCTCTGATCTGGTACGACCAACCGGTCTACCACCGCCTCGATGTTGTGAATCTTGTAACGGTCGAGTTCGATCTCTTCGTTGACATCGCGCACCTGACCATCGACGCGCGCGCGCACGAAACCTTCCTTGCGAATATCTTCGAAGATACCGGAGTGATGCCCTTTGCGGTCGCGGATGAGCGGCGCCAGCACCTGCACACGCGTGCCGGCAGGCAGGCGCGCGATGTTGTCCACAATACTTTCCGCCGACTGCGACACCAACGGCAAACCGGTCACCGGACTGTACTGGATGCCAATGCGAGCGAACATCAAACGCAGGTAGTCATAGATTTCCGTGACAGTGCCGACCGTCGAGCGCGGGTTGTGGCTGGAACCTTTCTGGTCGATCGACACGGCGGGTGACAACCCATCGATGTGATCGACGTCAGGCTTTTCCATCTGTCCGAGAAACTGGCGCGCATAAGCCGACAGACTTTCGACATAGCGCCGCTGTCCTTCGGCAAAGATCGTGTCGAACGCCAGCGACGATTTACCGCTGCCGCTCAGACCCGTGATGACGACGAGTTTATCGCGGGGAATCTCGACGTTGATATTTTTCAGATTGTGAACGCGTGCGCCGCGCACGACGATTTTTTCTTGTGCCACCGCGCAAGTTTAGCATGGTGAGAATAGTGATTCAGGATTGGAGCCTACAGGCTGACGCAGAATCCATCAACGCTCGATCGGGATACCAATGCGCTATAGAATTGAATACATGCATAGCACAATCCAACTTGGCAAAAGCGACCTGCGCGTGCCGCCATTAGGCGTCGGCACATGGCAATGGGGCGAAGACTTGATATGGGGTTTCGGCAACAGCTATGATCGCAAGGCAGCCGAGGCAGCATTCTCTGCGTCGGTCGCGGCCGGACTCACCTTCTTCGACACCGCAGAGGTCTACGGGCGAGGCGGCTCCGAGCGCGTTCTTGGCGCATGCGTCAAAACAACTGACAAACCCGTTATCATTGCGTCAAAGTTCGCGCCACTGCCGCAACGCATCGGGCGTCGCACGGTGACGCACGCGCTCGACGAAAGCCTGAAACGGCTAGGTGTCGCCTGTATTGATCTGTATCAGGTGCATTGGCCTTTCCCGGTCATCTCAATCGAGATGCTGATGGACATTCTGGCGGATGCCGTGGATGCAGGCAAAATACGCTACATCGGCGTGAGTAACTACAGCGCCGTGGACATGCGACGCGCCCATGCTGCTCTGGCGAAACGCGGGTTGCCGCTGGCTTGCAACCAGGTGCGCTACAGCCTGCTCAACCGCACGCCAGAAGTCAACGGTGTCTATGCTGCCTGTCGAGAACTGGATATTGCGCTGATCGCCTATAGCCCGCTGGCGCAAGGCATGCTGACAGGCCGGTACAGCCCAGACAACCCGCCGCCAGGTCCACGCCGTTTTATGCCCAATTTCAACCGGGCCGCACTTGAACACATGGAGCCTGTCACTCAGGCGTTGCGACAAATAGGTGCGGCGCATGGTGACAAGACACCGGCACAGGTCGCGCTGAACTGGCTGGCGCGTCAGCCGGGTGTGCTACCCATCCCAGGCGCGAAAAACGCGAAACATGCCGAAGCCAACGCCGGCGCCATCGGCTGGGATATGACCGATGACGAAGCAGACTTGCTCAGTTCAGTTTCCCTCTCATGGCGTAAATAACCGCGGGAAACACTCCCGCCAACCCATCCCATGGCAACCACTAATTCTCACCCTACCATCTCCAGTTTCCACGTGATCGTCATCGGCGCCGGCTCCACCGGCGCCGCCGTCGCGCACGACCTGGCGTTGCGCGGGTTCCGCGTCAC
>CAIQQO010000425.1 GCA_903873965.1 uncultured bacterium
AGCATTTGTTGGAGTAAATGAGCATTGCCGCACGAATCGCGGTTTACATGAGATGTCATGGCAATGCTTCGCCCCTACGAAGATTCGGAACGGATACGGATTCCGAATCCGTTCTTCTTTACGTTTCACGTTTCACGTTTTACACCCCGGCCCCATTCAACACGCGTCGCATGATTCACACGTTGCGCGGATGGGGTGCGGGTTGGTGTGGTTGCCGTAGGGGCGAAGCATTGCCGCACGAATCGCGGTTTACATGAGATGTCATGGCAATGCTTCGCCCCTACGAAGATTCGGAACGGATACGGATTCCGAATCCGTTCTGCTTTACGTTTTACGTTTCACGTTTTACGTTCCAGGTGGAGCAGTTGCATGCTGTACAGGGTGACCAGCAGTGAGACGCCGACGTCGGCGAGTACCGCCAGCCACATGGAGCCCCATCCCAGCAGCACCACGGTGAAGAACAGCAGTTTCACGCTGATGCTGAAGATGATGTTGGTTTTGATGCGCGCCATCGCCGCGCGGCTGAGGCGAATAGCATAGGGCAACGCGGCAAGGTCATCGGTCATCAGCACCACGTCGGCGGTTTCCATCGCCTGCGCCGTGCCGCCCGCGCCCATGGCGATGCCGACACTGGCTGTGGCCAGCGCCGGCGCATCATTGATGCCATCGCCCACCATGGCCACGGTGCCGAACTGTCCCAACAGGCCGCGCACCGCGTCCACTTTGCTGTCGGGCATCAGGCCGGCGCGCACTTCGGTCACGCCCACCTGCCCGGCAATCGATTGCGCCGCGGCTGATCCATCGCCGGTCAGCATGACGAGCGATTGCACCCCGATGGCGCGCAGGTCGTCCAGCGCCGCGCGGCTGCCGGGGCGCACCGTGTCTGCAACGGCGATATAGCCCATGTACAGGTCATCGCGGCTGACCAGCAGGGGCGTGTGGCCTTGCGCCGATGAGGCGTGCATCTCGCGGCACTGCGCTTCGTTATGCGCGTCGGGCGTAGCGTCGTGGAACCACGCGTGGCTGCCCACCGTCACGGTATGGCCGTCCACGCTGCCGCTGATGCCCCTGCCGGTAATGGCCATCACGTCAGCGGCCGCCGGGTACTTGTCGTGCAACCCGTTGCGCTGGGCGCTATTGACTACGGCGCGCGCCAATGGATGCTCGCTGCGTCGTTCAATCGCCGTCGCCAGCGCCAGCAGGTCATCGCGATGGTCGCAGCTTTGCTCAGACTCGGCGCAGGTGTCGCACGCGGCGGCGCGCACGCGCACCACGTTGGGCTTGCCCTGGGTCAAGGTGCCGGTCTTGTCAAAGGCGACCGCCCGCACGCGGCTGAGCAGTTCGAGATAGACGCCGCCCTTGATCAGCACCCCGTTGCGCGCGGCGTTGCTGATCGCGCTGACGATGCTGACCGGCGTGCTGATGACAAGGGCGCATGGGCATGCCACCACGAGCAGCTCCAACGCGCGGTACAGCCAGCCTTGCGCGCCGGTGGCCGGGTTCAAGAAGGGCGCGCCGAAAATGAGCGGCGGCGCGAAGGCCACGAGCATCGCCAGCACGACCACCGACGGCGTGTAGTACCGCGCAAACTGATCGATGAAGCGTTGCGTGGGCGCGCGCTTGTTCTGCGCCTCTTCCACCATGCGGATGATGCGGCTGACGGTGTTATCCACCGCCGCGCCCAGCACCAGCACTTCGAGCACGCCTTCGCCGTTGATGCTGCCCGCAAACACCGTGTCGCCGGGCTGCTTGGTCTGCGGCATACTCTCGCCCGTGATCGGGGCCTGATTCACCGCCGAAGCGCCGCGCGTGACGCGCCCGTCCATCGCAATGCGCTCGCCCGGCCGGGTGATGATCGTGTCGCCCGCGCCGAGGGTGTCAACGGGCACGCGGTGTTCTTCACGCTCGCAGAACGGACATGCGCCGCCGGTGTAGCCCGCCTGTCCGAGGTGTTCCTGGCAATCGATGCAGGCCGTCAGCGCCGTGGCCTCGTTCGGGGCGACGGACATCAGGCTGGTGATGGCATGGCGGGTGCGCTCTATCGTGTAGCCTTCCAGCGCCTCGCCGATGGCAAACAGCACCATCACCATGCCGGCCTCGGTCAACGCGCCAATGGCAACCGCCCCGACGCCCGCGATGACCATCAAGGCGTTCATGCTGACTTCGTGATTGATGCGCAGCGAGCGCCACGCGCCGATGGCCACCGGCACGCCCGCGCACGCCAGCGCGCCCAACGTGGGCACCGCCGTCAGCCAGGCGGGCGCGGTCGGCCATAGCGCCAACTCATGGAACAACACCCCCGGCAGCATCAACACCAGCCCGATGAGGGCGAGCGCGGTATCGCGTTCGGCCAGCAGATAGCGCACAAACCCGATCACACCGCCGCGCCGCGCCGCCGGTTGCGGCAAAGCCGGCTTCGCGGCGGCCTCGGTTGCCACGTCATAGCCCAGCTCGCGCACGCGCGCAATGACCGCATCGCGCGTGATATCCGCGCCATCGACCACCAGCACAGCCGCCATGTAATTCAGGCTGCACGCCTGAACGCCATTCATTCGCGCCACGCCGCGTTCAATACTGCGCGCGCAATCGGCGCAATCCATGCCGGTAATCCGAAATTCAGCCATGTTTGACATGATCCAACCCGCGCGTAAACAAATCTGCCACGTGCTCATCATCGAGGGCGTAAAACACCTCGCGCCCGCGTTTGCTGGTGCGCACGATGCGAATCTGCCGCAACATGCGCAACTGGTGCGACACCGCCGAGCTGCTCATCCCAACGCCCTCGGCAATCTCGCCCACATTCTTTTCGCCCGTGAGCAATTCAGCAATGATGCGGACGCGATGCGGATCGCTCAACGCGCTGAACAACTCAGCCACGCGCTCGGCGGTGCGTACGTCCATGCGAAGAACTGTCAGCTCGGTCTGCCTATACATGAATACTTGCTCACTTGTTCACGCATTATAAGACGAATTTCAAACTTGTTGACTGGCGCGTGAACGGGTAATCGCATTTGACATATCTGCTACATGGGCGCACAATCATGCATAGGTTTTGCTGATAGGGAACCACCACATTAATAAGGAGATGTATGAAGAAATCGAAAGTCATCGTTTGTGCTTTTGCGGCATTGCTCGCTTTTACCGCCGTGTTCAGCGTTCGCTCTAAGGCCTACGCATCTGTGGATAGTCCAGCGCTAAGGGGATGCGGCCCGAAGGATTTACGGTCAGTTACTGGCGTAGCGTGGGATTGCTACATCATGCCGCTGTTGAGTGGCATCGCGTTTCTAGACACGAATGCAGACGGCAAGTGGCAAGCCGGCGAGCCAGCTTTTGCAGGCGCATCGCTTAAGGTGACGGGCGGCGGCGCGTGGTATGTATGCGGTCCGGTTGGCCCTGAAGGAACGTTTGGCGTGCCTGTGAACGCAGACACCTACTATGTGATTCCGGCTGCGCCTCCGGGCTATCGCACCACAACACCTCGGATCACTGTATCCATCGTCAATGACATCAGTAACCCCTACACGTTGATCGGCTTTGTGGCCGATGCCGCGTCGAAGGGTGAAGCGTGCGATCAGTACAATCCGTCGCGATAAAACCGCACCGTAAAACGTGAAACGTAAAACGTGAAACGTGAAACGTAAAACGTAAAGAAGAACGGATTCGGAATCCGAATCCGTTCCGAATCTTTGTAGGGGCGAGAGCATTGCCGCACGAATCTCAACTTACATGAGATG
>CAIQQO010000426.1 GCA_903873965.1 uncultured bacterium
ATCGGAACTTGACACTCGCGCATAAAGCGCAATCCCGAACTTCTGTTCGGATGCCTGTTTAACAACCACCGTTCCAGTCGGTAGTTGAATCGCCTCAAGCTCGCCGCGCTTCCACATCCGCCATGCGGTTTTGTAGCTGATCGAGTTTTCCTTCGCAAACTGGCTTAACTTCATGGGTATATTATACCATATTCGTCCACATTTGTCCCTGTTTCGGCTTACTAATTATTACCCCGCCCTGTGGCATTACTTGCGGGTTACGGAAGTATCGGTCTAGGAGACGACAGCGACTTCCATCGACGGCACTACCGCCGTTTCCAGTTGAGCGGGTTGCTCGATCTCTGCCACAGGCGCGGCTTCCGGCACGGTTTTAGTCTTCTTCTTCACCTCGACTTCCGGCAGACTCACTGGCATGACGATGTAGCGGAGAGTTGCGTCACCGGCCGGCGTGATCAGAACCGGCCCTTTAGCCGTGCCCATCTTGATCGTTACCTGCTCGCCGCTCATCGCTTGCAGCCCCTGCAATATGTAGTCGGCGTTGAATGCGATTGTCAGCGGCTTGCCAGTATGGGAATCCGTCATCAGTTCGGCCTTTGTGTCGCCGTCCGCATCTGATAGCGCCTTAACCACAAGCGAACCGGGCTTGCCGTCGTCCTCTCCTTCGGTGAAGTTGAACACGACCGCATTCTGCGTCCCGATCCGCGCCATGACCGCCGCCTGAGAAACCACACGGTTGATGTCTGCCAGCGTTACGACGATTTCAGTTGTACTCGTCTTTGGAAGTATCTGGCGATAGTCAGGGAACCGACTATCGACCAGTCGGCAGATGATGTCGGTGTCCGTGGTGCTGAATATCGCGATCCCAGCCTTGCTGTCGATCAACACGCCAAACAGATTGGAATCCGCGCCGCCGATCAGGGCGATTTCCTGCATCGCTTTCGTCGCGATAAGTGCGGTCAGTGGAGCCGGCGCTTTGCCAACCATCTCACCCTCTGCGATCGCCAGGCGGAACCCGTCGGCTGTCGCGAAACTGATATGGTCTTCCTGAATCTCAACGAACGTTCCAGTCAGCGACGGGCGGCTCTCGTCTTTCGCGGATGCAAACGCCGTGCGCTTAATCATCCCATGCAGCGTCTTGCACGAGATCATCAGCGCCGTTGTTTCATCAAAGATGGCCTGTTCAGGAAACTCACTGGCGTCAAGTCCCTTGATATTGAAGCGAGTGATTTCGTTTGTGATGCTCAGATTCGGGTATTTTCCCGATTCGAGCGTCAGATTGCCAGCCGGCAACGTACCGAGTGCACTCGCCAGCAACTTGGCGGGAATTGCGATCTTGCCCGGCTTTTCCACGACGGCCTGTGCGCGCGTGACGATTCCCATATCAAGATTCGTGCCGCTGATTGTCATGGTCCCGCCGTCCGCTGCAAGCAGAACATGGCTGAGAACGGCCAGTGACGCGGATGAATTGGTGCCGCGCTGGGCAACTTGAACGGCTTTCAAAAATGCGTTGCGATCTATAACGACTTTCATTCTGGTCCCCTTCTTGTGAAACGCCCCTGTGGGCAGATTAACCAAACAGATTATGTTGCGTTGTGGCATCCTGGCCGCCAGTCGCTGAGGCATTTGCGACCGGCGCCGCCTGATCGGGATGTTCGCGCCAATTGTTTGACCGGCGCAGCAATTCCTCGACCAGCGGTAGCCCTTCCTGAATAATCCTCTTTGCAAGATCGACCGCCTTCTGCATTTGCTCGGTCGTCAAATGGCGGCAGGCCGGCCTGGCGATGTAGTTGCTCCACGGCCCACCGAGAACAGCGTCATACAGAATGCGTTTATAGGCGTAGCTGTAAGTCAGTGGCCAGCTCTTTTTCGTCGCCATTCGCGGCAAAGCGCGTTCGGTCAGGCGATTGAACTCGTCGATTAATGCCTCCGGCGCGAGTGCTGGGCCGGATGTGGGCCGAATAAATGTGTTGTCTTCCTGAATCGGCTCGGCAAACTGGTTTGGCCGCGGCAACCATCCACCCGTTCCGTGATACTGGATTCCAAACTGCCAGTTGCAACACGAAACGAAGCTCCATGGCATGGCCATGAATCCAGCATCCAGTTTCCTGATGGTCAATAGCCGCGCGTTCGATACTTTTATCACCATCCCGTTGTAGGTTTTGTGTGTGAATTCCGTTCCCGCGTCGGGCAGCATAGCCAGATGAAGGCCGGTGTCTTTGACGGGTGAAACTCCGCACAAATACGCTTGTCGATAACTCGTCGGGTCCAGCAGCGCTATCTTCGCTGGCAGAGTCATGCCTGGAAAAAACCGCTTGTCGCGCTCGCCAACAAATGACTTCGCGCAATGAAACCACGGCATGAATCCCCTGACATAGCGCATCCAGAACCACGGGTAACCGGTCAGAACGCCAGTCCCGCCCGGAATCTCACTGAATTCGACCTCTATTTGCACGGTTCGTATATCCGTTTCAGCGGAATCGCCAGGATTCCACGCTGGACTAGATGAGTATACAAAGTGCCTGCGACCGCGGCCTCTGCGTTGAATCCCTGCGCCTGCAGGTCGTTCAGCCATGTCTCAAACACCACATTAAGAGCCTTCGCTTTCGTGGACGGTGCTGGCAGGTTTCCGTTCACCGGAACTCCTACCTGAACGCCCTCACCGTACTTTGCGCCAGATGCGCTGATTGCCTGCGCCGTCAGAATCTCACTCATCGCGAACAAAGAATCCTGATTTTGCTGCGCTAGCAACTGGCCGCACGCTTCGCGGAATGTGTCGAATGCCATGCGATTCTTGCCGGCTTGCGCAATCCGCAGAGCGATGTGCTGGCGTTCGTGATCTAGCAACACCATCGCCTCAGCGTACCCAAGAAATATCTGCCCGACCTTCAACAGCTTCTGGATGTCTGGCGCGAGCTGCAACAGGCTGATCCGTCGTCTCACAACGTCTTCACTTTTGCCTGCCACTTCGCCGATCTTCGCATCCGTCCAGCTGAATGCCGTGCGTCGTTTCAGATAGGCTTCGCCCTCGTCCACCGGATTCAAGTCGGCCCTGGCTGTATTTTCTACAAGCATTATTGCGGCCGCTTCTTCGTCGTTGAGCGCTTTCACGATGGCCGGAATCTCAGCCCAGCCCGCCACTCCCGCCGCGCGGAACCGGCGCTCGCCCGCGACTATCTGGAATACCATTTTCCCTACGCATGAGCATCCCGCTATCCCGCACAATCGACATGAACCGTCAGGCTTGAGCCGTGGAATCTCGCGCACCGTAATCGGCTGCGCCAGCCCGTTGGCTTTCATGCTGTCGGCTAATTCCTGTAGCCGGACGGGATCAAAATCGTGACGGTCGTTTTCCCCGGCCACGATCCGATCCCTTGGCAGCGAACTAACTCGATCTGTTTTCATGATTTCCTTTATTTTTTATGGGATTACACCCAGCAATGGCAGACTCTTGGTGATTTCAGCATACCGGGAAAGCTTTTCATCGATCGAAGTCTCGACCATTTCGTCTTCGGCCATGCGCCCTTCTTCTCGCCGCGCTAGTTTGTTCCATGCATCCAGCACGTCCTTTGAGAACATCAGATTGTTCCCGATACGGAATGAATACCGAAGTCGGCGCGCCACCGGGACACGGTACAGATGGTGCTTCAGACTTCCGGTCTTTAGCCCCAGATAACGTGCCGCCTGTGCCGCAGTCAGATATTGCGTTTCGCCGTTTGTTACAGTTTTCCCCATTTGCGCAGCTAGACCAACCTTTGATGTGGCCAATCCACGCGATTGTGCCGCCTCGATCAGCCCATGGCCATAGCCCGTATGGCCATACCGGCCATCCCGGCCATCCGGATTTGCAGTCTCTTCGATGGATTGTTTGTTCAAGCCCACTCTCCGTACATATATTCGCCCTCCCAGCTGCAGTTCTCGCGATCCGTCGCAACGTTCCACTCGGTTTCGACTTCGATCAGCTTCGCCTCAGCCGCCAACCGGTCTTTCGTCTTCCACGGCTCACCATCCCCGAAATTAATGGTGCCATCAGGACTTGTGCATGTGTACGCGCCGAGCTGGCTCGCCTCGATCCAGTAAACCGTTTCTGCCCTGCCAACGAATCCATCGATAGCATCATGAGGATTGAATGATCCAATCGAGAACGTGTTTACCGGCCGCGCTTTCTTGCCTTTCGCCTGCGCCGCTTTCAGTGCTGTTGTCGGATACCCGATCACGTTCAAAATGCTGCGGTATTCTTGCGCTTTTATTGCGAGTCGCTGCTGTGATGTTGGTGATTGTTTCATGTTTCTTGTATATATGGCGTTGTCTTGCATACTTTTATCATATCATGCCGGTGTATGATTGTCAAACTAACATATACATTGCGATCGCAGGATGGCGCTGTTTGGTGTGGACAGGAGCATCTGCGTGCGTGGTGGTGTTACAGTCAACGATTCAGCCGTGGCAATGACCATTGCTAGGCGAGTCCAGTCAATCAGTGCGGCATGTCTTTCGGGACATTAGAACGTTGAACCACCGGCTGACCGCGCGACTGGCGTAGTGCTGTTCGTAGCGCGCGCCGCACGATCTGAGCAGAATTACTGCCAAACCCGGCTTCCATCAGCTCGATCATGACCAGAAAGTCGCCCTCGCGCAACACGGCATTGAACGTCGGGCGGCCATCACACGAAAGCCGCGCTATCTTGGTATATAGCGCGGCTAACTGCCATGGAATTCCGTGGTTCTCGCAGAGATATGTACGCGCAGCGACTTCCGGCTCGTGCCGCAGCTTCTGCGCGTCCGCCATTATCTCGTGATTCATTCCCGCTCGACATCGGTCAGATTACCTGCCGTCCCTACCCTGAAATCGGCATCCAGCAGCCGCTCGATCAGCTTCATGTCGAGTTCCTGAACGTCGCCGCCCTTGATCAGTAGATTGATCTGGCGATCCATCTCGGCCACAACCGCTTTGAGCGGCCTCAGTATCTGATAGTCCTGCACCGGGCGCTTAATCCGAAACAGCCCATTCGACAGTAGCGTTAACCAGAGCTTCGCGGTGGAAATCGGCTCGCGCTCGATCTTCACGCCATTTGCCTGTTCGACAATGGCGAGATCATTGCGGACCGTTTCAATAGCCATGACCAGCCGGTTACGGGCATTCAACATCACAAGCGCCGTTGCAGTATCAGACATCTTTATACCTCGTTAAATGTGACCACCATATCGCCGTCGTTGATGGTTTCCTTGCGCGCGTTCGCCAGCAATTTGGCCAGTTTCGGGCGGTCGCCGTCCAGCATCTCGGTGACGAGATCAACGACTTTCCAATCGTATGAAACAGTTGTGCGTTTGCCGTAGTTTCTGGCATTGCCGTACTTGGTTGTCTGGCCATGGCCAGGATGGCCATACGGGCTATGGCCCCCGAGCCGTTCACGGATTTCCGACTTAACTTCGTCGATGTCTTTCTGGATCGGACGCTTGACGTTCTCGTACTGAGCCTGGATTAGTTCGATTTCATCATCAACCACTTCCTGCATTTCCTTCAATTCAGACATGCGCTTCGCGGATTTATCATCCATCGCCGGGAGGCTCGCCTGCAATTCCCATCCGCGCTTGAAAAGTTCGTCGATTGGCACTGTATTGCGGCTTGCATCAGACAAGGAATTCGCCAGCCCAAGCACATCGACCACACGTTTTGATCTGTCCGAAAGCGAGATGACCAGGTTTTGGCCGGTTTCATCCAGCCAAACGATCATCGGCCCGTTCCCACCGTCGATTTTGTATCTACTTTCGTCGCAGGGCCTCGGCAACGGTGCCATTTCCAGCGGTGCGTAAGTTGTAATGTCAATTTCTGTTTTCATTTTCTTCTCTACTTAATCAACACACGAACCGTGGTTCGTGCCTGGATAATAATTTGCGTCATGCTTCCTTTGTCAATTCTGCGAACTTGAGCGGTTTGCCGAAGTTCAATTCGGTGTCGTCGATACCAGCCGGCGCGGTCATCACGTATGAACCGTTTAGACTGGATTTGCATTTGTAGCCAGCTTCCTGGCACAGATACTGGATGACCGACCACTGCTCTCGTTGACGAATCGGCCGTCGGCTCTACGAACAATCTCATGCGTTGTATTTTTCATCGACACTTTCCTGCTTTTTTGGCTTAATATCACCATCTCGATTGCTGTTAGTTTGCGGACTCAACCTTTTCCTTGTATTCCCATTCGAGATATGCGAGATTGGCTTTGGCCGCAAAGATCGGCGTCATGGTGACAACCTGCCCGAGCTTGATATCCAGCATCGGCGGCATGATGCCCTCAAGTCCACCAAAATCAGCGCCTAAACCGGGCACGCTATTGTTGATGCAATACTCTGCTACCTTTTTAGTGCGCACATGTGCGCACCACTAAGTTCTCGCTTCCACCCGAACTGCCTGCTAATTCAGGTCTTACACTCGGTCCACGAGCATTTTTGTCCGACGTAGCCACCACCGGACATTGATTTAACCGTA
>CAIQQO010000427.1 GCA_903873965.1 uncultured bacterium
AACTGCCCGATGTACTGCCAGCTAACTGGACGCAAACAGGGCATGCCACGCCCGTTAGCAGCGGGTATTACGTTGGGGCGCGGGATCGGACGTATACCTTCATGTCGCTAGACAGCGGAAGCATCGCGTCGGGAACGTTGCGCGTGAACTGGAGCGATGGACTGGGAGTGACAGGGACACTTCAATATGGAGCGGGATATTTGTCGCCGACGCCATTGAGCGTTGGCGCGTATGGCGTCAAACTGGGGTTCTTGTCGGGAAACATTATAAGTGCGGGAGAGATGTTCACGCTGACGGCCAAGCTGCCTGCGGATACCTTCCAATATCACATCAATCGCGAACCCCACAGTGAACCGGTGGTGATTCTGTCGTATAACGACCCACAGGGGAATCATCGCTTCATCGTTCCGCCGAGTGCGGCGAACCTGGGAAGCCCATCGGATAACCTGGCGGTATACAGCGGGCAGATGCTGCAAGACCCCGGCGTAGAGATCGTGACGAGAGCGGCATTCAGTGCCGTACAGGCGCAAACGGTGACGGTGGTGGCGAACAACCCAAGCGGCGTGACGATAGCCAATGCGCACCTGTTCCTGGAATTTGTGAATATCACCGGCACGGTGGCGGCGGAATTCGCCGTGACGCAGACACTGGCGGCAGGTCCGAACGTGGTAAGCATTCCGTGGACTACGGATGTATTCTCACCGACTTACAACGCTGGAGAAGACTACATCGTGATGGTGTTCTTCACGGATTACCAGGGCAACATTCTGGACACGGGAGGCCGACCGTTATCGAGTTTCCAGGTGGATCCGAAACCGGCGTTGGCGATGACGACGGCCGATCAGGAGTGGAATTTCGGCACAGCGGCGCAGGGCACGCTGCTCAAACGTGCGTTCACGTTTGGCAACGTGGGACTACTGGATCTGCTGACCTACATCAACGGCGTACCGGGACTAAGCCTTTCGCAGAGCGGCAGCCACAAGGTGGGGCCAGCGGATGTGACGACGTATGAGATGGCGATGAACACAAGCGATCTGTCGGTTGGGCCGTATGACCAGACGATCACGATTCGCAGCAGCGACGCGGCTCAGCCGACACAAACTGTGCGGATACATGGCACGGTAACGGCAGGCACGTCTGACGCGGCAGGTGGCTCCTACCGACCACTGGACGTGGATGTGACTGTAACAGGTAACCAATCCCAGGGTACATGGTGGCCCTTTACACATTCACTCGGACCAAATCCGGATAATTTGCACCCGGTGAAGGTATACAGCCAAGATTACTCAACACTATGGGGCGTGGATAAATATGCGACTGACTTTGCTGCTGGTACTGCACCAGCTGATATGTTTGGCGACGGGCGCGACGGCGTAATGCCAAGTAGTGGAAGCCTCAACTGTAGCAACGGCTTCGGGACAGGCGTGGTTAATAGTGGAAGTTATGGCTCGTACTATGTCAACGCTACTGACGTTTATTGTAATGGTCTGATAAATCCCGGCGATGTGGTTTTGATTCACCAGACACAAGGCTCAGGTGCAGGTTGCTGGGAGCTAAACAAATCTGTATCCGACGCTATTGGCGGCACGGAAACGCTCCAGATGGTGAAGCCTCTGCAGTGTAATTATTCCAGTGGCGGAAACAACCATGCGCAGATACTACGTGTGCCTCAATACTCGGTATGCAACGTGTCTGGGACGGTAACTCCATATAGCGGTTGGAATGGCAGTTGGGGCGGCATTTTCGCAGTGTTATGTAGTTCAACAATGAGTGTTTCTGGGTCTGTCAATGTAAATGCATATGGTTATCGTGGTGGATTAGCTGATACCGATGACTGGGCTTGGACTGGTGAAGGTGATCAGAGTCCCTCTATTCGCAGAAACATACAGAATCCTCCGGGAAATGGTGGTGGTGCGAATCATGTTTCATGTGCGGGGGGAGGCAATGGCACACCAGGGGTAAGTGGTGGTGAAGGCACTGTCGGTGATGCAGCAGGTACACCAAACTTAAGCACGATGGTTATGGGAGGAGGAGGAGGAGGATCTGGTGGTGGAGATTACAACCTGGGAACCGGAGGGAGAGGTGGAGGTGATGTAGTTATAATCGCCAAAGCACTATCGGTTTCCGGATCCATTGTGGCAAATGGTGGCGCTGGTGTTAGCGTTCCCGCAAGTGGTCGTAGTGGTTGTGGCGGCGCAGGGGGATCCGTCTTTTTGCGGTTCCAAGACGCAAGTATTGGTAATGGACAAGTTACTGCATACTCTGGTCCACGCGGCACAGGAGGAAATGACAGCCATAGCGGTGATGGAGGCGTCGGGCGAATTCACATTGAATATTGCAGTACGATAAATGGTTTGGCTAATCCTGGATATGATACCAGCAAATTGACTTGCTACGTCATAGAGCAGATATCGTCTTCGCCCTACAATCAAGGTCATTTTCAACTGCCCGAAAGTATTACTGGCAGTCGTACCTACAAGGTGCAGTATGGTCGCAAGCTCAACTATGGCGTTGCAGCAAATCAAGTGACCACTCTCCGTGTCCCGGCGGGTATGTTTAACAGCGCGACAGTACAAGTGTTGGTGAGTGGGTTGCCTAGTACTTCTTGGTTCGCATTGGACATTGGCAACACCGGCGCCGACCATTGGAATGGTTGGGTTACAAATGCAAGCCAAAACACCAGTCCGGACCTGTCAGCACAGTTGAATGCCTACTGGGCAAGCCAAGGAGCACCAACGACGGGCTATCTGGACGTGCCGGTGCGGGTCTATCTCGGTGGCCCTGGGCAGGTGCTGTTAACAAACCTGCAGGTACAGACTTCAAGCAGTGCTTTGCGTTATATGCGCTTGCTAGCGCGTAGTTACAGTAATGTCACGTCGAATCTCACCGTGGGCGGCAGTGGAACAGGGCTTATGACGATTGCTGCCGATATTGGTGACAATGGTTCCATTGATTGGTCATATACCGGGAGTGTGGCATTCCCATATACTGCCAGTACTGGCGACCTCTCCAGCGTATTCAATGCATTCCTGGCTGGCAAGAACGGTCATGTAGATGTACCGATTCGCTTTTTTGTATCGCCAGCATCAGCGAGTGTGACACTCAATAATTTCGCTGCCACCCCGGCGCAGTTGCCCGATGCCGTGGTAACAGCCGCGTCCATCGGGCTGAGCAGCGTTAGCATCGTCGAATCGGACAACGTGACTGTGACGCTGAATGTCAGCAATACCGGTCTGTCAACGCTGAATGGCGTCATCGCCAGTTTCACGGCGACGGACACCACCGGCCTGGCGCAGTACATCGGCAGCGCGTTGCTGCCCGCAACCTTGCCGGGTGCGTCATCGTCAGTGGCGTTGGTGTGGAATACGATCGGGTTCACGGGCAGCGTTCCGCTGCGGGTGACGCTGGATCCGTATAACCGGATCAGCGAGACGAGTAAGGTGAACAACGCGGCCACTTTGCCAGTGGCGATACTGAGTCGCCCGCAACTGAAAGTTCTGACGGTGACGTTATCCGACGACGAGTCGGTGGTGGGTGAGACGGTCACAGCCACGGCAATCGTGCAAAACATGGGGCAGACGGCAGCGCCGGCACAAACGACGACGTTATACCAGGGCAATCCAGACGCCGGAGCAATCGCCGTCTCGAACCAGACGGATGGGCTGTTGCAGGGCGGGATGACGACGACATTGCAGATGACGTGGACGCCGACAACGACAGGCTCGTTCCGGTTATTCGCGCGCGCGGATCGATTGAAGCAGGTGAACCAGCCGGATCGTAGAGGCAATGACCTGTGGCGCGACGTGTACGTGGGGTTCCATGGCCCGCTGAAGATCGAAAGCGGCGGCGCAGGTGATCACGCCTACAGTGCAAGCACCGGCTATGGCTATGTCGATGAAAAATCAACAGACGTAACCGGGGCGTGTAGCAACACAGTGCCTACCTTCCGCGTCGATCCCAATGGCCGTGTGGTGTATCGGTTCGACAACCTGTTGCCGGGGCATTACTACCACCTCGATATCACGATGGACCTGTGCGGCTATGCCTCGCGCGAGCAGTCGGTGTATGTCAACACCATTCAGATTGCGGGGCCTGAGGACATTGGCGATCAGGGCACGCACCGGTTGTCATTGTTGCTAAGCCCATCGCTATATGCGCGGCGCTCGATCAGTGTGTCGATCGAGACGACTGCGCTGGGCGGCGCCATCGTTAACGCGGTCAACCTGCACGATGTGGACTACCGTTACAGCGACGCCGGCGGAGGCGTCGATCCTGCCTATACGGGCGGAGCGCGCGGCTATGGCTATCTGAATGGCACCTCGCGCACGCAGTGGGGCAGTCTGCCGTACCAGTCGTTGCGCGAGAATCAGTTTGGCAACACGGTCAACTATCGCTACGACGGACTGGATCCGGCCAAGTCGTATGACCTGCATCTGTCCTTCTGGCAATCGTCGACATCGGCGCTCGTGCAGAAGGCGCAGGTGAATGGCGCGGATATTGGGCCGGTGCTCAATATCATGAGCGGGAAGCTGTACTCCGAGACGTTGCACATTCCAGAAAGCGCCTATGCCACGGGCAGTATTACGGCTAGCGTGGTGCGGTTGGATGCGGAAACCAGCGTCATTGTCAATGAAATCGCGCTGGAAGAACGCACAGTTGCGGTTGCTGCCAACGCATGCAGCGAAGCGGTGACGCCCAATTTTACCGAGCTATATGGCGCGATCACGATTAATAGTCAGGCTGCAGTCAGCGGAACCATCGTTGAAGCACTGAACCCGCGCGGCGACGTAGTAGGTTGCTATGAGGTCGACACGAATGGCCTGTATGGATTGATGCGCATCTATGGCGAGGACACAACGACGACGCCATCGACGCCCGGGATGCGCAGCAATGAACCTATCGCGTTGCGGGTCAATGGTGCCTCGGCTGTGCCGACACCATTGATTTACTGGAGCAACGACCGCAGCGCGCATCGTTCGAATCTGGCGGCCGGCAGCATCAAGGCGCAACGGGTTCTCTTAAGCGCCGGGTGGAATTTGAACTCATTCTATGTAGAGCCGCCGATGCCGCTTGTCGCAAATGTGCTGGACTCCATCGGCACGCGCTACGATCGGGTGCTTGGCAAGGATGGCGCTTACGACATCTACATCCCGCCCGTATTTAACTCGCTGAAGGAACTACACAGCGGTCTTGGTTACTATGTCCATATCAGCGGTACAACGAGCGTTTGGGCACTGATTCAGGGATTGGCGCGTCCAATTACCGATCCAATTCCACTCCAGCACGGTTGGAATTTCGTGGGATATCTGCCGCCGACCACAACGATGCCTGTCACTGTCGCACTTGGAACCATTGGCGGACAGTATCTCAGAGTGCTGGGCATCAAGAACAGTTTTGACACCACGATCGATCCGGTGTTCAGCTCGCTCAAGATCATGGAGCCGGGTCAGGGCTACCTGATCTACATCAGCGCCACACAGACAATCAGCCTCACCTATCCGGGAACGGCAGCGCTGTTAAGTCCTGTTATCGCAATGATGGCAAACACGGATGCATGCGACTCAGTGAGGGCCACACCTGCCAAGACGCTGTACTACGGTGGTGTGCAGATCAATGGTCAGGATGCGCCGATGGGCACGAAGATCGAAGCGATCTCGCCGGGAGGGGCAGTGGCTGGCTGTTATGTGGTGGACACGCCCGGCGTGTATGGATTGATGAGCCTGTTTGGCGCGGACGATTCGGTTCAAC
>CAIQQO010000428.1 GCA_903873965.1 uncultured bacterium
CTTCCTCGTGATCGAAGACGCCGACCTGCCGCCCACACCGGCGCAGCCTGTGATCGCCGCGGTGCCTGTAGGCGGCGCGGTGTTCATGACCAACCTCACACCGCACTGCTCGACGCCGAACTATTCTGACGACATCCGTTGGAGCGTCGATCTGCGCTATCAGGGCGCCGAGGCGCCGAACAACGTCGGGTTGTGGCCGACAGAGGAGACCGCGGGCAACGGAAGCGAAATGCTCGAATCCTTCTCTTATCCGATCACGTTTTACGTTTCACGAGCAGTTCTTCATACACAATCCGTGTCTTTCGCGCCGCGTCCGCCCATGTGAACAGCGCCGCCTGTCGCGGCCCGCGTGCAGACAGATCACGCCGTAGGTCGGCATCCATGAGTAACCGACCAAGTCCAAGCATCCATGCGCGCACATCCGTCGGCGGGATGAGCAGCCCGGCATCGCCCATCACTTCGGGCAGCGATGACGCATCTGAGCAGGCCACTGGCGTGCCGCAGGCCAGCGCCTCCAGCGGTGGTAAGCCAAATCCCTCATACACCGATGGAAACACCATCGCTTCGGCCATGGAATACACGGCTGGAAGGTCTTCATCAGCCACGAACCCGGTGAACAGCACCTGCTCGGTCAGCCCCAACTCCTGCACCGCGCGCATGGTTTCCTCGACCAGCCATCCCTGCCGTCCCACAACCACGAGTCGCACATCCTCTGGTCCCTGTCTCGCTTCTCCTGACTTCCGCCACTCCGCAAATGCCTCAAACACGGTCTTCAGGTTCTTGCGCGGTTCAATCGTGCCCACGCTCAGGATGAAGCGCTCTGGCAGATGATAGTGTTCGTGGACGCGCGCCAGTGTCAACCGGTCGGTCACGCGCTGAAAGCGCGGGTCCACCCCCTCATAAATAACGCGCAGCTTTTCATCGGGGATGCGATAGACGTTTTGCGCGTCGCGTTTCGATTGCTCTGACACGCAGATGATGACATCGGCGCGCCTGAGGAAGAGCGGGAATGCCAGCGACAGGTAGGCGCGATTCAGCGGAAGATGATGCTGCGGGAAGAACTTGAAAATCAGGTCGTGCAGTGTAAACACCGTCTTGCTGCGTTTGAATCGCGGCAGCAGATGCTCCGTGGCGTGAAAAATTGCCGGAGCGCCGACCACTTCCGGGCTGCCGGCTAACAAATAGTCCTGGCTCATATTCACAAGTTGCGCCAGCAACGCCCGCAAGCGCCACGGTTTAGGCGCCTGGTCTGTGGTGATTGCCGGCAACGACCGAATCACGGCGTTGGGCTGCGCGGTCGTGGCGTCGTGATAGAACACGCCGTACTCCGACCGGTGCGCGGGATCGGCCACAGCCGCCGCGATCAACTCCTGGCCGTAGCGGCTCAGGCCGGCCTTATTGTGTACTGCAGCAGACGCATCAATGATGATCATCCCGCTAATTCTCGCATGGGTTCATAATGGTGGCTAGACAAAGTAACAGCCATGGAGGCGCTCATGAGCCAACCCAATATCATCATTTTTATCACGGACGATCAAGGCTACGGTGATCTGTCGTGCATGGGAAACACCGATTTTGCCACGCCGCATATCGACGGGCTGGCCGCGTCCGGCGCGCGCTTTACCAACTGGTACTCCAACTCGCCGGTGTGTTCGCCATCGCGCGCAGCCTTGTTGACCGGACGCTATCCGGGACACGCTGGGGTGCGCTCAATTCTGGCCGGACATCGCACCGCAACTGGTTTGCCGCAGCAGACGCCGACGCTCGCGACGGCGCTCAAGGCTTGCGGTTACCGCACGGCGTTGTTTGGCAAGTGGCACCTTGGGCTGGCCGAGGGCAGCCGCCCGACTGATCACGGCTTTGATGAAACATTCGGATTCATGGCCGGTTGCGTTGATTACTACTCGCACATCTTTTACTGGGGCATGAACACCGGCTGGCCCGGACACAACCCGACACATGACCTGTGGCACAACAATCGTGAGACGTGGGAGCATAACGGGCGTTATCTGACCGAGTTGATCACCGAGAAGGCGGTAGCGTATGTCCGGGATGCAGCTGCACAACCACAACCTTTCTTCACCTATGTGGCCTACAACGCGCCGCATTATCCAATGCACGCGCCACAGGAGTACATGCGCCGGTTTGCCCATTTGCCGTGGGATCGCCAGGTGATGGCCGCGATGATCAGCGCTGTCGATGATGGCGTGGGCGCGATCGTGGCAGAGCTTGAGGCGCAGGGCATCCGCGACAACACGTTGATTTTCTTCATGTCGGATAACGGCCCCTCGCGTGAGTCGCGCAACTGGCTCGACGGGCGTCCCGATCCCTACTACGGTGGTTCATGCGCGCAACTCAAAGGACACAAGTTCAGCCTGTTTGAGGGTGGCATTCGCGTGCCGGGGTTGATGAGCTGGCCAGCCAGTATTCCTTCCGGACAGGTGATCGACGCGCCCATGGCCGCGATGGATATCTTCCCGACCTTCGTGCGCGCCGCCGGCGGCGAGGTGGGCGCCTATGCGGTTGATGGCATCGACCTCATGCCAGTCATTGCCGCAGGCGCACCCTTGCCCGAACGCGATCTGTTCTGGGAGATGGATGGGCAGACGGCGATGCGGCGCGGGCCGTGGAAGCTGGTGCTCGAAGGACAACTGGTTGAGCAAGAGCCTCCAGCCGATCCGGTGTGGCTGTCTCATCTCGCGCAAGATGGGGGCGAGCGCACCAACCTGAGTCGGCAACAGGCGCAACTTACTGAGGAGCTGTCTGCCGCTGCGCGTACATGGCGCACGGCGCTTGAACGGCGCTGGGAGACCGAATGGCTGCCCCATCATGCCGGGCTGACCGGCAAGGTTGCCTGACGCCGAATGGGCGCACTCCAGATAGCCCGGGCGTCCGCGCCTTTATCCCGGCTTGCGGCACACCTTCAGGTATAGCGGCATACGCACGGTCTTGACGGTATCAGGATGATCCCAGAGCGCCATCAACGCAGGTTCGAGCCGAGC
>CAIQQO010000429.1 GCA_903873965.1 uncultured bacterium
CCACCGGGTGTATTATGTAGTGTGGTGGCCGTGGTGTGCCGACATCGAGCGACATCAGCTGGAAGCCGACGTTTGGTCTTACGGAGAAACCCGCGAGGGAAGAGTGTGGTGAGTCATGCTTGCAACGCTACTATGGTATAGTTTGGGTGGTGCGTGGTCGTCTCACACCATCCCGGTCACATTGATTGACGTTGATGAATAACGAAAAGTTCGCTGCCAAAGCCATACCGGCGCGTTCATCGGGGCGCTCCCGCCTGATCACGTTGCTGCGCAGCCTTTTCACCCGCAACGTCTGGCTGGCATGCAGCATGTTGCTCATCAGCCTGCTCATCACCGCGCTCACAGCGCTTTATATCAGGGCGGGTGTGGAAACGGTCGCGCGGCGCGAATTTGACTTCATCTGCAACGAAATCCGAATCAACATCGCTAACCGATTGGCTGCCAGCGCCCAGCTCCTGCGCGGCAGTGCGGGGCTGTTTGATGCCTCCGACGCCGTCACGCGTGCAGAATGGCGAGCCTACACCAAGGACCTCGAGATCGACAAGCAATTGCCCGGTATTCAGGGCATCGGCTTTACACAGTTGATCCAGCCCGACCAGTTGGATCAGCATATTCAGGCTATTCGCAGCGAAGGCTTCCTGAGTTATACGGTCAGCCCCGCAGGCCAACGGACTATCTATTCCTCCATCATCTACCTCGAACCTTTTTCGGGTCGCAACCTGCGCGCCTTTGGTTTTGACATGTTGTCCGAACCCGTGCGCCGCGCCGCCATGGAGCAGGCTCGCGATGAGAACAGCGCCGTCCTGTCTGGCAAGGTCACGCTGGTACAGGAGACTAACCAGGATGTCCAGGCCGGCACCCTGATGTATCTCCCGGTCTATCATCATGGGCTGCCGATCGATACGGTCGAGCAACGCCGCGCCGCGCTTGTAGGCTGGGTATACAGCCCCTACCGCATGACGGATATGATGAGCGGCACGCTGGGCGGCTGGAACGTCCTATACGCGAACAGGCAAATCTCGCTGCAAGTCTACGATGGCGATGTGGTATCACCAGAAACGGTGCTGTACGATAGCCAGGGTAACACGGCGCAGGCATCCACCTCGCCGGCGCTGTTCACCAAGCGCGCCCCGGTCGATTTCGCCGGGCATCGCTGGACTTTGCGCTTTTCATGGCTGGGCGGGCTGACATCGGCCGCCGATTACACCAGTGTCTGGCTCGCCTTGTTCGGCGGTGTGGGCGTCAGCCTGCTCTTGTTTGGGCTGATGATTTCAGTGCTCAGAACCGATATCAATGCGCGGCGGATGGCTGCCCAACTCACCACGGAATGGCGTAGAAGTGAAGCCCGTTACCGCATCGTGGTGGAACAGTCGCCCAATGCAATCCTCATCCATCGCGATGACGCCATCATCTATGCCAACCCCGCTGCCGTGACCCTGTTTGGTGCGCAGACGGCGCAAGACCTGATTGGCAGCCCGGCGATGGATCGGGTGCACCCGGATTACCATCAAGACGTGACGGCGCGCTTCAAGAACGGGATAGAGCGCGGCGTCAACGGGCCATTGGTCGAGATGAAACACATTCGGTTTGATGGCGTCGTTATCGAAACAGAAGCGCAGGTAGCTGTCATTGACTATGATGACAGACGGGCCATTCAGGTAACCCTGCGCGACATCTCGGTACGCAAGCGCGCGGAACAGATGCTGCTCGACATCAACCAGCGGATGGAAGGGTTTATTGATGAGGCGCATGTGGGCACGTGGGGATGGAACGTCCAGACGGGAAAAACCACCTTTAACGAAGGTTGGGCGCGACTGGTTGGCTACACGCTGAACGAGCTGGCACCGACCAGCTTCAAGACATGGGAAAGCCTGACCCACCCCGATGATTTGCAGAAAACCAGCGCTCTGCTGGAGCGCCACTTTGCCGGCGAACTGTCGTACTACAACTGTGAAATCCGGATGCAGCACAAGGATGGCGGCTGGGTGTGGGTTCACGCCCGTGGCCGCGTCATCACCCACACGCCCGACGGCCAGCCGCTGATGATGTTTGGCACGCACACTGACATCAACGAGCGCAAACAGGCCGAGGAATTGCTGCGGAAAAGCGAGCGCAAGTACCACAGCATCATCGCACAATCCGCCGAGGGTATCCTGCTGGTGGACGAAGACGGGAAAATTCAGGAATGGAACAAGGCGCTGCAGAATTTGACCTTGCTGCCTTGGGAGGCTGTTGCTAATCGACCTGTCTGGGATGTCCTGGCGGATCTGTCGCCCAGCCTGGCCGATAGTCGGGTCAGCCGTGATGACATCATGCATCACATCAAGAAGTCGGTTCTCGACAGTGACAACGCGCTCAACCGCACGGCCAATTGGGAGCTCGACATCCAGCGCCAGGATGGACAACACCGGGTAGTGAACATCATCTTTTTCAACATTGTCGCCTACGAATCCCGCATGGCGGCGGCGATCTATGAGGATGTTACGGTGAGCAGGCAGCAGGAATCAGCCCTCACCAACGCCTATAAAGAAACACTTGAAGGGTGGGCGCGCGCCATCGACATGCGCGACGAAACAACAGGCGACCATAGCCGGCGCGTGATGGAAATGACGGCGCTACTGGCTGCCACGATCGGAATCCCCGACGAAGACATTGTGCATCTGCGGCGCGGCGCATTGTTGCACGATATTGGCAAAATCGGCGTGCCGGATCGCATACTGGGTAAGCCAGGCCCACTTACTGATGAGGAATGGGTCATCATGAAACAGCACCCGCAGTATGCCGTTGATCTGTTGCAACCTATCGAGTATCTGCATCCGGCGATGGATATTCCCTATTGCCATCATGAACGCTGGGACGGTTCCGGTTATCCGCGCGGGCTGAAGGGCGAAGAGATTCCCATTGGCGCCCGCATCTTCGCCGTGGTGGATATATGGGACGCGTTGCGCTACAACCGCCCGTATCGAGAAGCGGCGTCCATGACGCAGATACGCAGTTACCTCGAGTCACAGGCAGGGTTGCTGCTTGATCCGCATATTGTGAAGGTCTTCCTGAATTTGATATCTGACAAGGATACAGATCAAAGCTAGCTCAAGCAGACGATGCGATGATTCGGAATCGGATTCGGATCGCGGAACTAGCGGGACGCATAGCCCGTCATTCACACCTTGCTTCGCATCAGTTCCAGGAACTTCGCCACCACCTGCGGGTCGAATTGTTTGCCCGACTGGCTGATCAGGTAGTTCTGCACCGACTCTCTGTTCCACGCCGGGCGATAGGGGCGCACGGAGCTTAGGGCGTCCCACACGTCCACCACCGAGAACAGGCGCGCCATCAAGGGAATGGCCTCGCCCTTCAGCCCGCACGGGTAGCCGCCGCCGTCCCAACGCTCGTGATGGCTGTACGGGATGCTCAGCGCCGGGACAAGATAGGGAATCTTCGACAGCATGTCGTTGGCGTATACCGGGTGCTGGCGCATGATCTGCCATTCATCCTCATTCAGCGGCCCGGGCTTGAGCAGAATGTAATCCGGTATGCCCATTTTGCCGATGTCGTGCAACAGCGCGCCGCGTTGCAGGTGCACCAGCTCGGCGTCGCTGAACCCGAACGATTGCGCCAGATCGAGCGTCATCTGCACCACGCGCTTGCTGTGGCCGGCGGTCTCGTGCTCGCGCAACTCCAGCGCATCCGCCCAACCCGCCAGCGTGGTGTCGTAGGTGTCCACCAGATCGGCGGCCGCCCTGACCGACAGTTCGTGCATGGTGACACGGTGGATGGCGATGGCTGTAATGTCGGCGACGACCGCCAGGATGCGCACCTCAAAGTCGGTGATGCTGGTGCGGCGTCCCACCCAGATGAACCCGATCAGGCGGTCCTGTGCCAGCAAGGGCGCGCCCACACTGGCGCGAATGCCCACATTGGCCCACTCGGGATAGGCGACGTTGGGATCACGCTGCAGATCACGCGTAACGTAGGGTTGCAACGTCGCGGCGATGATCGCGTTGATGCCGGTGCCCTGCTTCTGCGTCGTACCGAGCAGCTTTGCCCACGCGCCATGGGCAGCTTCTACCACCGTATCACCGCTATGCGGCTGGATCATCTCGATCGTCAGCGCGTCAGAGTGCAGCAGCCCGGCGACCTGTTCGACGATGGCGGGCAGCATTTCTGCGCGGGTAGGCGCGTATCGCAGCGCCGAACTGAGCGTGGCAATCGCCTGCAGTTCGTTTTCGTGCTGCTTGCTCGTGGTCAGATCGATGTCGATGCAGAACAGCTCCGGCTCGCGGCCGGTCTGTCTCACAATGGCGTGGCACGAATAGACCGACACGCGCGACCCGTTGCGGTGCAGCAGCGACATTTCGGCCGCTGGGATCGGCTCGCCCGTCTGCGCCATCTGCTTAATCGCGCCTTTGACGCCTTCGCGCATTTCGGGCGGAATAATCAGATCGAGCAGGTTGCGCCCGATGGCTTGTTCCGCCGTATAGCCGTACATCAGCTCAGACCCTTTGTTCCAATAATCCGTCATGCCGTCCATCGAGTAGCCCTGCACCGACACGGAGGTGAGGTTTTGCAGCAGGATACGAAAGCGATTATCGCTTTCATGCAACGCTTGCAGCACGCGGCTATAGTTCTTGACCTGCGTCAGAATCATCGCGTTGGCTATATCCAGCGACGTGGACCTATCGCGTTGCTTCGCTAATCTGTTGGCCTCCGCCTGATCGAGCGCGGCGTACGCCGCATTGAGCTTTTGGTAGGTGACCCATAACGCTACGATGAGTGCGATGATGGCCACGCCACTGATCGCGAGAAGATTCTCCAAGGAAATTGTTACTTTCATAGTGTGAACCAGTGTTTCCGCTGTTGAATAACTATTAGCAATAGTTTACAACAAAACACCCATCATCGCGCCCGCCATAATGAGCCACACCGAATTGGGCCTGAGGCGCACAAGCACGATGAGCGCCGCCGCCGCGATGGCCACCGTGGTGACATCGACCAGCGCGTTGCGCGCCAACTGGGTCAGCACCCCGACCATCAAGCCGAGTGCCGCCACATTGATGCCGTACAACAGCGCCGCCGTGATGGGCGATTGGCGCAGCCGCGCGGCCAGCGGGTGAATCAGCAGGATGAAGAAGAACGACGGCAGGAAGATGCCCAGCGTGGCGACCAGGGCGCCCGGCACGCCGCCCAGCACATAGCCGATGAACGTGGCCGTGGTGAACAGCGGCCCCGGCGTGAACTGCCCCACCGCAATGGCATCCAGCAACTGCCGATCGGTCAGCCAGCCGAGGTTTTGCACCAGGTCGGTGCGAATAAACGCCAGCAGCACGTAGCCGCTGCCATAGATAACGGCGCCAAACTTGAGAAAGGTCAGGAACAACGCGCCGAGGCTGAACGATGCCGCGGCCGCCGCCGCGGTGGACGGCAGCGCCAGCAGCACGCCCGGCAGCCACGCCCCGATGCGCCAAGCGCCCTTGTGCCGCGACCACAGCCGCCCTGCGCCGATGAGGATGCCCATGCCAAACAACAGCGCCGGCACGTTGACGCCCAGCAGGTACAGCGCCGCCACGGCAGCACAGGCGACGGTGGTGCGCGCACCCGGCAGCATGGTGCGCCCGAGCGACCAGATGGCCTGCGCCACAATCGCCACGACCACCGGCTGGATGCCATAGAACAACGCGCCCACCTGCGGCAGCCGGCCGTAGGTCACATACATCCACGCCAGCGCCAGCACGATCAGCATGGCAGGAGCGATAAAGCACACCCCGCCCACCATCAAGCCCGGCCAGCCGGCGCGCAGGTAGCCCAGATAGATGGCCAGCTCGGTCGAGGTGGGGCCGGGGATCAGGTTGGCGATGGCGAGCAGATCGATGAACTGCGCCTGCGTCACCCACTTGCGCCGCTCAACCATCTCCTGCCGCATCATGGCGATATGCGCCGCCGGCCCGCCAAACGCAGTCAACCCGAGGCGTAGAAACACCGTGGCGACTTCGGCCAGACGATGGCCTGAACCCCTGCCATTACCGTTGTCATAGCCGCCCAAAGTGACGAAGTTGCCGACAATCCGTTTGCGCATGAACCACCATTATCGCGCACTCACCATGTAAGAAAGGGCGTTGGCCGGGATTGAAACGTGAAACGTGAAACGTGAAACGTGAAACGTAAAACGTGAAACGTGAAACGTAATTCGGATTCGGAATCCGAATCTTCGTAGGGGCATGCCAAGCCACATTGCCATGACATCTCATATAAACCGCGGCTCGTAAGGCAACCGTAGGTATCACCCCTACCTCCCCGACCGACGCCCCGGAACGGCCGCCGTTCTTATCCGTGAAATCTGCATAATCTGTGTAATCTGTGGATTAGACATTGTCCGTTTCGCCCGACCAACACCAACGTGCGCGGTTCTTCTTTTTACGTTTCACGTTTTACGAGACACGTTTTACGTTTCACGTTTTACGAGACGCGCAGGAAGCCCTATGCCATTATGCTCTGAATGGCCGTCTTGACCCGCCCAAACTCGGTTTCCACCGCCGCTAGTTTTGCCGTTGCCGCGCCGAATTGCCCTGCATGTCCCATCACCTCAAGCTCGCCGCACAACGCCGCCAGCCGTGGCGCTGCCGTGTAGCTGCTGCTCGACTTGAGCGCGTGCGCCGCATGGGACAGCTCCCCGCCGTCCTGGCGTTGCAACGCCTCGCGCATGCCGATCAACAACGGCGCAGCGTAGTCGAGAAGTACCGGGCCAATCTCAGCCATCACCTGTCTGGCTGTGCCTCCCAGCACTTCCTGTAAGGAGGCGAGGTCGCCTGGATCGAGGGCTGGTCCTGGTTCGATCAGTGCCGGCGGCGCGATTGCGGCCAGTGCGCCCGCAAGTGACGTCTCACCACTGCCGTGCCTGATCATCGCGCATGTGCGCAGCTCATTGGCCAATTCGGCCAGGCGCACGGGTTTAGCCAGGTACCCGTCCATGCCCGTGGCCAGGAAGCGCTCTCTGTCGCCCACCAGCGCATGCGCCGTCATCGCGACAATACGCGGCCTGCTCTCAGGCGGATAGCGGTAGCGGATAGCGGTAGCCGCCTCAATGCCATCCATCTCCGGCATCTGCACATCCATCAACACCACGTCGTACCTCTGCCGTTGCAGCGCCTCCAGCGCCTCAAGCCCGTTGGACACGACATCGGCACGGTAGCCGATGCGTTCCAGCATGCGCAGCCCGACCTTCTGGTTTACCGGGCTGTCGTCGGCCAGCAGGATGGACAGCGGATGAGTGACACCCTGGTTCGCCTCGACGCCCGCTATGGCTTGCTGGACAGTCGCCGTGCGCGGCACCTGGATGAAAATTACGGCCAGCGCATCAAGCAATTTGGATGCCTTAGGCGCGCCCGGCAGCACCCGCGCGGCGGGCCACTGCTGCCGCCATTCCTCGGCGGCGGGTATGTCTTGCGGATCAGACGCCAGCAGCAGGACGGGGAGCGCCGACTGACGCGCGCGTAACGCCTCTACCAGTGGCACGTCCGCGTCTATCAAAATCTTAACATCCATCAAGACGACATTCAGCGGCACCGCGGCGCGCAAGATTAAAAGCGCCTCAGCCGCAGTGCCAACGACGCTGGCGTGCGCGCCCCACGATTCGATCCAGCGCAGCAGCATCTCGCGTCTCGAACTGCTTGCTGCGACAATCAACATGTGCTTGGCGGCGATATTGGCTTCGCCCGGTTGACGATCAGGTTGAATGGCCGCTATCTTGAGCTGTGCCGTGACATAAAACGTCGAGCCGCGCTTTATTTCACTCTCGACCCATATCCGCCCGCCCATCATGGCTGCCAGCCGTTGGGTGATCACCAGCCCCAGGCCTGTGCCGCCATAGCGCCGGCTGGTGGAGGCATCACCCTGCGAGAACGCTTTGAACAGCCGTTCTTGCTGTTCCGGCGTCATGCCAATGCCGGTATCGGTCACCGCAACAGCCAGTTCAAGCCGTTCATCGGCGGTTGTAGTGCCCTTGACGGCAAGCGCAACGCGCCCTCGCGTGGTGAACTTGACGGCATTGCCCAGCAGGTTGACCATAATCTGGCGCAGCCGCGTGACATCGCCCATCAAGATGGCGGGGATACCCGGCGCGATCTCATAGGTCAAGGTAATGCCCTTCTGCGTGGCGATGGGCAGCGTGAGATCGACAGCGCTTTCCACGCAGTCGCGCAGTGAAAACGGCTGGTCTTCCATTTCCAGCTTGCCGGCTTCAATCTTCGAGAAGTCGAGGATATCATTGATCAACACGAGCAGATTTTCACTGCTGCGCCGCACGGTTTCGGCATAGTCGCGTTGCAGCTCGCTCATATCGGTATCGATCAACAGCCCAGTCAGGCCAATGATCGCATTCAGCGGCGTGCGCAGTTCGTGGCTCATGGTTGCCAGAAACTCTGATTTCAGGCGCGACGCCTGCAGCGCATCATCGCGCGCGACGGCCAGGGCTGCGTTAGACGCCGTTAACTCGGCTGCGGCGCGCCGACGCTCGGAGATATCGCGCCCAACGCCCAAAACCTGCACGGGCTTGCCACTGGCATCGGTCAGCAGGCTGATGGCGATCTCCATGGGAATGAACGACCCGTCCTTACACGTTGTCTCTACCTCAATGGTAAAGTTGCGCATCGATTCATCACCGTTGGCTAAAGCCTGCAGCCCTTTTCCCAATCCCAGCGTCAACTGTTGGTTACGCTCAGACGGCAGGTGCCCTGCAAGCGGCAAGTTCAGCGCTTCTTCAGGAGTCCAACCGCGCTTACGGGTGACCGAAGGGCTGAAATAAGTAAACCGGCCTAGCGCCAGGTCCAGCACCCAGATCACATCGTCGCTATTTTCGGAGATCATGCGGAAACGCGCTTCACTGCGCCGCAAATCTTCCTCGATGCGCACCGCTTCGGTGATGTCATTCTGCGCGCCTACGTATCCCACAATCACGCCTGCATTCATAATCGGCGCAATGACAGCCTCGGCGTGGTACAGCGATCCGTCCTTGCGACGGTTGAAAAAGCGACCGCGCCATGTTCCGCCGCTGACCAGCACATCCCACATCTGGCGATAGAAGGCATCGTCCTGTAAGCCGCTTTTTAATACGCGCGGATTCTGCGCTTTCAGTTCCTCGCACTTATAACCGGTAAGCCGTTCGAAGGCAGGGTTCGCTTCCAGGATGGCCCCGCTGACATCGGTAATCACGATGCTATCTCCCGCGGCCTGTATCGCGGCGGCCATGCGCCGATGCCCTATCTCTAACTGCCTGAGATCCGTGATATCGTCGGCAATCATATCCAGCCGCACGGGCTGCCCGTTCACGCGCACGACGCGCCAGCGCGTCAGCACCCAGCGCTCAGAGCCGTCGGGGCGGACCAGTCGCAGCTCTGCGCTGTCTGCATTGCCGCTTGTCTCGGCCATCTTGTACTGTTTATCCAGTATTTCATGATCCTCGGGGCGAAAGACCTCAGCCCATAACTGGGGATTCGACTGGAACTCAGCCAGGCTGCGCCCCATCGCGAGCTGCGCAGCGGGATTCATATACAAAAGTTGCCGGCTGGGCAGGGCGACAGACCAGAGCAGGTCGTCGATGCCGTCGAGGATGCTGTTGAATCGTTCCTTATCGGCAAGCTGTTCTTCAGCGAACCGCCGGGTCTGTAGCTCAGCGACTCTGTTGCGGCGAATACTGTTGATGCGCACAAGATAGATCAGGCCGCCGATGATGTTGGCGATGGCCATGGCAAACCCGAAATGAACGGTCAGCGGTTGCGGCTGCGGCAAACCCAGGATGATGAACAGCCAGCCAGCCCAGATCAGCGCCCACACCAGCGCCAGCATGGCCGGCGAGAGGATGATCACCCCGGCAGCAACCATAATGAGCATGATGTTGGTCGTCTGGTAAATGCCCTGGGTCAGCCAGACCTGGAAGAGGTTGGCCGCGGCGACGATGAGAACGATCACGGCAGCGATGGC
>CAIQQO010000430.1 GCA_903873965.1 uncultured bacterium
ACTTCGTCGCGCAGCTTCTGACGCCCCGCCTCTGTGTCGCCGGCCAGCATGCGCCCCAGCGATGTAAAGCCCTTGGCATCGGGCAACTGGTAGTCATCGAGTTCACCAATCACGCCGATGATGGACTTCGTCACTTCCTCCTGCGGCAAATCGATATCGCGCAGGAAATCGGCCGTCTGGTCGTAGTTATTGAGCGTCGCCAGCAGGTTCGGATCGCGATACGACACGTAGGTGAACGTCCCGGAGCGGTGATCAAACGTGCAGAAACCGCCATAAGCGCCGCCCTGCACGCGCACGCGCTCCCACAGCCATGTCGTGCGCAGCATGTTCGAGATCACCAGCAGCGAACCATGAAATTGGTAGCCGAGTTTGTACAGGTTGGCGCCCTTGGCCACGTAGTTCACCTGCGCCGGAATGGTTAGTCCTTCAGGCGCCGCGACGATATCGGGCGTCCACGCCAGCTGTGCTGTGGCTTTGACCGGCAATTGACCCAGGAAGTCCGCAAGGGCAGGCTGAATCACCTGCGTATTAACGCCATCGAGCGTCAGGTTCACCAGCGCATTCGAGCGATTGATTAGATAACCGCGCACGGCCTCGAGTTTGCCCAAGACGCCAGCCCAGTCCTGATCGATCTGCTCGGCCAGCTTGCGCAGGAAGAACAGATACGTCAACCCGCCCATCTGCTCGCCTGCCCAGTCGGCCAGTGAGAAGCGCGCCTTCAACCGGCTGTTGGCGACACGATGCCCGCCCGGCGTCAGTCCCGCCTCTTGTCCGGCCTTCTCCTCCAGTACTATCTGGCGGAAACGATCCCGGTTGTCGAGTTTGGCCGTCAGCAAGACATCGCGCAGAATGACCAGCAGGTCGGGTGTTTGCGCCACGGTCGCCTTGCCACGCAGGAACAGCCATGCGGCAGCATCAGAAGAGCATTGCACAGCCGAGGTGAAATTGGCGCTGCGAATACCGCCCGTCTTGCGTCCAATGCGGCGCGACAACTTGACGAAATCCTCAGCCTCGGTGCCCAAGCCCAGCAGTGCGCGTCCGAACAGCGTGACATAGGGCAGATATTCCTGCGGCAATGCGCGCAGGTTAAAGCCCACATCGAGATAGGTAATGCCGTTGGTGAACAAGTCGTGCGTCACTACTTTGGCGCCGTTAACTTCGGCGGTGTGTGATGGAATCAACTTGTTCTGCTTGTCCAGATCGGCCAGCGTTAAGCGCGGGATCGTGGCAAGCGCTTCGGGAGAATCGGGCGCCGTCTGTTTCTCTTTCAGCAAACGGGTTTCCTCGATCACGAGTTGCACATCGGCGTCCGTCATCGTCGCGCGCGCCTGGTCGAGCCGCGCACGTTCTGCCGCTTCGGTCTGTGGACGCACCTCGGGATCAGGTTTGAGCAGCACCGTTGTACGATGGGTGTTGTTGAGAAACGATGCCTCAATCATCTTTTCAAAGTAGCGGCTATCCGCAGCCAGCTTCTGTTTGATCGCAGCCAGCGGGGCTTCGAAAGCCAGCGCCAGCGTCGGGTCATTGCCATGCAGCCATATCGAAAGCGCACCCAGCATCATGGCCAACCCGCGCGGGAATCCACCGGTGTTGTATTCGCGCAAACGGAACTCGATGGTGTTCAAGGATGCTTCGATCATCTCGCGGTCGATACCATCGCGCACAATCTGCGACAGCGTGTTCAGGATCAACTCTTCAACCTTGCCGGCATCATCCGGCGCGATGCCTTTCAGCCCGGCGGAAAATGTCAATTGACGCAGTTCATCGTCGGCGCCGCCTGTCACATCCTCACCCAGACCAGAGTCGATCAGCACCTTGCGCAGCGGCGAGGCCGACGTTCCGATCAGCGCGTGCGACAACATCGTTTGCGCCAGCGCCACCTCAACATCGAGATTCTCAGCCAGCAGCCAGTTCACCGAAACCATGCCCTTCTTGCTATCGCTGGCCGCACTCGCCTCTTCACCGGCATCGTAGCCGATGACCAGCCGGCGCGGCTCGGTGAACGATGGCTGCAGGCGGATGCGCGAATCGATTTCGATGCGCTGAAAGTCCTTCAGATAGGCCTGCGTCAGTTCGAAACGCTTTGCCGGGTCATCATTGCCATAGAAGTAGATAAACGCGTTCGACGGATGGTAATACGTCTCGTGGAACTTCTTAAACTGCGCATACGTCAGGTCGGGAATATGGCGCGGATCGCCGCCGGAGTCAACGCCATAGGCATTGTCGGGGAAAAGCGATTGTTGAATATAGCGGCCAAGCAGACCATCGGGCGAACTGTAAGCGCCTTTCATCTCGTTATAAACGACGCCCTTGAAAGCGATCGGGCTATCCGGGCTTTCAAGCTCATAATGCCAGCCTTCCTGCATCAATGTCTCAGGCGTGATGCGCGGATAAAGCACGGCATCCAGATACACGTCAATCAGGTTGTAGAAATCCTGCAGGTTTTGACTTGCCACAGGGTAGCAGGTCTTGTCTGGAAAGGTGAATGCATTGAGGAACGTGTTGAGCGATCCTTTGATCAGTTCAACAAACGGTTCCTTGACCGGGTACTTGCGCGAGCCGCACAATACAGAGTGCTCCATGATGTGCGATACGCCCGTGGAATCTTCCGGCGGAGTGGCAAAGGTAATGCCGAAGACCTTGTTCTCGTCGTCATTTTCCATCGAAAGCACCTGCGCGCCGGTGCCGATATGACGATACAGTTTGGCGCGCGTATTGATCTCGGGAATCTGACGTTCTGTTACCAGTTCAAAATCATTTATTGACATAGAGTGTGAACCCGTTTTTCCTGCATACGACCGAGGGAATACCTCAATCAAGTCTATGCCGATTATCTTATCATTATGAGCTGATGATTAACATTAATCCGGCAAAAGCATGGAGAATAGTGTGACACAAGACATAGGAGCAATTGATATGTATCTGGACAACAGGCCCATGGCCACGCGGCGCATCAAGGCGCACGATCAAGGCGTTGTCATGCGCCACGGCAGCGATCCCTCTGCCTGCGACAGCCTCAGCGCGCGCGAAGCGTTAATCTTCAAAGAAGGTGACACCTTTCACCTGCTCTATGACGGCGTGCGCCCCGATGGCACGCGCGCCTGCCTGGCTACAAGCGACGATTTGATTCACTGGCACAAACACGGCGCAATTCTCGATCTGGGTCAACCGGGAACGCGCGATGCCGGCGCAGCATGTTCACCCTGGGTGATCTACGATGGCCATGAGTGGCACATGTTCTACATCGGTTCGCCCACCGGCAAGGAGTTGCCCGACTTTCCTTATCTCACGCTCAAAGCCCACAGTGCGCGGCTGGCCGGACCATGGATCAAGCAGTATGACGTTGTGCCATTCGACACCCGCCCAAACACCTATTACTCAGTGACCGCATCTGCCGGATGTATCGTGAAGCAGGCGGATGAATATCTACAATTCTTCAGCAGCACGACCACGCTGGCGGATCATCCGTATGTGTTGCGCTCGCTTGGCATTGCGCGCACGCGCGATTTGAACGGCGCGTGGCAACTCGACCCGGAGCCCATGGTGCCGGTGCAGGAACAGGTGGAGAACACATCGCTGTATTACGAGGCATCCAACGACACGTGGTACCTCTTCACCAACCACATCGGCATCGATGATCACAAGGAACTCGGCATCATCGAATACACCGATGCCATCTGGGTGTACTGGACGCGCGACATCAACCACTGGGATGCGCAGGACAAAGCCATCGTCCTCGACGCACAGAACTGCACGTGGGCCAAAGGCAGCATCGGCATGCCTTCGGTAATCCCGGTTGGCAACCGACTGGCCATGCTCTACGATGCGCTGGAGGGCGACGCCATCAGCCACTTTCATCGCGACATCGGCCTGGCCTGGATTGACTTACCGCTGGGGAGCTAAACCGAGTAAAATGGCGGTCAGGACTCCGCATTGTTTGTACCAGGTTACACAAGATGACTGAGCAGCAAAAAAACATCATCATGATCATCCTCGGTATTCTGGCGTTCTACGGGCTGTGGACGCTGGCGCTGTACTTTGCGCTGCAAGTGGCGCACAAGTCCGCAACCGCGTGGCGCAAACAGGCGCGCGATCTTGCTGAGATGGCTGTCACACGCCAGCAGCAACTGGCCGGCGCGAATCGGTACTTCAACAGCGCGACACAGATTGATGCGGCACCTTACGCCAATCTCGTCATCCGGGCGCGCAAAATTGTCAAAGCAGGATATGAGCTGGCCGGCGTGTCGATGAAAACCGCCGATCGCTACTGCCGCAGTGAAATCAAACCGACATCGCCAAAGCACCTGTTTTTCATCGCGCCGCCGACTATCGAATTGATCAAGTGGCTGCAATATGCCGCTGCACTCCGCAAGGTCACTACTGCGCTGGCCGAAGTGCAGAAAATCCGCCAGGACCTGGCCACCATCGACAGCGAAATCGCCGTGATGGGACGCCGCCAGAAACGCCAGTTTGAGGAAATGCGCGCGCGCGCCGCTGAGTTGGAGGCGCAACGCAAAGGTTTAGCCAGTCCCGCGAATCCCATGATCACGGAAGGGGTGTCACTGGCCGGAGCCATGTCGTCACTGGATTTGGTTTTCGAAGGCCTGCTGGCTGATGACGACCCGCCGCGCCAGAACGTGGTTGATGCCTATCGCTGGCAGGTTGAGATCAACCAGATTCTGAACGAAGTCGATAAAAAAATGCACCGCCGTCCCTCGGCTGCGCAAGACGCCAACTATGCCTTGCAGGTGGCTTTGCGCCAACATGGCCGGCTGGAACAGGCATTATCGAGCGACGCAAAGCAATACGGACCGTTCCCGCAATTATCGACAAAAGCGCTGGCGCTCAGGAAACAACTTGGACAGGTCAGCAACCTGCTGCAGGCGCGTTCATTCCAGTCGGCGCTCGATCAAGCGCAGCAGCTTCCCATCGAAATTCAGGCGTTGCACAACACGCTCGAACAAGTAAAGGTATGGCGCGGCAAAGTGAGTGATCAATACGCGCAGGCCTACGGGATCATCATTGATTACGAATCGAGGCTATCAGTGGTGCGCCAGGGTTGTGACATGGACATCAGTGATCCGATCATGGAGTCGGCACGCCAGTTCCTGCGCCAATTGGATGACCTGCGGTTGTCTGAAGACCTGGCGGCATTGAGCGAGGCTAATCAGATTAAGCGCGACTTTGACCTTAAAGTGGCTGACATCGAACGCGCCTTCGTATCCTTTGCCGAACAATATGCCGGCTTCAACGCGCTGTCGGCGACTATCAACCAGACCACGGTCGACGACATCTGCAAGCGTTCGGCTGACCTGGCTACCGCTCTCGCCTCCATCCATCCCGCGTACATTGATCCGATTTCACCCGATGTGGTCAGCATCCAACGCACAGGCTTGCTGGCACAGTGGCGCTTGCTGGCGGTGCAACTGGCGCGCCCAAGGCAAAGCCAACTGGAAGCATTGATCAAGATGATGGCGCAGCCCATACTGTTGCAGTCTCAACTAGTCCACTATGCTGATGCCATCAGCAAGGCTGTGGCGCAGAAAGAAAGCGATTGTCTTCAGGCGCAGACGATGGTGCGCCAGATGGATGAACTGATCCCCACCTGCTTCACAATAGCGGATGACCTGGATACGGCACAGGTGGCGACGGCGGCTGATTTTCAAGCGCGCCGCGACGAACTGGCGCAAAGTTTGTCACAGCCAGACAATGAGAGGGTGGACTATCCGGCGATCAAGGCCGCGGCTTCCTCGGCGCTTGAGCAGATGCGCGCGTTTGTGGATGGCTACAACGATCAAAAGGCCACGGTGGTACGGCAGGCGACGGCCTTGCGCCAGACGTTATCAACGGTCGCGACCGAGTTGCGCGAACTTGCCACCAACGGCGCGCTGGACCTGCAGGTGGATAGCCGCTTCCAAAGCGATATTCAGGCGTGGACCAACACCTTGCAGAGCCAGATGTCGAATGCCCTGGTGCGCCATTGGCAATCGCACTGCGAGGCTGGACGACGCTTGATAGCTGACACCAACAACTACATCGCGCGATTAAAGCACGCTCGTGACAGCTTCGTGGCGGAGCAGAAACGGGTGGAGGATCACGCCGCAGCCGCGCGCGCGTTGCTCGATGGCGCCATCCAGCCAGGGCGCGGCACGCATGCCGACGACGCTAAAGATCAACCCGACCGCATCGCGCCAATCAAACAACAGCTGGACAAAGCCACCGCCACACTCGCCAGGCTGAGCGCGCCAGCGCCTCGCTATTCACTTGCGAACGGTCGAGCTGACCTGAAACTGGCCAACTCGTTGCTGGATTATGCTGAGTTGATGACAAAAAACCTATAAGGAGCACTATGTCAGATGCAGTCGTCCAGGATTTAACCAGGCAATATCAGCACACCTTCAAGATTCTGGTGGAAGAGATTGAGCGGTTCACTGATGAAGACTGGCTGAAGGGCATCACGTTTTTTCAAACACCGGTTGTGCAAGCCATGCATATCCTCGATTGCCTCGATTTCTATGCTGGCGAAGACACGGGGCAAGCCTATACGTGGGGACATGGCTTCGGCGGCGGCTGGTGGGAACTCGCCCTGGATCGTATGCCCGCCAAGGAGTTGCTGGTGGTTTATGCACGTGAAATCGAGCAGCGTATCCTGGCGCAGCTATCGGGCTTAAGTGATGCTGATCTGATGGTGGTGCGACCACAACCGGCGGAAGGCCAGACCACCGTCATCGGCCATCACCTGTACGCGTTGAAACACACGTTGCATCATCATGGCCAGCTGGCCGCGCTATCGGTGTGGCATGGCCATGCCGGCGGAAGCTGGGACTAGGGCAACACCGGGTACGGCTTGATGGTGCCGCGACCGGGCATGGGCGCGAACGCTTCCGCCAGGCGGCATCCGACCAGATCGCCGCGGTAGGCGTCCAGTCGCACGCAGATGACCTCAATCCCCGAGCCTGTCGCCTGTTGCATCGCGACTTCCTGCGAACGGTGGTGTTTGAGCAACCGCACTTTCTCGTCAAAGTAGGCTGTGATGTCGACGTAATGCGTAGGGTGAAATTCGAAGGCGCCGAAGGGTTCACACTCGAACACGGCGGGGTGTTGCGCCAGCACCATTGACGACGTGGGCAGGACAGGCAGGCAGGATTGCATGGCGCAGTGACGCACAAGTTGATTCACTGTCACGTGATCGAGGTTGTAGTCGTGGGGTGAATGGGTGAAGATCAGGTCGGCCTTGGTCGCGCGTATGGCTTCGATCAGTTTCATGCGCACGTCGGCGGTATCGAATAGAAACTCATCATGCTCGCGCAGGTTGATGTAGTCGCCGCCCGCAGCGTCGGCCAGCGCCGACATTTCGGCATGGCGAATCGCGCCGGCATCGGCGGCTGACATTTCAGGCATTTGAACCATGCCTTTGGCGCCGTCGGTCAGCGTAACAAAGTAGAGATGGTCGCCCCGCATGCGACACTTCAACATCGTGCCAAGGCAGCGCATTTCATCGTCCTGATGCGCCATGATCGATACGACATTCATCCGGTGCCATCATCCTTTGCCCACAGGCCACTTATGCTACGCGAAAGCGCGCAACGATGTCTTCATCCACGTCAACGCCCAATCCCGGCCCATTGGGAATCGCGATCATGCCATCTACCATGTGCAGTTGCTGCAGGCACAGGTTGTTCAAGAGCGAAGCAGTGGATACGTTAAACTCAAGGTATAGAGAGTGTATCAAATAGGCGTTGAGATGCAAAGACGCCGCCTTCAACAGGTCGGTCAGCCATGCATGCGGCACACAATCGATGCCGCGCCGCTGCGCCAGTTCTGCGATCTGCCTGCCCACCGTCAACCCGCCGCAGCGCGACAGATCGGGTTGCAAGGTGTGGGCATGCCCTTCTATCGCCAGGCGCTCAAAGTCAGGATAACCGGCCAATTGCTCGCCGGCCGCGATGCGCAAGGTGCGCGTGGCGCGCGCGACCTCGGCGTATCCGGCGAAATTCTCGGGGTGAAGAAAATCCTCCAGCCAGAACACATCCAGTTCTTCGAGCTGCAATGCCAGCTTGATCCAGTCTTTGACCGGGCGCGAACGATATGGCTGGTCGTAACCGGTGCCATACCAACCGCCGTCGACCATCAGGTCAACACCCGCGCCTGCTTCTGCGCGCGCCGCCTTCACCAACTGCACATCGAGCGCCAGATCAACGCCAAAAGCGCCCCAGCCGAACTTGATGGCGCGAAAACCCTGCTGTAAATAGTCTGCGACAGCCCGTTTCATCGCATCGGGTGTCGGGCGGAAAAGCGTTGACGCATACGCCTTGACATGGTCGCGGTACTTGGCGCCCAACAGCGCCCACACCGGCTGACCGCATGCCTTGCCGGCAATGTCCCACAAGGCGATATCGACGCCCGACATCATCTGCATGCCCGCGCCCTGCCGGCCATAGTAGGCCATGTAGCGGTACAGCTTCTGCCATAGCCGTTCACGCTCAAACGGATTTTCGCCGATCAGCGCAGCACGCACCGACTCAAAGCCGATCTGCCCGCCGGAAGGCGCGTCGACGATGGCCCTGCCCACGTGCGGTTGCGTCTCGATGTCCGACCAGCCCGTAATGCCCGCGTCGGTATCGATGCGAATCAATGACACGAACCGCACGCCGTGCGCCTCGGCGGCCTGCGCCGGGTTCGGGTAGTCCTTGCCTGTATCCAGAACGATGGCTTCGACGTTGGTGATTTTCATGTTCGACTCATAGGCGCGCTTCACCTCACATGGGATTATGCCGGCGCGTTACGGATGATCGAGTTCTGCGGCGCGATTGAGAAGGTTACGGCGCGTCACATTCCGCCGCGTCACGGCAATCACGCCCAGAATACTGAGGGGGAATCCGGCCACTGAAGCCACGATGCCCAAAACGCACACCAGCAGCGCCAGCACCTCACTTGATCGATGGGACGGATAGGCGCGCAAGCGTCGTTCTATGTCGCGGAGTTCAATCTCTTCCTCAATCGCTTTGCGAGATTCGCGGTTATCGTGTGTCGTCATGCCGGTATTGTAATAGGAACAAGGACCTCACCACTATAGCGCGCTAATCCATCCGATATGTGAAGTCATAGTCTTGCCGTGTCAACCATTGTTTCAGACATTGAGACAAGCGATCCATCGTGAGTGGTTTGCTCAGATAATCATCCATGCCTGCTGCCAGGTAGGATGCGGCATCTCCAACCAGGGCATTTGCTGTCAGAGCCACAATCGGCGTGCGATAGGCCATGCGGGTGGACTTCTCCCATTCACGTATCGCGCGCGTAGCGCTCATGCCGTCCATCTCAGGCATCTGAATATCCATCAAGACCAGGTCGTAACACAGCTGACCGGTAGTGACGACACTCACTACCTCGCGTCCATTGCCCACGATAATAGCGGTGTACCCCAGGCTGGCCAGCATGCCCAGGATGACCTTTTGATTGGTTTCATTGTCTTCTGCCACCAGGATGGCTACATCACTGTGCACAGGGTGATGCGCTCGTTGCTCGTGCAGGGGGATCACTTCCACACAGGGTTGTTCATCGCTGCAATCCAGCGGGAGCGTGAACCTGAACCGTGTGCCCTTGCCCACCTCGCTATGCACGCCAATCTGGCCGCCCATCAACTCGACCATGCGCTTGCTGATGCTCAGGCCGAGGCCGGTACCGCCGTATTTCCTGTTAACCGATCCATCGGCTTGCACAAAGGGCTGATACAGGTTTTTCAGCGCCTCGGGTGGAATGCCAATCCCGCTGTCCTGAACTTCGAAACTAATGGAAACCACATGGTCACTCGTGTGTTCACGACCGATGCGGATGTCGATACCGCCCTGATGGGTAAACTTGACCGCGTTGCTTACCAGATTGAGCAGGATTTGTTTGATCCGCACCACATCGCCGACCACGCGCTCTGGCGTTCCCTCTGCAATCGCGCTGGTTAAGCTCAATCCGCGCTGTTGGGCGCGCAACTGCATCATGTCAGTCACCGATTGCAGAAGGTCGCTCATGTTAAATTCCACCGGGTCTAAAATGACGCGCCCGGCTTCAATCTTTGAGAAATCAAGAATGTCATTGATGATCTGCAGCAGCGATTCGCCTTCGTTCTGAATGATGCGCAGATACTCATGCTGATCCTCATCCAACGGCGTCAACGAAAGCAACTCGGTCATGCCGATGACGCCGTTCATCGGCGTGCGAATTTCATGGCTCATCATCGCCAGAAACTCGGACTTCATGCGCGATGCTTCAGCAGCCTGCTCACGCGCCCGTGCTTCCTTGAATGCAAGCTCTTGCACTTCAGCATATAGTCGCGCGTTTTCAAGCGCAATGGCGGCTTGATCAGCAAAAGACTGCAGCCGTTCAGCGTGTTCGTGATTAAAAAAACCCGCTGTTGCACTCTCGAGGTTCAATATACCCATCACATGCTCGTGATACAGAACAGGCGCGGCAACATACGAGTGGACCATAATCGAATCCGGCGTTTGAATCCAATCAGGATCGGCGTGGGTATCGGAAATCACCAGTGGTCGTCCGGTCTGCACCATGCGGTTCAAAGTAGGCATACTCGTGATGTTGAACTGCAACATGGCCCAGTCTCCCGACTGGAATTCGGCATAATCACGATTGCGCACCATGCGCACGGTTACGCCGTCTGCATCAACGATCATGATGTTGGCGGTGTCGTGCGGCACTACCTTGCCGACGTTCTCAAGAATACGATCCAGCACTTGATCAAGGCTGAGCGTGCTGTTGAGCGCCAGTGCCGTATCGTGCAAGGCCTCTGCCAGCACACGCTGATCGCGCTCAGCAGCCTCGATACGCTTGAGGTTGGTCATATCGAGTACAATCGAACATAACAACAGTCTCCCGCTACTCTCGACCGGGCTGCTGTAGACTGCGACATCTCGAATGCGACCATCCGCCATGCGATGCTTAAACAGGAAACGCGCTTCTTCACTCGATGAGGCGTGCTGCATGGCAGTCAGTACGGCGCCGGCATTCAAGGTGTTGATATCAAAAATGCGCATGGCGATGAGCTGCACTCGCGAGTAACCATAGAATCTGACTGCAGCGGGATTGGCATCCACGATCGTACCGTCAATGGGATCGATGAGCATGCTGACCGCTTCGCTTTTTTCAAACAGGGCGTTGAACTGGCGTTTGATTTCGCGCTGCGAATTGATCCTACCTGCGATGTGTCGATTAGCGATAGATGCAGGTCTCTTTTTAGGATTACACCGGCGTGAATAGCGACGTGTCTTCATTGTGCTCATGTAACAACCTATTTGTTAAGAACGCTGGACTTGGTGTTTGCTGATCGATCAATGTACATTGGTTGACAAAATAAAGACTATACAATGCAAATCAATAAATGTCCAACGCAAAAAAGATTCACCTCTAAGGCACTAGTCACATGCCTGCGAAAACCTCGTCCCTTGCGAAAGACGTCGAATCAGGCTATTCACGCAACAGGGGTACGAATTAGAACAACGCCGCTATGCCATGTCACGCCTTGCGCCAGGCCGCTTGCGACATATCCTGTTGCATGCGCAGCGCTGTCTGGCGTTGTACCAGCGTAGGACAGACCCGGGGCAAAATCGATGCAGTTCAGAGGGGATCACCCCAACGCGTGGGTCTGCCGACTTGTATCAGCAGACCCACGAACGTCCGGGGCAGGAGAGCAAAGACGCTATGGTTTGAGAACCATGATCAGGAACGATTGGAATACCAGCTGGCGGTCGAACATGGCCGACACGTTGCCAGCACGGTCATACGACTTGGCATAAACATGCGGCACATGGAAGTAAGTGGACGGCACGTGCCATTCGATCAAGGCACTGGCGCCGTGCAGCGTGTACGTCACTGGGTCGGTAAAGTACATGTCGTCGCTCAACACCAGCGTATCCACACCGCTGTTGGTGTCGCCGCTGCCGATCTGCAGCGTCACCGTCAGTGGCAGGTGCGCCTGCATTGGCATCTGGCCGAGTCTATTCTGCAGCAGCGCTGCGGGTTGAAGCGCGAATACGCTAATCTGCGGCGTTGTCGGCGCATCCGGGTCAAACAGGATTGTGGCGTAAGCCGGGCCGTACACGACGCCATCAGCATCGCGGAACTGGATGTAGACCGTGCGCAACAGGCGCAGGTCACCGTCGGTAGACACTACCCAGTCGGCCAGTTCGCCGGGCGTTGTAGCACTCATCCATGCGCTGACGCCTACGGCAAACAGGCTGTCGTTGCTGAAACGCACATCGGCCATGACGCGCGTGCTGCTGTAGGTCAGCGTCACTGTCGGAATGCGCGTCATGGTTGCGCCGTGGTTGATCTCAAGGCTGAGCGAGGGGTTGATCTGCGTGTTCGCCACGATCGTCTCAATCCACCCTGAGCCATCATCCACGAGGGCTTCGTTGGTGACGATCGTGTCAGCCGGCATACCAGAATTGGCTATGACGGTGAACCAGATCAGCACCGGCGTGCCAGAGACCACTTCACCACTCCACACCACTTCACCATTCGTCGGCTGTACAAAGTTTTGTTTTGCCGCCTGCAAACAACCGGAAACTAAAGCCGTGTTCACCTGCAAACATGTCGGGGGATTGAAGCCCGCTATGGGCGCCGTCGAAGTCAGGCTGCCCTCTACGAACGACACATTGGCGGGCAGCAGGTCAGTCACCAAGACCGTCGACGTGACTGCCGATGCGTTGCGAATGATCAGCGTGTAGGTCAAGGTGTCGCCGTTGCGAGTCACCAGCTTCTGCGAGCGCGACAGGTCACCGCGCGGCGTTTCCGGTTGCACCACGTTAAATGACAACTCGGCGCTGCCGTTGCCGCAGCCGTTGGTCACGGTCACGGAAACCGTGTACGGGCCTGCGTTACTAAACGATTGCTCGATCCAGCTCTGACTGCCGCCTACCGAGAGGCCGTTCAACAGCCATGCCGACTGCATCGGCAATGTGCCGCTCGCGACCGCTTCGAAGCGAATCAGGTTGTTGGTCGCGATCGTTCCGCCGGGCATGCGCACAATCACTACCTGCTCAACGGGATCGCACGTCTTGCTGAACGTGGCGGTGATCGTCTTGTCGCTGTCCATCGTGATGGTCAGCGGGTTGGCCACACCACTGTATGCCCCGCTCCACTCGATGAGGGATGAGGTAATCAACGGCGTCGCGGTCAGCGTGACGACGGTGCCATGCGCATACGTCGGCTGGACCGGATCGACGGAGACAGCGCCAATGCCATCGCCGATGATACCGACGTTCAACGTGTACTGGTTGATGGTGAAGGTAGCCGTGATGGTGTGATCCTGGTTGACCTCGGTAAAGTCGATGCTGTCAACGCTGCCCACGGAAACGCCATCAACAAACACCTCATCGATGTGGTAACCGATATCGGGCGTGACCGTAAAGGTCTGCGTCGCGCTGTAGGCCACGGATTGCGCCGTATTCGGCGTCATTGAGCCGTTCGCGCCCGCAGTCGGCGTGATCAGGTAGTAGTTGATAGCGAAGGCTGCCGTGATCGTGTGGTCCGCGGTCACATAGGTGAAGGTGTATGCCTCCATCACGCCCAGTGACACGCTATCCGCGCCGACATCAGCCAGGTGGTAGCCGGTGGCCGGCGCAAACGTGAAGGCCTGGTCAGCGCCATAGTTCACCGTCTGCGGCGTGCCCGGCACTACCGCGCCGTTGGCATCGCCTGTCGGTGTAATCACAAACGTGTCGATGGCGAACGCGACCGTGATGGTGCTGTTGTCCGACACATTGACCAGCGTGTATGGGCTGGTTGCGCCTACCGACACGCCATTCACCGCCACATCCGCAATGTGATAACCGGTGCTGGGTGTAAACGTGAACATCTTGCTAGCACCATGCGTCACCGTTTGAGGCGTGCTGGGCGAGATGGATCCGTTAGCGCCCGCTGTCGGCGTGATCACGTAGTTGTTGATGGAGAAGGACGCCGTAATCGTGTAGTCCGCGGCGACGTTGGTGAATGTGTAGACGGTCAGCGCGCCCATCGACACACCGTTGAAGCCGACATCACGCACGTGATAGCCGGGGTCCGGCAGGAAGTAGAACACGACCTCGCCGCCATAGAGCACGTTCTGCACCAGGTTGGGCGAGATGTTGCCGTTCAAACTACCACCAAGAGGAACCAGCGAGTAACTGTTGATGGAGAAGGACGCCGTGATCGTGTGGTCGGCGGTAACCTTGGTGAACGTATAGACACTGACAGCTCCGACCGACGCGCCATCGACGACCACATCAGCGACATGGTAGCCGGTGACCGGCGTCATCGTAAAGACAAGGCTGCTGCTGTAGTTGATCGTCGTCGCTGTGGCAGGCGTTAAGCTGCCGTTAGCGCCGGCGGTTGGCGTGATGACGTAAGTATTGACGGTGAACAGCGCCGTAATCGTGTGATTCGCCGTGACATTGGTAAAGGCATAGGTTGTGATCTGACCTTGCGATACACCGTCGACCATGACATCGAGGAGATGCGCGCCGACACTCGGCGTGATCGTGAAGGTCTTGCCGGCGCCGTAGTTCACGGTCTGCGGTGTGCCCGGCGTGATCGTCCCACTGACGCTCGCGGTCGGTGTGATGATGAAGGTGTCGATGGCAAAGGCTGCGGTGATCGTGTGGTTCGCGGCGATGTTGGTGAACGTGTATTGACTTGCCACGGTCACGTTGGAGCCATCCACGCGCATCGACGCAATATGATAGCCAGTGGTGGGCGTGATGTCAAAGACCTGGGTAGTGCCATAGTCCAGCGTCTGCGTGCCGCTGGGCGTGATCGAGCCATTCGCTCCCGCCGTCGGCGTGATGAGGAAGGTGTTGATGGTGAAGGCCGCCGAAATCGTGTGCGTGGTCGTCACGTTGGTGAAGGTGTAGCGGCCAGTAACGCCCAGCACGACTGGGGCGTTGTCCACGACGACGCTCAGGATGTGATAGTTGGCGGCAGGCGTAACCGTAAACACCTGGCTGGAGCCGTAGTTTACCGTCACGACACTGGTTGGCGTCATGAAGCCATTGGCGCCAATCGTCGGCGTGATTTGATACGTGTTGATGGCGAACGAGACGGAAATCGTGTGATTGGCCGTGACGTTGCTGAACGTGTATAGCGTCTGCGCGCCTTGCGATGCGCCGTCAACGACGACATCGACAATGTGATAGCCGATATTGGGCGTGATTGTATACACGCGGCTTGACCCGTAAGTCTGTGTCTGCACCGTGCTCGGCGTCAGGACACCACCCGCACCCACGGTCGGCGTGATGAGGTAAGTATTGATAGCGAACGACGCCGTGAGGATGTGGTTAGCCGTCACGTTGGTAAACGTGTATTGCCCCGTCGCCGGCAAGGTGACTGTCGAACCATCCGCGCGGGCGTTAACGATATGGTAGCCGGTATCCGGCGTGACCGTGAACACCTGGCTGGAGCCATAGTTCACCACCTGCGGCGTGTTCGGGGTGATCGTGCCGCTCAAACCTGCCGTCGGGGTGATCAGGAAGGTGTTGATGGTAAACGATGCGGTGATCGTGTGGTTGGCCGTCACGTTGGTAAACGTGTAGCGGCCGAATGCGCCCAGGGTGGCAGGCGCGCCATCGACCATGACTGACTCCACGTGATAGGTGGGGTTGGCCGTGATGGTGAAGACCTGCGTCGCGCCGTAGTTGATCGTCACGACCGTTGAGGGCGTGATCGCGCCATTGGCGCCGATGGAAGGCGTAATCTGATACGTGTTGATGGCAAACGACGCCGTGATGGTGTGATTGGCCGTCACGTTGGTGAACGCGTATTCCGTCACCGCCCCGACCGACGAGCCGTCTACGCGCACATCGCGCACATGATAACCGGTCGATGGCGTCATCGTAAAGGTGACGTTACTGCCGTAGTTCAACGTCTGGGTGGGCGTTGGGCTCATCGTGCCGTTGGCGCCAGTCACCGTCGGCGTGATGAGGTAGGTATTGATGGCAAACGACGCCGTCAGGGTGTGGTTGGCCGTCACGTTGGTGAACGTGTATTGTCCCGTCGCGGGTAATGTGACGGTCGAACCATCCACGCGCACGTTGAGGATGTGGTAGCCGGTATTCGGCGTCACCGTAAAGACGGCGTTGCTGCCCGAGTTGATGACCTGCGTCGTGCTCGGGGTAATCGTACCGCTCAAGCCTGCCGTCGGGGTGATCAGGTAAGTGTTGATGGTGAACGACGCTGTGATGGTGTGGTTGGCCGTCACGTTGGTGAAGGTGTAGCGGCCAAACGCGCCCAGGGTGGCAGGAGCACCATCGACCATGACTGACTCCACGTGATAGCTTGGGCTGGCCGTGATGGTGAAGACCTGCGTCGCGCCGTAGTTGATCGTCACGACCGTTGAGGGCGTGATCGCACCATTGGCGCCGATGGTAGGCGTAATCTGATACGTGTTGATGGCAAATGACGCCGTGATGGTGTGATTGGCCGTCACGTTGGTAAACGCATATTCCGTCACCGCCCCGACCGACGAGCCGTCTACGCGCACGTCGCGCACGTGGTAGCCGGTCGATGGCGACATCGTGAAGGTGATGTTATCGCCATAGTTCAACGTCTGGGTTGGGGTTGGACTCATCGTACCGTTGGCGCCAGTCACCGTCGGCGTGATGAGGTAGGTATTGATGGCAAACGACGCCGTCAGGGTGTGGTTGGCCGTCACGTTGGTGAACGTGTATTGCCCCGTCGCGGGCAGAACGACCGTCGAGCCATCCGCGCGCACGTTGACGATGTGGTGACCGGTATCCGGCGTCACTGTAAAGACAGCGTTGCTGCCGGAGTTGATGACCTGCGTCGTGCTCGGGGTGATCGTGCCGCTTAATCCCGCCGTCGGGGTGATCAGATAGGTGTTGATGGTATACGACGCCGTGATGGTATGGTCAGCCGTCACATTGGTGAAGGTGTAGCGCCCGACTGCGCCGACTGAGGCGCCATCGGCCTGTACATCGACGATGTGATAGCTGGGATTGGCCGTGATGGTGAAGACCGACGTTGAGCCATAGTTTACCGTCTGCGCCGTCGTCGGGGTGATCGTGCCGTTGGCGCCGGCGGTCGGCGTGATGATAAAGGTGTCAATCGCAAAGGCAGCAGTGATGATGTAGCTGGCTGACACGCTGGTGAATGTGTAAACACCTTGCGTGAGCTGCGCCGGCGATCCATCCACGCGCACCTCTGTAACGTGATAGCCAAGGTCAGGGGTGACGGTAAAGACGGAGCTGCCTCCGTACTCGATCACCTGCGTACTGCTTGGCGCAATCGATCCATTGAGGCCAGCCGTCGGTGTGATCAGGAAGGTGTTGAGGGTGAATGTGGCGCTGATCGTATGATCGGCCGTCACATTGGTGAAGGTATAGAGACCTACCGCGCCCACTGAAACACCATCGTCCAGCACGTCCACTATGTGATAGTTCGCGTCTGGCGTGATGGTGAACACGTGGTTCGATCCGTAGTCGACAGTCTGTTCCGTACTCGGCGTGATGCTGCCGTTTGCGCCTGCGGTTGGCGTAATGACAAACGTGTCGATGGCGAATGTCGCGGTGATCGTATGGTCAGCAGCGACGCTGGAGAAGGTGTGATTGGTCTGCACGCCAATGGATACGCCATCCGCACCCACGTCAACGACATGGTAGCCGGTATTGGGCGTCACGGTAAAGGTCGCGCTGCCGCCATAGGAGACGGATTGCGGGGTCGCCGGGGAAATCACGCCGTTGGCACCGGCCGTCGGGGTGATGACATACATATTAATAGCGAACGCCGCGGAGATGGCATGGCTCGCGGTGACGTTCGTAAATTGGTACGAGGAAAGCGCGCCCATGGAAACGCCATCGACGCCCACATCGGTGATGTGATAGCCAACATCGGCGGTCACACTGAACACCTGTGATGCGCCGTTGAGCACCGTCTGCGTCACTGCAGGCGCGATGCTGCCATTGGGCCCGGCGGTCGGCGCGAGACTATAGGTAAACGTGACAACCGCATTGTGGCGCGCGGCGCTGAGGTAGCTGCCTTCCATCATGATGTCGCTCTTGCGCGGGCCACTATAGATCAGCGCAACCTGTGCATTCGTCACGCCGGCAACAGCGCGCAGTCGAATGTCAGCAATGGCCACGCTGCCGGAATTTTTGCCGCTGTATCGGGAAGCTGAGAAATCGATTGTTCCAGAAATGTTATCGACCGTGTTCACGGTAACACCAGGTAAAGCACTCGTGTTGGCCAGAATAGATGTAGCAGGATTGTCGGACGCGTCAACAACCTGGAGTGACGCTGCGTCAAAGGTGAGATAGGCATCGACGGTGTCGAACAAGGCCACGCCGGTTTCGGCTTGAAGCGTAAGGGTGAAAATGCTGCCGGCAAGCTGGTTGGAGCTGGTTGGGAGCACGCTGAAAGTGGCCAGGCCGGGCTGATAGTCAACGGTCTGCACTATGGTATTCGAGACGACGCCGAGATTATTACTCACGGTCACCGTAATCAGATAAGTGCCTGCCGCCGACCAGGTGACATGGGCTGTATCCGTCAATAAACTGGCCGTGTGAGTAAAGGGGAGTTGGCCCTGCGGTTGCCAGACATAGGTCAAAGGGAAGGTAACACCAATGGATGCCAAAGGCGCGGAAGACGGCCCATACACCACGCCACCTGGCACAGACCCAATGGTCAACAATAAGGGTGACAGCGTGGGAGCACTTACTGTGGCGGTGAATGTATAGGCAGTCGCCACGAAACCCGTGGTCGGGCCGGTAATGGCGACAGCGCCGGGCGCCGTCCCGCCAACGGTACTTGCATCTCTCGGCAGGATTGATGTGGCGCGCGCCGGATAGGCTACGGCGATGGTTAGCCATAAAGCCACCATAGCGCCGACGAAAATGGCAATTCGAGCTACCTTGCTTCTATTTTTCTTTGACATATGCTCCTTAAACTCCACTCAAAGCAATACCAACATGATACACGCAATCGGGCCATGAATGATATAACCCTACACGGAAAGACCTGAAAGTCTTCCCGTCCGAACCCATGATGAATCAACTTAGCCGAGTATCACTTTTTCTGCGCAACACGAGCGCCACCATCGATTGACACTTCATCTTGCCACACTATCTGCCAAGTGTCACTATACTTTTCCGGCCTAAAAAGGTCAGGAAAAGTCAGGATATCCTGACCCGGGTATATTAGCGCGTGACTACCGGCAAATAGCGCGTATAGACGCCTCCCAGTTTCACCTGCAGGCTTTCGCCGGACAGATATAGGTCGCTGCTACGGCTACCTGAGCGCACCAGGCGGACAGGGCTGCGCGCGAACTGGTCTTGGGCGACTTTTGCGCGCAAGACCAATGTGGCTATACGGCTATTTCCTGACAACCACGGCTGTACATAACGCGACAACGACAGGTTCATCTTCCCGGCCATGTTGTCGACCGTATTCAGGGTTGGATTGACATTCAAGTCTGGATTGACCTGCGCGGACGGCGACACCGCCTCGAACAGGGTCGGATCGAAGTCGAGGTAGGCATCCACCGTATCGTAGACTGCCGGGCCGCTGTTAACCAGCACCTCGACCGTATAGGTATCGCCTGCGCGCAATCCAGTGCCTGCAGTGCGCAAGTAGATGGTGCTTGCGCCAGTGATGGCTGCAGGCGCTTGAATCGGACGCAGGTTAATGCTGACGTTGATAGAGCCAACCAGCAGGAAGTTGGGTATCAGGGCAGAGACATCGGCGCCGTTGATGCAACCATCAACGTTGGTATCGGCATACGGACGGAACGGCGTGTCACCGGCGCAGTGCAGGAACGGTGCCACCATGTAGGACACGTCAGCGCCATTGATACTATCGCTACCATTGCTATCGCCCACCAGCAACGTGCCAAAGTCGATCACGCTGATTGTGGGAATACTCACGTTGAGCTTTTTGTTGCTCAGCGTATTGGCGCCTTTGACCACGATATCGTACTGTCCATATGCAACGGCTTCTATCGTCGTTGTAAACAGGCCGTTGACATCGGTGGTAGCCGACAACACGGCTACAAGGTTCGATGTGCCGGCCTGATAGAACCGCACACCGCCCGTCACGTCGCCCGTTGCGCCAACGTGATACAACGGCGTGACCCAGCGCGAAGTGCCGGCATCGCCACGCTTTTCCAGCGCCACGCGCCCTACCATCACTGCCACAGTGTCAACAGCAAACGTGGCCGATATCGTGTGGTTGGCGGTCACGTTGGTGAACGTGTAGACGCCCATCGTTCCCGCGTACACGCTGTCCGTGTACACGCCTGCGATGTGATAGCCGCTGTTCGCCGTGATGGTGAACACCGAGTTCCCGCCCGAGTTCACCGTCTGCGGCGCGCTCGGTGTGATGCTGCCGTTGGCGCTCGTTGTTGGCGTGATGACATGAGTCACCGACGCAACCGCTTCATACGCGCCGATATCGTAGCCCGCGCCTAACGGTCGCGTCGTGCCATCAAGGTCGGTCGTCACGCCGGCATCCGTACCCGCGTCAATCGCCGGGCTGCCCGTCGCCAGATGGTAATCGCCGCCCGCCGCGTCTACAAACAGCGGATCGGTGCCGCTGATGGTATGAACGCCCAGGCTGAACGTCACGGGTGTCTGATAGAACAGGTTGTAATCGGCATTCAACAGTCCTTCACCGAGGACTTGCACGCCACTGCTGTAGTTCGACACAAGCGTGTCGGTCATATTCAGCGTCGCGCTCACGACCTGTATGGCCGCGGCACTGCTTGGCGTCGCAGCCGCAATGGTCGTGTGTATAAAGGAATATGGGCTGACATTGTAATCATTATTGGCAATCACAACAGCGCCGCCCTCGTCAACTGTGTTATCAGCAAACAATGTATTCGTCATGCTGCCGCCGCCGAACCCATACAGGATTGCGCCGCCAGCGCCCGCATGATTAGCGACAAATTCACTGTCGACGATGTGATAAGCCGGAGCAAACGCTAGCGCGCCTACGATATCGCCTGTATTGCTGTAAAACCGACTGTGGTCGATGGTCAGCGAAGCTGACGGATTCAAAAAAAACATCGCGCCAATAACCGATGTATTGCTGATGAAATCGGTCGCGCTGATCACGCCTTCGTTTCCGGAAGAAGCGACGACAGCAAAGGTGGTGTTATTGTTCCGCACTGTAACGCCGCTCATAGCGAGATTGCCGCCTACGGCCAGACAAAAAGCGGTGTCATTGTCTGCAATCATACCGCCCTGAATGACGACATTGCCCGCTACCATGACCATCGACGCATCACCAATATTGCTCAAGACATTGACATGGGTCATGGTCAAGTCGTACTCGGTTGCAATTGCCAGTAGACCGTCTCGCAGGGTCAGGTCTGCCAAAGTGACGTTGCCAGTGATGACGTGCAGCAATTGAATGGCGTGTCCACCACTCACGGCCAGCAGGTCCGCGCCTGGGCCGAAGATGCTCATCTCTTGGGTCACCGTCAGAGCCGAGCTGGTGAGCAGAATCGTCACTGGCCCACTCGCGGTCAACGCCGGGTCAAACGTGACGGTTCCACCCGCGCACACACTGCCAATCGCCTGACGCAACGTGCCAACACCGCTGTCGGCGGTGTTGGTCACTGTCATGGCGTTTTGACAAGTGAAGGCCGCTTCATACGCGCCGATGTCATAGCCCGGGCCTTGCGGACGCGTCACGCCGTCGAGGTCGGTCGTCACACCGGCATCCGTACCCGCGTCAATCGCCGGGCTGCCCGCCGCCAGATGGTAATCGCCGTCCGCCGCGTTCACAAACAGCGGATCGACGCCCAGGAACGAATGGGTGCCTGTAACTGCGTCAGCATTGGTATTGAAGTAGAGGTTATAGTCGGCATTGACCGTCCCGCCCTGAACGCCCACAGAGTAGCCGGACAGGATCGTATTGGTAATCCACAAAGACCCGTTGCCAGCTATCGCCGCATTGGTGTCCTCCGTCGGATTGGCAATCGTGGTGTTGCGAATGATGATCGTAGAACCGGATTGATAGAGTACACCGCCAACTTGGTCGGAATGGTTTCGCGCAAATAGCACGTTGTCGATGATTACGTCACCACCGTGCGCATAGATGGCGCCGCCCGGCGAAGCGCTGCGATTGCCTGTCATCTGCATACCCGTCAGCCACATCTGCTCACTGACAGCAATGGCGCCGCCCGATTGTGCCGCCCAGTTATCACGCATCTCGCCACTGTTGACGACCAACTGGCCATACACGTTAATGCCTCCGCCCACACCGTTGCTGCGGTTGCCGATCAGGCTGACTGCCGTTAACGTCACATTGCTGTTGCTATTGATACCGCCGCCAGTACTGAATGACGTGTTGCTGATGAACTGGGTGCCGCTGATGGTGGCCGGCCCGTTAACATAGACGCCGCCAGCATAACCCTTACTGTTGCGCACTGCACCGCCTGTCATCCACAGGCTAGCTGACGCATACACGCCTCCTCCGTACGTAACCGCTTCATTGCCGTCCATCGTCACGTCTGTAAGCGTAAGGGCCATACTCGCATAGATTGCGCCGCCACCGATATTGCCATCGGTGTTGCTCATAAAGGTCGTGCCGTTCAGGTTCGCGTATGCAGCCGCATACAGTGCGCCGCCACCCGTACTACTCCTGTTGCCCTCCATGCTTCCGCCTTCGGCTGTGACATCGCCAGCAGCATACACGCCGCCGCCCTTGCCGCCGTTCGTGATGTTGCCAAGGATCGCGACATTGGTCAGCACGATATCGCCTGAAGCCTGGATACCGGCGCCGTTTTCGCCGTCGCCTGTGACGACGCCATTCTGCACCGTCAGGCTATAGACTGACCCGCTTGTCATACTGATGACGCGCCCGCTGCCGCCGCCATCGATGATCGTGGCCTCTTTATCTGCGCCGATGAAGGTCAGCGGCACAAGGGCCGTCACGTTCTCGGTGTAGGTTCCGGCCGCGATCATGATGGTGTTGTCAGCGCCAGACTGGGTGATCGCATATGCAATCGTCTGACACGGCGCTGCGCTATCCGCGCAATCGGACACATTAACGCCTGTCGGCGCGACATAGTGAACCATGCTTTGCGCAAACGTCGCCGTGATCGTGTGGTTCGCTGTCACATTGGTGAAGGTGTACACGCTCAACGCGCCTTTCGATGCGCCATCCACGCCCACGTCAACCGTGTGATAGCCGCTGTTCGCCGTGATGGTGAACACCGCGCTTGCGCCTACGTTCACCGTCTGCGATGCGCTCGGCGTGATGCTGCCGTTGGCGCCCGCCGTCGGCGTGATGACATACGTTACCGGCGCATCCTGCGCAAACGTGGCCGATATCGTGTGATTCGCTGTCACGTTGGTGAAGGTGTACACACTCAGCGCGCCTTGCGACGCGCCATCCACGCCCACGTCAACTGTGTGATAGCCGCTGCTCGGCGTGATACTGAACACCTGATCCGTCCCGACAATCACCGGCCAGCGCGCGTCAGATGCGCCAGGCATAATGCTGCCATTTGCGCCTGCCGTCGGCGTGATGTATCTGGCATCAGCTTCATATGCGCCAGTGTCATAGCCAAAGCCTATTGGACGGGAGTTACCTGCGATGTCTGTCGCCACGCCGACATTCATGCCCGCGTCAATCGCGGGGCTGCCCGTCGCCAGATGGTAATCGCCGCCCGCTGGATTCACAAACAGCGGGTTTGTATTGGTGATCGAATGTGCGCCGATATCAACTGCGGTCGGCGCGTCATAGAACAGGTTATAGTCCGACAGGGTTGTGCCGCTGTCGTTGGCAATGCTCGTTGTGTAGCTGGAGATGATGGTATTGGTAATTTCCAGCGCACCCTGCGACATGTTGACCGCTACGGCGTCAATGACGTCGGGGGCGGCGATGGTATCGTGGATCAAAATGAGGCGACCGGACGAATTGTATGATATCTCGGTGTTTGTGCCAGACGAGGATCCGGCAAACAGGCTGTTCACCACGGTGGCATCACCATCGCCCTCGTAATAGAACGTTCCGAGGTAGCTTGAATTATTTTCGAAAATGACGTTTGAGATGGTGACATAGCCGTTGGCTCTAATCGCGGCGCCCGCCATGCCGCTATTGCCGCTCATCCGCGCATCGCTGATCTGCGCGCCGCCGTCGGCAGACATCGCACCGCCGCCCAGGACGCCTTGATTATTGCTGAACAAGCCGCCGCGAACAGTCATCAGGTTGCTGGCTATGACGCCGCCGGCATAAAACGCTGAGTTGTTCACCAGGTTGACCTGGTCGAGCAGCACGGTTGAATATGCCGAGATGGCCCCGCCGTTGGCGGACATGTCAAACCTGGTGGTTTTATTGTTCTCGAATGTGCTATTCGTTACTGTGACCGCTGCGACCGCGATCATGCCGCCGCCCGCCAATCCCGCCGAATTGGTGAGGATGCGCGTGCCGCTGATGATTGCCGTTTGCGCCACATATAGGCCGCCGCCCCTATAGCCGGACGAGTTGTTCTCAATCGATCCGCCGGTCACTTCCAGCGTTGAACCGGCGTACAGGCCGCCGCCATAGACATACAGGCCATTCGCGCTGTTGTTCGCCACAGTGACATTGAGCAGCGTCAAGGCGCCGCTCGCATTGATGCCGCCGCCGTTCTCGCTGGTCGCGCCGTTCTGAATTGTCATGCCGGCAAAGGAAGCCTGCGCCGCATTCAGCGTGAACACGCGCCCAGCGCCGCCGCCATCGACAAAGGTCTGATCCTGGCCTGCGCCGATAAAGGTTAGCGCTTTGCTGGTCGTCAGATTCTCGGGGTAGGTTCCGGCTGCGATCATGATCGTGTCGCCGTCCGAAGCCTTGCCGATTGCGCCTGCAATCGTCAGACACGCGTCCGCTGCGCCTGCCGCCTGACACAAGTTGCTGTCGCTGCCTGCCGGGTCGACATACCAGGTGGTTGACGGAGAAGCAGCAGTCGCTTCATACGCGCCGATATCGTAGCCCGCGCCTAGCGGTCGCGTCGCGCCCTCGAGGTCGGTCGTCACGCCGGCATCCGTGCCCGCGTCAATCGCCGGGCTGCCCGTCGCCAGATGGTAATCGCCGTCCGCCGCGTTCACAAACAGCGGATTGGTGCCGCTGATCGAGTGAACGCCCAGGCTGAAC
>CAIQQO010000431.1 GCA_903873965.1 uncultured bacterium
GTTGTGATGGGTCGTTATGGATCGACAGATGCTGTCTTTTTCATTGATAAAGACTTCTGGCCCCATAATACTGCCCTGTTTGTGACGGACTTTCAAGGCAATGATCCAAGATGGTGTTACTTTCTTCTGCGAACAATCTCTAAAGCCGACTATGCAGCAAAATCTGCTGTTCCTGGTGTCGATCGTAAGGACTTATATCAAATCTATGTGCCTCGACCACCACTGAATGAACAGGCTCTGCTTTGTAAAAGCATTGAACAAATATTACTCGAATTTGACTCCAGTACTAAACTGGCAGAACACCAAATCGCCCTCATCCGCGAATACCGCACCCGCCTGATCGCAGATGTAGTCACCGGCAAGCTCGATGTGCGCGCGGCCGCGGCAAAGGTACCCGATGAACCCGCTGAGGCTGAACCACTCGCTGCCCTCGACGACGAGGCGAGTGACCTGGAGAACTCAGAATCCGAGAGCGCGGCTGTTGAGGTTGATGAATTGGAGGTCGAAACATGAACCGATCGGACGCTCGCGCAGGGAGTATGATCGGTCCCATGACAACGCCACCCTCGCATAGCCAGCCCCTATTGCGCCAGTTGACGCTGCGCAACCTGCTGTCTTTCGGGCCGCAGACCCCGCCCCTTGATCTGCAGCGATTGAATGTCATGATCGGCCCGAATGGTTCCGGCAAGTCCAACCTGATCGAGTCGCTGGCCTTGCTGCGCGCGGCGGCAAGCGATCTGCGAGCCGTGGTGCGGCGCGGCGGCGGCGTCGGTGAGTGGGTCTGGAAAGGCGACCCCATGGCGGCTGCGTCTATCGACGCTGTGATCAGTGGCCGCCAGGGCGCGCAACCGCTGCGCCACCTGCTGGCTTTCCGCGCCGAGAACCAGTCCTTCCAACTGGATGACGAGAGAATCGAGTTGATCGCGACCGAGTACGGCAACCCCGATGCGGATTTCATCTACCATTACAACCATCAGCATCCCATTCTGAGCGTAAAAGGCGAGCAACGCAGGCTGGAACCCGCTACGGTGATTCCCGATGTGTCCATACTGACGGAGCGCAAAGACCCGGAGGCGTACCCGGAAATCACCTATCTGGCAGATGTGTATGCGCGTATTCGCATCTACCGCGAATGGTCGATGGGACGCCATTTGATCTTCCGCGAACCCCAAAAAGCAGATGCCCGTCAGGATCGGCTGGAGGAAGACTTCTCAAACCTGGGCTTATTCCTGAACCATCTGCGCCGCAGCCCAAAGACCAAAAACGCCATCATCAACCATCTGAAAGACCTGTACGAAGGCCTGAGCGACTTTGATGTCAGCGTTGCCGGCGGCACGGTTCAGGTGTTTCTCACCGAAGGCGATTTCGTCATTCCCGCCACGCGCCTTTCAGACGGCACATTGCGATACCTTTGTCTGCTGGCCATCCTGTGCGACCCCAAACCGCCGCCACTCGTCTGCATCGAAGAGCCGGAACTGGGGCTGCACCCCGATATGATGCCCAAACTGGCGCGTTTGATGCTCGATGCCAGTGAGCGCACGCAACTCATCGTCACCACACACTCTGACACGCTGGTCGATGCACTCACCGAGTATCCCGACGCGCTGATTGTGTGCGAGAAACGCGACCATCAGACCGAAATGCGCCGGTTGCAACAACCGGCACTGGAGGAATGGCTTAAGAAATACTCCCTGGGAACACTGTGGCGCAATGGAGAACTGGGAGGAAATCGCTGGTGACCATCAAAATCTACGTTGAAGGCGGCGGCAATAACAAAAGCCAGAAATCCGAGTGTCGCCGTGGATTCAGCGAGTTTATTCGGAAGATCGGATTAAGCGGCCGCATGCCGAGCGTCGTGGCGTGCGGCAGTCGGGATGCTGCCTTTGAGATGTTCTGTACTGCGCTAAAAACCGCCGATCATCACGACTTGATCTTGTTACTGGTAGACAGCGAAGCGCCGGTCGATCAACCCGGTCGCTGTGAGTTTTTATCGCTTCATGACGCATGGGACATACCCGCTGGCGTCAGCGATTCACAGGTTCATCTGATGGTGCAATGCATGGAAGCCTGGTTTCTGGCCGACCGTGACACATTGCGGCGCTACTATGGCCATCACGTCAATACAGGCGCGCTGCCGCGCAATCAGGCAATCGAAGAGATCGATAAAAGCCAGTTGATGACAGGGTTACGCAATGCGACGCGCAATACCCAGAAAGGCGCTTATAGCAAAGGCGGTCACTCTTTTGACCTGCTTGCGCAAATCGATCCTGACCTTGTGAGCAACGCGTCACCCCATGCCAGGGCGTGGATCATGACGCTAAAAGAAAGAGCATCGTCGTAGAGGATGCCGTAAAAATCCCTGGGTGGAGTAGATGGATGTCACATTTCAACGCAGGTACTTCGCTGGGCGCGCGAGTGCGCAGGGCTATCGAGGGCTATCGAATGAGGTACTGCTGGGAAGGTTGCATGTTCCGCACGGCAAGAGAATACCCGCGAATGAATTCGCGGCTGACATCCGAGAAAACGCGCTGAAGCGCGTTCAGGAACGCATATCACCTTCACTGGCATTTAGCCAGTTTCCGCAGGATTTCAGACGCCGAATTCATTCGGTGGCTATGGCTTCCCATGGGGTATAAGTGGCATACGATTCAAAGCGAGCGATTGAGCTATTACGAACGGGGACGGGACAACCGACGGCACAGTTCCGCGAAAGCCAGGAAGACGCCATCCGGCATGTGGTGGAAGGGCGCGGTCGACTGCTGGTGGTGCAGAAAACCGGCTGGGGCAAGAGCTTTGTGTACTTCATCGCGACAAAACTATTGCGCGAGAACGGCAACGGTCCTGCGCTGCTCGTATCGCCCTTGCTGGCGCTGATGCGTAATCAGATCGACGCCGCTGAGCGCATGGGCGTGCGCGCGTTATCGATCAACTCAGACAACACACAGGACTGGGGACAGATCGAACAGGCCGTTCAGCGCAACGAAGTCGATATGCTGATCATCTCGCCGGAGCGGTTTGCGAATGAGCACTTCAGGAATGAAGTGCTAGGGCCCATCTCCGGGCGCATCGCGCTACTCGTCGTCGACGAAGCCCATTGCATTTCGGACTGGGGTCACGACTTCCGCCCACACTATCGGCTGCTGCAACGCATCGCGCAGAATTTCCCGCCCACCACGCGCCTGCTGGCGACCACGGCAACAGCCAACAATCGCGTCATGAACGATCTGCGCGAGGTGCTGGGGCCAAAGCTGGAAGTGATGCGCGGCGATCTGAACCGTCCATCGCTCGTTTTGCAGACGATCAAGCTACCCAGCCAGGTAGAACGGCTGGCATGGCTGGCAGCCCAGCTTCCTAAACTGCCCGGCAGCGGCATCATATATACACTCACGGTGCGCGACAGCACACTCGTCGCCGACTGGCTGAAATCGCGCGGATTCAAGGTAGAGGCCTATTCAGGCGAATCAGGCGATGCGCGGCCTGAACTGGAGCAAGCGCTGCTGAAGAACCAGGTAAAGGCACTCGTCGCAACGACCGCGCTGGGGATGGGCTTCGACAAACCCGACCTGGCGTTTGTCATTCACTACCAGTCGCCCGGATCGGTTGTGGCCTACTACCAACAGGTGGGGCGCGCCGGTCGCGCGCTGGATGCCGCCTATGGCATACTACTCAGCGGCGTAGAGGAGACGGCAATCACGGATTTCTTTATCCGCAGCGCCTTCCCCACCCACGCCGAAGTCCAGAGCGTTATGGATGCACTGAAGGTCGCACGCAATGGTCTCTCAGTGCCAGAAATACAGGGTCGGGTCAATCTCAGCAAGGGGCGTATCGATAAGGCGCTCGATCTGCTTTCATTGGAATCACCAGCGCCCATTGTCAAGCAGGGGACGAAATGGCAATTGGCGCCAGTCTCACTCAAACAGGCTTTCTGGGACCGCGCTGATCGGCTGACTGACCTGCGCCGGGCAGAACAACGTCAGATGCAGGAATATGTAGCACTGACTTCCGGGCATATGGAATACCTTATCTCTGCGCTTGATGGCGATCCTACGACGGTGAACTCACCTGCATTACCGCCACTGCTGGTCGATTATCCACAATCCCTTGCTCAGGAGGCCGTGGCATTTCTCAGGCGCACAAGCCTGCCCATTGAACCTCGAAAAACATGGCCGGCTGGAGGGTTACTCGGGTACCAAGTGCAAGGGCGAATATCATCCAACCAACAAGCGCAACCAGGCAAAGCCTTGTGCATGTGGGGCGATGCCGGCTGGGGCATCCACGTGCGCCTTGGCAAATATCACGACAAGCGGTTTTCTGATGAACTGGTGACAGCCTGTGCAGCACTCGTCAAAACATGGCAAGCGCAGCCAAAGCCCGCCTGGGTGACGGCAGTTCCTTCGCTGCGCCATCCGGATCTGGTACCCGATTTTGCGCGGAGGCTAGCTGTGGCGCTCAACCTGCCTTATCATGGAGTTATCGTGAAGACCGATCTACGGCGGGAACAAAAAGAAATGGAAAATAGCGTGCAACAGGCGCGCAACGTGGATGGCTCGCTGGCAATCCAGACGGGCGGTCGACCGATGCCGCGAGGAGCGGTTTTACTCGTCGATGATATGGTCGATTCACGCTGGACATTGACCATCGCCGCATGGCTATTGCGATCCAATGGCAGCGGCGAAGTCTTCCCGCTGGCGCTGGCACTCACAAGCCGAGGAAACGAAACATGAACGGCATGCTTTCACCCAACACCCAGGCTATCCTGCTGCTGACGGCGCCGCTCATCATTGGGCGCAGCCCGTCGCCGGCAAGCATTCTGTCGGCTGGTGAATATCGGCGCCTGGCGCGCTGTCTGTTCGAGCAACGGCATCAACCAGCCGATTTATTAATGTCTGACGCGGAGCAACTGCTCGAAACACTGCGCCCCGATTTCGAACCCGGCCGAATAAGGACGTTACTGGAACGCGGTTTTCAACTGAGTCAGGCGGTGGAACACTGGCAGACACGCGCCATCTGGGTCATCAGCCGCGCCGATGCCGAGTATCCGGCGCGGTACAAATCGCGCATGAAAGAAGAAGCGCCACCTGTTCTATACGGCTGCGGCGAAAGAACGCTATTAGGCGCGCGAGGGTTGGCGGTGGTCGGCTCGCGCGACGCCGATGATACGCTGCTCCACTATGCTACTTCGGTAGGCCGGCAGGCATCCCAGGCGCACTGCGTCGTCTATTCCGGTGGCGCGCGCGGCATCGATCAAGCTGCCATGCTCGGCGGTTTGAGCGCCGGGGGCAGCGTAGTCGGCGTGCTGGCCGACAGCCTCGAGCGCGCCGTGCTGAATCGCGACTACCGCGACGCCCTGCTGGAAAAACGATTGGCGCTCATCTCGCCCTTCGATCCGGCGGCAGGATTTAATGTCGGCAACGCCATGAGCCGCAACAAGCTGATCTATGCGCTTGCCGATGCAGCCTTGATCGTCAACTCTGACTATCAGAAGGGCGGCACATGGGCGGGCGCTGTTGAACAACTGGACAAACTCAAGTACGTTCGGGTGTATATCCGCTCCACAGGCGAATCGGCAAAAGGGCTTGAGGGTCTGCGCAAAAAAGGTGCGCTGCTGTGGTCAAACCCGTTAACGCCTGAAGCATTTGTCGCAACGCTATCAGCCACTGGTGCGCCTGAACAGGAGACCGTCGTTCAGGATACGCTGCCATTAGGCGCAGTTGAGCCAGCTCTGATTACAAATGAAGTCCAGGACACATTACCCATCGAACAGGCTTCGCCGGTAACACAAGAAGCGCCTGCACTGATCGCTGAACCTCTCGTGGCCTATGTGGCGCAGGATGCCACCGTATTGTCGCCGCCAATAGCCTATGCCGCGCTAAGCCCGGCTCAGGAGTTATTCGGCAAGGTGAGGGAACTGATGTTGCAATTGGTCGCCGTCCCACAGAAAGAGGCTGATGTGGCTTCGGAACTCAACATCACAACCTCACAGGCGAAGGCATGGTTGCAGCGACTGGTTGACGAAGGCAGTGTGGTCAAACATAACAGGCCAGTCAGCTATGTTATCAAGCCAACGGAGCTGTTTGACAATGACCACTGATACCACCGAAAAAGGCCTTGAGACTCTGATCATCGAGGCAATGACCGGCACACAAACGGCAACGGCAAGCGTTGCCGCTACAGGTGCTGTCGCCAGAGAACCGCTCGTTCGATATGGCGGTACCGGCTGGATTCTGGGCCATGATCATGATTTCAGCCCTGAATTTGCGATTGATTTGCCGCAGTTGACGGCCTTTATCGCCGACACACAGCCGCTGCTGGCAGACGCATTCAGCCTCGAACACGACAGCCAAACGCGCCGTAAATTCCTGGCACGGCTGCAAACCGATATTGCCAAACGGGGCGTAATTGCCGTCCTGCTGCACGGCATCGCCCATGGCCAGCACAACCTCAATTTGTTCTATGGCACGCCAACGCCCGGCAATACGACGGCCATAGCGCGCTTCTCGACGAACCGCTTCAGCGTCACGCGCCAATTGCATTACAGCAAAGGCAACCCCCAACTGTCACTCGATATCTGCCTGTTCATCAACGGGCTGCCGGTGGTCACGTTCGAACTGAAGAACAGCCTGACCAAACAGACCGCGAAGGACGCCGTTGAACAGTACAAGACGGATCGTGACCCGCGCGAACTGTTATTCCAGTTCGCGCGGTGCGCCGTACACTTCGCCGTTGACGACAACGACGTGTTCATGTGCAGCCATCTCAAAGGCAAGGCATCGTGGTTCATGCCGTTCAACCAGGGCTGTGATGACGGCGCCTGCAATCCGCCCAACCCGGCAGGGATCAAGACCGACTACTTATGGAAACGCATCCTGACACCGCAAGGGCTGACGGATATTGTCGAGAACTATGCCCGGATCGTGAAACATCGGGATGAGCAAACCGGGAGCGAGAAACCCGAACAGATCTTCCCGCGCTATCACCAGCTTGATAGCGTGCGCAAGCTGCTGTCGGATGCGGCTCAACAGGGTGTTGGGCAACGCTACCTGATTGAACACTCTGCCGGCAGCGGCAAGAGCAACTCGATTGCATGGCTGGCGCGCCAACTGATCACACTACGCAAGGATGATGCGATCCTGTTTGACTCGATCATCGTAGTCACCGACCGCCGCATTTTGGATAGCCAGATCAACGCCACCATCAAAGGCTTTACACAGATGGCGTCGACCGTGGCGCACGCCGAAAATGCAGGTGGTTTGCGCGCGGCTATTACACAGGGGCGCAAGATCATTATCTCGACAGTGCAGAAATTCCCGCATATTCTGGATGAAATCGGCAGTGAGCACCGCAACCGCCGCTTTGCCATCATCATCGACGAAGCACATTCCAGCCAGGGCGGGCGCACTACGGCTGCGCTCAACCGGGCGCTTGCTGTCAATCAAGAGGAAGGCGACGACGATGAGGTGGCAACCGAGGACCTGATCAATGAGCTCATGGAATCTCACAAGATGTTGCCCAACGCCAGCTACTTCGCGTTCACAGCCACGCCGAAGAACAAAACGCTGGAAATATTTGGCGCACCATTTGAAGACAATGGCAGCGTGAAACACCGACCATTCCATACGTACAGCATGAAGCAAGCCATACAGGAAGGTTTCATTCTGGATGTCCTGCAAAACTATACGCCTGTCGCCAGTTACTACAAACTTGCCAAGAAGATCGAAGATGACCCCGAATTCGATACCAGGCGCGCGCAGAAGAAGTTGCGCCGATACGTCGAGAACCACGAACACGCGATCAGCCTCAAGGCCGAAATCATGGTGGATCATCTGCTGAAGCAGGTCATTGGCGCCAGCAAGATCGGCGGCAAGGCGCGCGCGATGGTCGTGACGAGCGGCGTCGAGCTTGCCATCAAGTATTACGACGCCATCCAGGCCTATCTGCAGCAACTCAAGAGTCCATACAAAGCCATCGTTGCGTTCTCAGGCGAGCGCAACTATGGCGGCGTCGAAGTCACCGAGGCATCGATCAACGGGTTCCCGAGCAGCCAGATTGCCGACAAGATCAAGGAAGACCCCTATCGCATCCTGATCTGCGCCGACAAATTCCAGACCGGCTATGACGAGCCCTTCATGCACACGATGTATGTCGACAAAGTGCTCAGTGGTATCAAGGCGGTACAGACACTTTCGCGCCTGAATCGCGCCCATCCGCTGAAACACGACACCTTCGTGCTCGATTTCATGAACGACACTGAGATGATCCGGTTGGCCTTTGCCGATTATTACCGCACCACCATCCTGAGCGCCGAAACCGATCCCAACATGCTGCATGATCTCAAGAACGACCTTGACGGCAGCGGGGTCTACACCATCGAGCAGATTGAGGCGCTGGTGAGTCTGTACCTGAACGGCGTCGGGCGTGAAAAACTCGATCCTATCCTCGATGTCTGTGTCGTTAAGTACAAGGAACTGAATCAGGATTTGAAGAACGAGGATAGCCAGGTGCAGTTCAAGGGCAACGCCAAAGCATTTGTCCGCACCTACGCCTTCCTGTCAGCCATCCTGCCGTACACCAATGCCGATTGGGAGAAGCTTTCCATCTTTCTCAACTTCCTCATCCGCAAGCTGCCGGCTCCCAACGAGACTGACCTGGCTCGTGGCATCCTTGAGGCGATTGACATGGACAGTTACCGGACAGAGAAGCAAGCCGTGCGCCAGCTGATACTCGAAGATAAAGCTGCCGAAATAGACCCCGTGCCTGACAAAGGCGGTGGGCACAAGCCAGGAACAGAACTGGATCGGTTGAGCAACATCATCAAAGAGTTCAACGAGCGGTTCGGCAACGTCGCATGGAATGATGGAGACCTTATTCAGCGCACGCTATTCCAGGATGCCCCGGCCAAAGTCGCCGCAGACACGGCCTATCAGAATGCGATGAAGTATTCAGATAAACAGGCAGCGCAGATTGAACACGATAACGCCATGCGCCGTGTCATTGTGGGGCTGATGAAAGATCACGCAGACCTGTTCAAGTTGTATATGGACAATGAACCATTCCGGCGCTATCTGAACGACACCAGTTTTGCACTCACCTACCAGCAACCACCACAGCAACTGCACGCCTGAGGCGGCCGTCGCTACGGGCTGGCCGATCAACCTTACTTAGCCATGCGCTGTTTATGCGCGTACTTGTCCTGATTCATCAGTACGTCGGCCGTGTGCAGCATGTCGCTGATATCCATTCCAACTGATGACGTCGCGGCGCCAATCGACAATCTCAACGGCGTGCCGTTATAGAACGCATTGTGCTCATTCAACTTGCTCTTGATGGCTTTGACAGCTTCAATCGTCGTGTTTTCATCGGCCGCCTTCAACACAACGCCGAACTCATCACCTCCGATGCGCGCAACGGTGCCCTGATGCTCAAACACAGAAGTGAGAATCGCTGCCGTGCATCGCAGCAGGTCATCACCGCTGGAGAGACCATGCCGGTCATTGGCGGCTTTCAGCCCATCGACATCCAGCATGATCATGCTGACCGGCGTTGCTGTCTGACACAGCGAATCGCGCAGGATACTCATGAAATAGGCCCGGTTATACAGGCCGGTCAACGCATCCAGGTCATTGAGGTAAAGAGGATCTTCCTGCATGCGTATCCGCGCAGTGACATCGCGGGAGACAGTTTGTACCTCGGTCAACGCGCCGGTAAAGGGGTCGAAAAACGGTATGATCGACGACTCCAGCCAGACATAGGTGTCGTCCTTCCGGCGACAGCGAAACGTGGCGGTACGGCTCATGCCATTACAGAGATACTCGCGCATCGACAGCAGTTCCGTCGTCAAATCTTCAGGGTGGATGAACTCAGTGCGATTATGCCCGGTCATTTCGCCGGCTGCATAGCCCAGCATGCCCTCGCAGACGGATGACACATAAAGAATTCGACCATTGCACGACAGCCGCATGATCAGTTCCTGCGATTGCTCTGTAAGTAATTTGAACCGACGTTCGCTTTCGCGCAATGCCAGCTCCAGTCGACGTTGTTGAGTAATGTCATTGGCGCATGCCGCGCATCCCTGGTATCGGCCGTCATCATCGAGTATGGGGCTGATACTGACCAGGATATCGACATAGGCGCTATTACTGCAGAAAATCCGATGGTCAAATTCATCTCTGTCGACCGCTGGACGGTTGTCTGGGTGATTGGCGTTCTGATCGGATCGCACGTATGGTTTGATGTAGTCCA
>CAIQQO010000432.1 GCA_903873965.1 uncultured bacterium
CCGTAAGATTCATGTGACCTCCAGTGCAATTAAAATGAGAACAACTGGCTCTGGGTTATTATGGCTCTGTCATCAAATCCACGCAACCATCCAGCAACCTCTTGTGCTCCGCGCTCAAGTACATCATCTCATTCGTCCTGGCCGATAGGTGTAATGCTCTGTATAGGTCAACGAGCGGGTGATCGACATCGGGATCGGCGGGATCGAGCTTCAATGCATCCACCGCCAGTTTGATGTCGCCGCGTTCGTCGGGCCAGACGCAACCGCGTTCGATCATGCGGCGAAGGCGATCAGTGGTGGCTTGGTGTCAGGCATGGTTAGGGGATGGGGCGCTTAAAGTACCATGTTCTTTCCGTCCTCGCGTAAGCTTCCCATCCAATCGCACCAAGCAGGTTCGGGATACGCGATCCTACGAAAGACTTATCTTTTAACTCATATTGATCCATCCACTCATCTGAGTGTATCTTCTTCTTAATATCCTGCTTATATTCTTGCAGCAGCGCTGGTAAGTCGACCACACTTCCTGGCTCAAAATACAAATAGGCTAAATAGGTACTGTACGATAGATACTCCCACTTCTGCATGATGCCTCCCGAAACGCCCTGAATGTTGTTGGTCGTGGCTGTAGTATAGGGCGAAAACCGCGCACAGCGGGGGGAACGCCATGCGCGGGGATGCAGATGCGACACACACGATTTTAACTGATTGAGATCGGTAACTCGCTTTGCAAGACGCTCAAGTCGGCAAACTCATCCGGCCTGAGCCGTTTGTAGTCTGTTTGCCGCACGATCACGAATGCCCACGGCACGCCGGTGAGGATCGTGGCGTTCTCGCACCACAGTCCCGCCGCACGGTTTTTGTGGGGCACTTCTTCGGTCACCTGCCCCTTCGTTTCCACAAGGTAGTAGCAGCCATCAGCCGTCACCACGACGAAGTCCGGCTCGTAGTAACGCAGGTTGGTCGCAGCATCGGTGTACTCGATGACGAATCCAAACCGCTGCGGCAATTTGGCGAAACGCGCCACGTCGGGTGCGCCTTCGAGGAATGACGCGAACTCTTTCTCGAAGTCGTTGTCGCACGCGACCAGGTTGAACACGGTCTTGGTCGCCGGTAAGGTAGGCCGCGAATAAGGGAATGCCGGAGTCTCGGACAGGCTGCGACTCTCGCCAATCAGCCGCGCCTCCTGTTCCTCAATGATCAACTCGCGCAATGCCTGCACAAAGGTCTTCACCGTGACATAGTTAGCTACGTTGCTGCTCATGGCTTTGATCATCGCCGGAGATGTGATCGTGACCCGCGCCCCAAAGGCTTTCGTCTCGAAGAACTCGCGCACCTTGGGCACAAGCGCCGCAAACTGGGATGACAGCTTAAGGTCTTGCGCTATTCGCCGCGCGTAATACCCGATCACTTCTTCTGCGGTCTGCGGCTCCGGGATGGTGTAGTCGCGCTCGATCAGTTTTTGCAGGGTGATGAAGTCGTAACCCTCGTAATGGAATTGCTGCGCCGTTGTGTCGGTCTGTTTATGCGGCAATACCGGGCAATTCAACTTGCTCACGTCCAGCCCTGCGATCTCCTCGGCAAGTGATTTCTTGCGCGTCAGGATCGGGCTGAGCACCGGCATCGCAATGTCTTTGTCGAGTTTGGCCGGGTCGGGCATGACGGTGACGATTTCGAGTTTGTCTTTGCCGACCTCAAACGTCTCAAAGTCGATCTCTTCTTCGTGTTCCAGTTGCTCCACAAATTCGATAAATGCCTTGTTGCCGATCACGTCCACCCTTTCGCGGTACGCGCTGAGTGTCCCGCCAAACATCAGGCGCAACCCTCGCCCGATGGTTTGTTCGGGCAGGATGTTGGCTTTGGATGTGTAGGGGCGCAGACCGACGATGACGGTGACATTGCGCACATCCCAGCCTTCGCGCAACATCAGCACACTGACGATGCAGTTGATCGGATTGTCGTCCTCGTCTACTTCCCGCGAGGTTCTACGCGCTTTGTCCAGGTCTTTGGTCGATACTTCACCAGCCCTGTCGGTGTGAATGATCAACAGCTTGTCGCCTGAAAAATCCTCGGGGTAGCGTGTTTTCAGCCATGCGCCCACATCGTCAGCTTCGGTGGTGTCATTCATCATAATGAATAGCACTGGCTTTTTCTTCAGCGGTTCAAGTTGTTCGCGATATTCATGCCAACGCTCGACGCCCGCTGTCAGGTAGGAACGGTATTTGACACTGGCGTATTGCGATGGTTGCTCCTTGATGCCTGTCGTCACACCTTTGATTGGGCATTTGACAACGTTATCGATGATGGCCTGTTTGAGCGGATAGTCATAGACCGTCCAGGTGAACAGTGACCCTTTGCTGTGACGTGGCGTGGCCGTGAAGTCAAGCTGAGCCGTAAATCCTGCTTTTGATGCGTCGTTTCCTGATCTATTGGCGAGACGCACGCGCTGCGCGAGGCTGCGGATGCTTTTGTTCCACTCGGAATTTTCATCATGGGTATGGTGCGCTTCGTCGTTGAGCACCAGTAGTCGTGCGCCCTGCGCCGCGCATCGCGCCGTAATCCGCTGCGCAAAGTCCGGCGTCACCATGGCATTGGCAGGAGGTCGTGAGCCGAGAACACCGGTCATCTCGTCCGGTTCCTGGGAGATAGATTCGGTACGCTCATAAAGCTGCTGGATGTTGGCGAGGTAGAGCGCCCCGCGCGACCCGGCACGTTCGCCTTCGTCGCGCATGTAGCACTGCACATCCCAGAAAATGTTGAGTTCAGGCGGGATCAGTGGGTCTGTGCGGAAGATGAGGCCGCCGGCAAAGTCGGTCTTCAGGCGCTCATAGACGATGACGTTGGGCGCAATCAACAGGAAGGTCTGGGCGTAACCCTCACGCGCTTCGGCCACGGCGTTGAGATACTGCCACACCATAGCCATCGCAATGACTTTCGTCTTGCCGCTGCCGGTCGCCATCTTGACGCAATAACGGGCAAAGTCATCGTATTGCAGCAAACGCAGTGGCGCGGCCATAACGGCGTACTTCTCCAGCAACGCTTTGTGCGTGTGAACCTGCGCGACCTCGTACAGGTAGATCAGCGTCTCAATGGCTTCGCGCTGGAAGTAGTGATAGGCGAACCTGCGCCCGTCGTAACGGCGGTGATCGGTGTTGAACCAGTAGTTCAACAGCGTGCGGGTTGTGTCGGTGATGCCTTTGTAGCCGTTGCTGCGCCACGATTTCACAGCCTCACGGATGGCCGGGACACATGGCGCAGTGGCGACACGCGCTTCAAGCAGGCCGGGTTGTTGTGATGTGTTTTTGGATTTGCGTGGCATAGGATTGACGACAACGAGTCATTCGAATAGTGATTCAAAGTCTGCCAGTGCTTCACTGGCGGCGAACTGCCAACTCTCCAATTCCTCCGCTAGCTCGTGACTGATTTCATACTCAATATGTGAACGAGTATCGCCATTATCAATCTGAGTGCAATTCATTATCCTCCAGGTATCTGAATCACGGATTGCCTCGGGTTTCTGGATTTCACGGATAGGAAAGAACACCGCGCATTCTCCGTAATCCGTGTCATCCGTTAATCCGCTCCTTCGGTCCGTGATTCAGACTACTGTCACCTTCAGCGTCTTGGTCGTATCGTTGCCCAGAATATCAATGACCTTCACCACCACGCGATATTCTCCGGGCTGCTCGTAGGTGTTTGTGACCTGCTTCTGCAACGTTTTGTCCTTGCGCGTGCGATACGATTGCCACTCGTTGTGAAAGGTGTCGCTCTTGTTGTCCCAGTCCACCGCCCAGTAGTCGATCCACTGCTCCCAGCTCTTGATCGCAGTGCGCACTTCCTCCGGCACATCGTCGGGCGGGATGACGAAGTTGGTCAACTTCAACATGACCTCACGCTTTTTGACGATTGGCTCGACTTCGAGCGCGGCCAGTTCAAAGAAGCGAATTTCGCCCGAATCCGTGGCGCGTTTATCCATCACATCACGCGGGATGCGCAGGAAACGCATCTGGATGTTGGCGGCCGCGGCTTGTTGGCGTGCGACTTCATTCATCTCGAAGGCGAAGTCCCAGCCCAGCACGTCGATGCTGTTGCTGGTCGGCGCATCCTTGCCGCTGCCGACGGCCTTGCGAAACTCGATGGCAATGTTGGTTACGTCGCCCAAACTGACCGGCGCATCGACTGAGCCGACATGCACCATGCGCCCACCGCGCACGCCGTGCAGCCACGCATGCCCGCTGATCGGTTTGGCATTAAACAGTTGCAGGATGAACTCAGTGTAGCGGCGCTGACGCAAGGCAGCATCGCTGGCGCTCTCGCCCGTTGCCTTGAGCAACTCGGTCTGCCACGCCTGCCGCTCATACTTGCCCAGGTTCTGCACCACAAACGGCGTAATTTCCGGGATGCCCAGCAAGCGCTTGCGCGTGGTGTGGATGGCGAAGCGCCCGAGATCGCACGTAATCCAGCGCCGTTTGAGTTTCTCGGCAACGGCGGCGGTGGTCCCGCTACCGCAAAAGCAATCGAGAATGAGGTCGCCTTCGTTGGAACTGGCTTTGATGATGCGATCAAGTAAAGCTTCGGGTTTTTGCGTAGGATAACC
>CAIQQO010000433.1 GCA_903873965.1 uncultured bacterium
ACTTCTCCAATAAGCACTGCTTTTCGGCGCTTGGGTGTCCAAACTAGATGCAACAGCAACAGATGCACGCGGTGTTCGTCGCGCTGGTAAGGCGAGTGTGTAGAATTCATTGTGACATTGATACTCGATTATCAACATATTACAAGGGTGCTGAAGCAAAGAAACCCGCCTATCCGCCCGGCCTAAAGGCACGGTGGCTTGCGGCGGGTTAAATCTGGTCAGACTCTTTGTTTATTGTTTCACTCGCAATATCACGCATTTTTTAACAATCCTTGTATCCAAACCGGTGCAATACGTCGTGTGCAATCTCGCCATCCTGCTGCGGATTGGCGATAACGGATTGCAACGCAGCACGCAGTGCGTTATTGATTTGCGCGGGGCTTTTGCCGCCAAATGGGGTCAGTGTGACGGTGAACGGAACACCGGTCTCTTCGTCCATGAACATGAACTCGACGTTGTTAGCGCCGCCAGCGGTGTTCTGGCCATAGATCGCAACCAGCGCTTTCGCGACCAGATCCAGCGGATCGGCCTCTTCGGCCTCATGGCCGTAGCCTTCATGGCCACTTCGGATTTGCGTTCGAACGGATACCATCCGCTCAGCCGTCGCCTCAGTTCAAACAGCCACAGGATCATGCTGCACCTGACTTACCGGCATTGACTTTCTGATCGTTTCGGCAACCGCATCCAAGTCAACCGTCTGCCGGATATACCACGCCTTCCGCTTGCCGCTGAATCGCGCGCCGTACTGCGTCTTGATCGCCTCGCGAACATCTTCAGTCGGCACACCAGGGAACTTCACCCACGTCCAGTCGCCTTCCTGCTCAACGGTGATGCCGTCCAGAGTGCTTAACTGGCCGGCCTTCGGTACAGGCATCGTCGCTGCTACGGCCGTCTGCGCCATCAGCCAGGACTTCGTTCCCGCGCCATCGCCGGGATGGCCATTCGGGCCATGGCCGGGATGGCCATTCGGGCCATGGCCGGGATGGCCATTCGGGCCATAGCGCGCAATCGCAAGTCGCGCTACGCCCTCGATCTCGCTTGCAACCGCATCAGCAGCGCTGTGATCCTGATAAGAATCACGCTCGCATCCTGCAAACCCCTTGCCGCTGAACGCCACCTTGCCATTGATCTCGACGTGCCACGCCATCCCTTTTGTGACCTCGTGGAACACAGGCCACACCCAGCGTACATAATCGACCGACTTCAAGCTATGACCGCGCCCGTGGCACTTATCGCAACGCGGCGATCCGTCTTCAAGATAGGCCAGTGGCGATACGACACTTGATCCAAAGAGCAACACCGCGCCGCGCGCCGACGCGCTGACATTTGAATGTTGCAGATGTGGATTTAACCGCGCCTCATCATAAGTCAGCGCTCCCGGCTCGATGCCGGTCCCGCTGCAGCGATCACAATCAGTCAATTTCTCCGAACGTGAACCGATCTCTTCCTGGCCACTCTTTTCCGCTCCGTAAACACCAACACAGACAACGATACCGGGCAACAGGTTGTTCGTCGCCACGCCATCCCATGACGCCGGGTGGTAATAGTCGGTCATCATGTCGCTTTTGTCCTCGTTGTAACCAATTAACGTCCAACCTTTGCGGCACAAGGCTTCGCCAATCGCGCAAACGGCGCGACTCTTGTCATAATAATTCATTTCTGTTCCCCTTAAAACTAAATCGAATAGTTGTCTGCGCAAGCTGCGATCTCTACTGCATTCAGATAGAGCGCAGCCTTGCGCTGTCCGTCTTTGCCATAAAATCGGGCTTCCAGCGTAACTCCATAGCGAACAGTTGTGATGATTTCGCCGTTGAAGGCTTTTTCTGTAATCGTTGTTAATTCATTCGTTGGTTTTGTTGTCGTCCTCGACTTGCGATCGTCCATTTTTTCCTTCCTGCTCCGATGTCCCCACCAGTAATCCGGCCGTCCGGCTTGCAATACTTCCAGCTTTGCAGGTGCAAAATCGCGGCTCCCCGTCCACTGCCACAACTCCTGTATCTGCACATACGCGACAAGCTGCCATCGACTCTTGTCTGACCGGCAACTCGTCCTCACCTGCTTCCGGCGTGAAATACAGCCTGGTCGATACCAGTTCGAACGGAATATCCGCTTCACCGAATAGCGTTGTCTGTACCGTCTTCTTTAGATGCGCCATGTTGTTCCTCTACTGGCGCGCACAGAAAATATCCTCATGAGCTTCAACCTCGTGGTGAATTTGAAGTTTTGCCAACAATCGCGCTACGAACCGTGGTCCGATTAAGAGCCTGATTGCCTGTGGTGACGACGGCTTTCAGCTCGACCTCATCGCCGGGCCGACCAGGCGACCGGCGCTCGCGCATGAATCGATCGAGCGTCCGGCGAAAGAAGAAATTGTTCATGCCCACACTGCCGTCAGCCGCCAACATCCTGCTCTGGTAGATGTGATACCGGATCGTGGCGGAAACCATTCCGCAATATTCTGCCGCTTCATCAATGTCATAAACGCCGCTGACCCGATCAGCAATCACCGCCGCGATGACCTCATCTCTGGCTACGGCGATTACAACGCCATCGGCCAGGACTTCCTTGCCACGCACTTGCAGCAATGCCTTCTTGAAATTCACACTTTCGTCCGCCACACTCACACTGCTACCTTTTAGTGCGCACATGTGCGCACCGCTACACCGAGCCGTCTCGCTTCCACCCGAACTGCCTGCTAATTCAGGCGGCTCGGCGCACACTCGGTCCACGAGCATTCTTGTCCGACATAATGACTCTCCGCCCACCCAGAAGGGATGGCGGCTTCTTCCCGAAGGAAGCTACTTGCATGGTGTCCGCATGACTACGCTTTCCCGCCGAAACGAGTGACGAAACCTGGGCTGATGCGGATATACCTGTCGATGTTTTTTTGCTTATCCGATACTCACCTGCCGAAGACGACTGGCCGGCGAGATATAGCCCGTTCTCACTGTCGCTTTATTCGTCTTCTTTATCGAAATCCTCGCGCCCGGCCTCTTTCATCTGACCGAAACGCGGTTTGCCATCCGGCGTTAAGTTCTGGAATTCGATGGTAGCCCACGCACCAAAACATTTGTCAGCGTTTTTGAGTAGTTCGGCTGTTCGAATATCCAAACCACGGCGCGCTCGATTAGCGCTACGCCGATTGGTGAACAGCCGATCTTATAGGCGTCTATCGGGACAAGTGGATCGGTGTCACTGCTACCTTTTTAGTGCGCACATGTGCGCACCACTAAGTTCTCGCTTCCACCCGAACTGCCTGCTAATTCAGGTCTTACACTCGGTCCACGAGCATTTTTGTCCGACGTAGCCACCA
>CAIQQO010000434.1 GCA_903873965.1 uncultured bacterium
CGGGTCACCATGTAGTCGTAGAGCGCGGCCAGCCGGCTGGCCAGCTCGTCGGCTGCCGAGAAATTGAGGCTGGCCCTGAGTCCGGTGGCGATGATGTCTATGGCGCGGGATATCGCCTGCCCCTTGTCCAAGGTGTGGCCCTGCTGCATGGCGTTCTCGGCAGTGGCGATGGCCAGCAGTGCGCCGTCGTACAGCATGAGGATCAGGCGATGTGGGTCGGCTGACGCAACGCCGGTCTCAATGCCAACATTGGCGTAGGTTTGTGCCGCACTGGTAGGAGCAAAAGACATGTGACCCTCCTAACTATTTGTTGTTAGCCGTCATCGAGCTGAACGCCTGAGTAAGGTACTGGCTTGTCTTTTGCATGTTGACAATCAGTGAATCAAGCGCCGTGAATTGGGAACGGTATTGTGTCTCGATTCGTGCAAGGCGCAAATTCAGCGCATCGCGCGTGGTACCAAGGCTCTTAATCGAATTCGTTATGCCGTCGGTGCGAGCGCTGATCAGGCCCCCAAATTCGACAGCCGACTGGAGCAGTGTCTTGAACCGCACTGCTATCCCTTGATTGCCGCTGGTGGTCTGCGAAAACAGTGCGCTGACGTCCTTCGTCGGGTCCGCCAGTGCAGCAGCCAATCTGGTGCTGTCGGTAGCAAGCGTCCCGTCAGCTTGGCGGCTGATGCCGATATCGGACAGCGTACTGATACCGCCGGCGACTCCCGTTACGCTGGTCCACAACAGGCTGGCCAAATCGGATTGGAGTGAGCGTGCTGTGTTGTCGCCATTGAGTACCGCTGCTTTCTTGTTGGCAGCATCATATGCGGTATCGGCTTTCAACAGACCCATGGCGGTGTTGTATGCCGTTACGAAGCTATTTATGGCGACGGTAGTTGTACCCGTATCTCTGGTGACGGCAAGAATCGCATTGCCAGGCGACGCGACCGTGCCTTTGGAAAGATTCAATGTTACGCCTTCGATGGCGTCGGTAATGGTGTTTGACGACCGGGTAATGGTCAGTCCGTTGATGGTCACTTGGGCATCGCTCGCGGCCTGCGTCTGAAACAAGCTGGCGGAATCGAGGTCTGAAAGGGCATGGGTTCCCCCGCTGCCCGAGTCGACAGCAGTCACCGCGATCGCACCCGTCGAACCGCTGGTTTTGGAGCTCAGCAACAGACGGTTCGTCGTGCCGTCGTTTACGATCGTTGCGGTAACCCCGGCATTGGCGTTGTTGATGGCCTGCCTGATCCCCGCCAGAGTGTTGTTGCTGCTGTCTATGGTGACGTTGACCGCCGTGCCGCCGTTTATCGAGATGGCTAGCGTGCCGGTGTTAAAAGTGTCCGTGATCGCAGCATAGTTGGTGGTGCTGCGGACGGTATGGGCCGTCGCCAGTTGGGTGACGCTCAGGTTATAGGTCCCGGCCGCGGCTGTGCTCGATGCCGACGCCGCCAGCACGCTTGTGTCTGACACCGATGCCGTATTTCCGGTAAAGGTACCAGTTGCGGCCAAGGCCTTGGCCGCGGTTTGCAGGTTAGATAACGCGCCCTTGATTGAGCCATAGGCGGTCAGTTTGGCGTTGTAGTCGGCTTCCTTGTTGGCTAGCGTGGTCAGCGGCTGTTGTTCGAGCGCCATCAACTTGCTTACGATGCCGTTCACATCCAGTCCGGAAGCGATGCCGCCAGATGTAACCAATGGGGTGATAGCCATGCTTGTATTGCTCCTCTAGGCCAACTATAACGGAAACCGCTGCTGAATCTTTAACTGCTCGCCGATGCAACCGGACGAAAGGTTCCCATGCCCCTGCGCGTAGGGCATTTTGGGATTCCCCACGGTCCAAAAAGTACGATGTCTGCCAAATATACAATTGTCTAGCCTGCTGTTTCTACCTCGCGGTGGCGCTTGACTCCTGACCAAGCAACTGCATCAGTGAAAGAGAGAGGGATCGACCGACTAAAGTTTCCGCGGACCAGACCGTTAAGGGATTCATCCGCAGGTAATCGCCCTCATTGTCCGGGGCAAACCGAAGGTGATGGCCCTGGTGCCGTCAATATCGCAAACGCCGTCATAGGAGAATCATCATGGCACAAGTCATTAACACCAACGTAGCATCCCTGTTCGGCCAGCATGCCCTGGCCAAGTCAAGTAGTGCCCTGCAGACTGCCATGGAGCGCTTGTCCTCCGGTTTGCGCATCAATAGCGGCAAGGACGATCCTACCGGTCTCGTGAACGCAACTGCATATGACAGTACGGTTCGCGGCGCCAATATGGCGATGCGCAACGCCAACGACGGCATTTCGACAGCTCAGATCAATGACGGCTACCATGCCCAGGTTATTGAGAATTTGCAGCGCCTGCGTGAAATCGCGGTTCAGGCGGGTGGTACGGCAACTGGTGTCGAAACCACGCAACTGATTGCAGAAAACACCCGGATCTTGGGTCTGGCAGGAGCTACGGGTACGGTAGTGGTTAATAAGGATGGTGGCACCTATACTGGCATCGGCGCAGTCGGAACGAACACCGCCGACGGCGTGATAGCGAACATCAACAACGCGATTACTTCGATGACTACCGCTCGTGCAAGCTATGGCGCGGACATGGTGGTCTTGGCATCCGCGGTGGCAAATCTAGGCGTCCAATCCGTTAATACCTCGGCCGCGTATAGCCGGATCATGGATACCGATTACGCAGTTGAAACCACCAACATGACCCGCAACCAGATTCTGCAGCAGGCCGGTACTGCGATGCTTGCGCAAGCCAACCAACTCCCGAACAGCGTACTTACCCTGTTGAAATAACAGGCGGTTGGCCACCTTGAACTGACTTGATGCCAGCGATTCCAGGTCGCGAGTTGTAAGTCTCGAGGCCTGGACATGGCACAAGAAAACCAGTATTCGGAGTTGGCTGTCCACAAGTACGGGTAAACGGTTCAGCCCGCAACGTTTAGTCTGTTCGGTTTGAATGGTTGGGTTGGTTGGTATGAATAGAATGTGCAAAGGAGACGCAAGATGATCATCCAGAGTGCAAGCGGCAAGGGCCAAGATGTCCAGGCGGTCGCGCGCGGAAGCGATGATGCGTCCAAGGTAGTGGTTGCTGCCCAGAATGTCCAGGTAGGCCGTGGCGCGGCAGCTGAGCCGCCACAGGCTGCGACGAGGTCCGCTGTTGCCCAGCAAGTTTCTTCCGAGCAATTGACAAAGGCTGTGGATGAAATTAACAGGGCCATGCAGCAGTCGAACCGGAGTCTGCAATTCAGCATGGACGCAGGTACCGTGGTAGTAAGGATGACGGATTCCGAAACCGGAGAAGTTATTCGCCAGATTCCGTCGGAGGAAAC
>CAIQQO010000435.1 GCA_903873965.1 uncultured bacterium
GGCGAATATATCGAGTTGTATAACAACACGAATCAGTCGGTTGACCTGACCGACTGGAAGGTGACCAACAGCGCGGGCCAGACGGTGTTTCTGCCCACAGGCAGCACGATCCCGTCGGGCGGCGTTTATCTGCTGCAATACCATGCCCGCAGCACCGGCGCGACGGCAGATTATGTGTACGGTGATACCACCGGCGACTTCCGCATCAAGAACAAGGCGGACAATCTCAGCCTGTACAACGGCGCATCGCTCATCGACAGCGTGGTCTACACCGACACCAACTGGGGCAATCACGGCGTGATTTATGCGATGGAGCGCGCCAACCCGAACCAGCCCTTTACCAGCTTGAACGTCCGCGACAGCGCGCAGTTCAACGCCGCCAACGCGAGTAATATCGGCTCTTTCTATGGCTCGCCGGGCGTGGCGAATGGCGCCTCCGGTTCGTTGACCGGCTCGGTGGTCATTAATGAAGTGATGACCGGGCGCTTCTACCGCTCATTCACGATCCCGCAGTACAGCTACCACGATGTCACGCTCGACAGCGATCAGTGGATGGAACTGCACAACGGCTCAGCGCCGGGCGTCCTTTCCAACCTGGCGCATCCCGAGAACCCGTATCTCATTATTGAGTCGGATTCGCCGGTGAGTGTCTTTAACTCGAACTGGGACGACAACTGGATGGCCTATGCCACCGGCGTGTTGCGCCCCGATCCGACGCTTACAGTGCAGTTGGATCATAGCAGCTATCAGCCTAGCGATACCGTCACCCTGCACGTGGTTGGCCTGAACAAGTACAGCACGCTGTATCAGCCCGTGATGACGATCATCCTGCCGCCGGGGCTGGTTTATACCGGCACCTACCAGACCGCCAGCCTGCTGGCCGGCATCACGCCCACGCAACTGTTGCTGCCCAATGGCAGCACACAATTGACCTGGTCGCTGAGCGGCACGCTCGGTTCAGCCTTGCTCAGCCCGATCGGCCCGTGGCGCGCCCCCCGATTGGCACCTAACGACAACTCGGAACTGGATGCCGAAGTCACAGCCAAGGTAAAGGACGACGCCAAGGAAGGCGACCTGGTCGAAGCTAGCGCAAGCGTGTCGGGCAAGGATGACCAGGAACAGTCCTACAACAGCAACAACACGGTGGTGGCCGCGGTGACGCTAAATGCAGCGCCACAGTCGACCAACCTGCTCATCAATGAAGTCATGACCTGGCCGGGCTGCTCAGGCGATCAATGGATCGAGCTGTACAACAACGGCGGCTCAGCGATTCAACTGGCCGGTTTTGAACTGACCAACCACAGCGGCACGCTGTACACCTTCCCGAAGGGCACACCGGCGCTGACGGGCAACAGTTACGCGGTGGTGCATCTGTCCGCCGGGGTGGATGACACCTCTGGCAGTCTGAAGCAGTTCTATGCGGGCGCGGGCACTCTCAATGCGCTCAACCAGGCGGATGATCAGGTGGCCTTGTTCAATTCCAGCTTGCGCATTGCATCCAGCATGCTCGATTACATGCGCTGGGACGCGACGAGCAACGTGGTCAATCGCGGCGATCTCGACCTGGCCATTTCGTCAACCAACTGGGACAACAACAACGTCACGCCGGCGCCCTCGGGCCAATCGATGAACCGCAAACTGAACAGCGGCATCGTGGCTGATACGGATAAGAAAGATGACTGGGTTTCCGGCACGCCCAGCGCCGGGCTGCTCAACAACCCGACACAGGCCGCCGTCAGCGCTTCAGCGATTACCAACCTGCTCGCAACGCCGTTGATCACGCAGGAAGGTTCTGTCCGGCTGACCTGGACGAATCCGATCACGACCATCGACCAGTTGCAGATTGCGCGCTCGCCGATTACGTATCCGACGAAGCTGAGCGATGGCGTGGTGATCACGAGCATCACCAATCATGCCACCTTGTTCGTCGACACCGGCATCACGAACACGACGCCGGTCTATTACACCGCTTTCTCGTCTCGCAGCGGCAGCACGAGTTGTTCCACCAGCGGCAGCAAGGCGATTGCCCTCGCGCCACAGCGCACCATCCTGGCCTATGAGGACGTCAAGGGCGCCGGCTGGAGCGACTGGGACACGAATGACTTTGTGGTGTCGGAAGACGCGGCGATCAACATCAGCGGCACCACCGTGACGCGGATCGAGACGATCTTTACTGCACAGGCGCGCGGCGCTTTCTATGACCACGCCATGACGCTGACCGTCGGGCTGGTCGGCAAGTCGACTGTGTTGGTTGAGCAGTTCACAGCCGCCGGGGCGCTGATGTCGCGCAAGCTAATCACCACGAGCAATGGCACCGTCTCTACCAGCATCTTCACCAGCACCACGTACATCCTGCCGCCTAACGGTGGCACGTTCACATCGAACACATACACCAGCACAACGAGGGTCAGCGGTCCGTACACCCGCGTGGTGATCACACCGACGTCGCCCGCCTCCAACACGCTGACGACGCTGGGGCTGCCGCCGTTTGACCCGTGGATCTATGTCAAAGACACGAAGGCCAGCATCCACCTGATGCTGCCCGGCAATATCGGCAACAGCCAGCAGGTGGGCATCTCGACCAGCCCGCTGTACCAGCGCGACCTGCCTTTGGCGCAGAGCTTTGCACATAGCTGGAACTGGCCGCTGGAAGAGCGCGCCATCTGGACAGCCTACCCGCAATATTCCGCCTACATCACCAGCGGCGGCACGTTAAATTCGAACTGGTTCCTGTCGCCCAATCCGGCAGACCTGTGGACGACGTACAAGCTGCCGTTGGCCGCCAACCGTGGCGTCGGCATGCTTGCCGGCGCGCGCAGCACCTCTGTGCTGGCTGGCTGGCCGCAGACGACCACCGGGAGTGTGTTCGCGTCGCCCTTGATCGTCAACCTGGATATCTCCGGCACGCACAACGGCAAGGTGCTTGTCGCCGCGGCGCAGTCGGGTGATGTCACCGCATGGAATCCGAACGGCTCTACGCGCTGGACGCACAGCGTCGGCACGAGCGGCGTGCGCAGTTCACCCGCCGCCGGCGACTTGCTTGGCGAAGGGCGCGTGGCCGTGGTGATTGGCTCAGGCGACGGCAAGCTGTACGCCTGGTACGCCGATACAGGCGATGTGGTTTCCGGTTTCCCGTTGAATGTCGGCGCAGGGATCAAGTCTACGCCGGCGCTGATCAAGCTGCCCGCGATTAACGGCCTGTCCATCGTGTTCCAGGACAATGCCGGCAACGTGCATGTCTTCAGCCCACTGCGCGTGGAACAGCCGGGCTGGCCACAAAGCACGGGCGCGATATCGGACACCTTTGGCAGCGTTATCCTCAACTCCACCCCGGCCGTGGGCGACCTCGATAGCGACGGCACCCCGGAGATTGTGGTGGGTTCGACCAGCGGCAAAGTGTTTGCGTGGCACCTGGACGGCACACTCGTGTCGGTGCTGTGGCCGCGCTCGACGGGCGACTGGGTATATGGTTCGCCCGTGATTGTTGACCTGAACAAGGACGGCCACCGCGATGTGATTGTCGGCTCAGGCGACGGCAAGCTGTACGGCTGGACGGGCAACGGCCTGCCCCTGCCCGGCTTCCCGATCGACCTGGGAGCGCCGATTGTGGCCTCACCCGCGGTCTTCGACCTGGATGGCGACGGCAATCCTGAGGTGGTGATCAGCACCATTTCCGGCAAGGTGTATGCCATTCACGGCGACGGCACGCAGGCGGCAGGCTGGCCGGTTGATATGCAGGCCACCACGTACTCCTCAGTGGCGGGTGCTGACATCAACAGCGACGGGTACCCTGAAGTGATCATCGGCAGCTACAAGGGGCTGTACGCCTATAACCATGATGGTGCGCTCATCTCGGGCTATCCGAAGGATGTCGGCGACTGGGTCGTCTCATCACCCACCGTCGGCGACCTGAATGGCGACCGCATGGTGGAAGTGGCTGTGGGCGCGTTCAACAGCAAGGTGTATGTGTTCCGCGAGTATGGCGTGGCGCACGCCGATGCCATTGCCTGGGGCGACTTCCGCGGCAATTCGGCGCAGACCGGCTTTGTGGCGCTCGACATCCCCGCGTTGGCGTTGCCGGCGCTGTACACCTACTACATGCCGCTGATGAGCCTACAGTAAAACGTGAAACGTGAAACGTAAAGAAGAACGGATTCGGAATCCGAATCCGTATCATCGCAGGGGCATGCCGAGCCACATTGCCTTATGAGACTCAACCTACATGAGACAACATGGCAATGTCGCTCCGCGCGGCACGCCCTTGCGACAATGACAC
>CAIQQO010000436.1 GCA_903873965.1 uncultured bacterium
ACTACGTCGACTGGCGGAAGAACGCTTGGCATCACATCCGCCTTTTGTCACCACGTTGTCTGAAGTCGATGCCAGTCGCCTCATCCACGAGCTGCGAGTCCACCAGATTGAACTTGAAATGCAGAACGAGGAACTGAAACAAGCGCGCGCGCAGGTTGAAACCGGGCTACAGCGCTACAGTGACCTGTTCGACTTCGCGCCGGTGGGGTATCTGCTACTGGATCACCTCGGCATCATCCTGCAGGCCAATCTGACTGGTGCCACTATGCTCGAAGTCAACCGCGCCGATCTGATAGGACGTCGGTTGGCGTCGTTAGTAGCCATGCCGGATCGGGCCGTGGTGAACGCCTTTATTGCACGCGCGTTTGCCAATGACGCGAAACAAGCTTGCGAGGTGGCACTGGGACAACCCCATCACCAATGCCAGTATGTGCAACTCTCAGGCATGGCTGCGCCGGGTGGACAGGAATGCAAGATTACCCTCATCGACATCACCGAACGCCGCTTGCTCTTCCGCGCGGCCATCGAGACGATTTCCGAGGGCATCGTGGTCCATCAAAGCGACGGCACCATCATCATGGCTAATCCCAGCGCCGAGCGCATCCTGGGACTCACGAAAGATCAACTCATGGGTCTATCTTCGGTTGACCCTCGTTGGCGCGCGGTGCATGAGGACGGATCGCCTTTCCCCGGCGAAGCCCATCCGGCCATGCGCACATTGCAGGACGGACAACCTTTAACCGACATCATCATGGGCGTGCGTAAACCCGGACCTGAGCACTCCTGGATATCGATCAACACGCAACCCATGATCCTGCCCGGGGCGACAGTACCATACGGGGTTGTTGCGACATTTCGTGACATCACCGAACAAAAGCGGGGCGCAGACGCCTTGCGCGATTCCAATCAGCAGTTAGAAGGCTTCATTGATGGGGCGCGTGTCGGCACGTGGAAATGGAACGTTCAGACGGGTGAAACCACCTTCAACGAAGGTTGGTCGCAGATGATCGGCTATACACTGGACGATCTGGCGCCGGTCAGCTTCAAGACATGGGCAACACTGACCCATCCCGATGATTTGCAGAAAACCAGCCATCTGCTAGAGAGGCACTTTGCCGGCGAACTGTCGTACTATGACTGTGAAATCCGGATGCGGCACAAGGATGGCGGCTGGGTATGGGTTCATGCCCGTGGCCGCGTCATCACCCGCACGCCCGATGGCCAGCCGCTGCTGATGTTTGGCACGCACACTGATATCAACGAGCGCAAACAGGCCGAGGAATTGCTGCGGAAAAGCGAGCGCAAGTACCACAGCATCATCTCCCAGTCCGCCGAGGGTATCCTGCTGGTCGATGAAGACGGAAAAATACAGGAATGGAACAAGGCGCTGCAGGATTTGACCTTGCTGCGATGGGAGGCCGTTGCGAATCGGCCCATCTGGGATGTTCTGGCGGACCTGTCGCCCAGCCTGTCTGGTCGTCGGGTCAGTCGTGACGACATCATGCAGCACATCAAGAAGTCGATACTCGACAATGACAA
>CAIQQO010000437.1 GCA_903873965.1 uncultured bacterium
GCGCGCGAGGTGATCAGCAGCCCGGCCCCGCGGCGCGCGCCTCACGACGATGCACAGGTGCTTGTATAAGGAGGATGTGATGTACTCTAACAACAGCCGGCTGGATGAACTGGCCGCGCAGATCGGCGTGATCGAACAGGCGACCGCCGCAGCCCTGGCGACGATGCAAACCGACCTTGCCGAGTTGCGGGGCGTGCTGGTGTCGATGTCCGGCGACGCACCCGCGCCTATTTATGTCAACGAGGGCATGGGCGCGGGTGCGCTCGCGCTGAGCGATGGCTTTGACGCTTCGACCGGCATCGACCCGGCCATCGTCGTCACCACCGACCGCGCCACCGTCATCCGCGTGGCGCACAGCTTCGACAACGAGACGACCGCGCAGGCGCCCTTCACCCTCGGCGCCAACACGAGCGGGCAGTGGGTGGCCGGGTTGAACGCGGATCGGCTGGATGGCGTACATGCCGCCGCCTTCAGCAACGTGGCGGTGACGCAGGCCACGGCGGGTTTGACGTTGAACACCGGGTTGCAGGACGTGCCGGGGGTGAGTGTGACCTTCACGCCCGCCTACAGCGAGAAGCTGCTGATTCTGGCGTTGCCGGTGTTGAACCAGTACGCCGGGACAGCGCCATCGAACAACAACGATGCCATCACGGTGGAGATTCAGGTGAACGGCGTCATGCTCTTTCAGGCCAACCTGGTGGCCGATGGCGGCGCGGGGTCGCGCGGCATGACCCGTGGCGCGACGACGACCTGCAACAGCGGCACGACCTACACCCTGAAGATGCAGGCGAAGAACGGCAGCGGCGTGCGCGGCCAGATCGGCGCGGCGAGCCAGATGATCGTGTGGCGGTTGCCAGCATAACGCTATGAAAATTCGTAATATATTAGGTGTATCGTATTCGTGTCGTAATATTCTATTGACAACCTTTCCCAAGGAGTACCATGACCATTGCCAAGAAGCTCGCCGTTATCCTCGTCAAGACCGGAGTGATCCTCTCAGTCGCGGCCTTCAGTGCGCCGGCGGCGGGGGCCGAACCGACACCGCAGACGTTTCCTGATGGCACCTATCTGGTGAACCAGCGTCTGCCATCGGGCACCTACCGTTCTAACGGAAAAGGTTACTGGTGCTACTGGCGGCGCAGTGATGACAACGGCAACATCATCGACAACCATTTCGGCTATTCCGGCGGCGTCGTCACCATCCAGGCGTCAGACTATCAGTTCAATTCGAGCGGGTGCGGCGGTTGGACGGCACTCGACCCGAACAACTTGCCGGCGCTTCCCGTTGCGCAGCAGGTGGCGCCCAAGAAAGATGGCTACTACGTGGTGGGGCTGGACATAGCACCGGGCGTGTGGAAGTCGAACGGCCTGAGTTCGTCGTGCTACTGGGCTCGTTATGACCTGACGCAGGACATTAATGACAACGAAATCGGCTACGCCGGCACTGTGGTCACGATTCGTGCAGACGATTTCGAGTTCTACACCAAGGGCTGCGGCGTGTGGACGATGATTGACACCAACAACCTGCCGGCGCTCTCGCTGGCACAGCAACGCGCGCCCAAGCGCTCCGGCAGTTATGTGATCGGGTTGGACATGGCGCCGGGGCGGTGGCGCTCGAATAGCCTGGATATGAACTGTTACTGGGCAGAGCAAACGATCACGCAAGACATCATCGACAACCACTTTGGCGCGGGCAGCGTTGTTGTCGACATCCCGGCGACGGTGTTCGAGTTCAAGACAGCGCGCTGTGGCATATGGGTACTCACGACGGGCGTGGGCGAATCGATCAGCAGCACCGCTGTGACGCAAAGCACAGGGACTGCAGTAACGCCGGCGATCCGGTCGAGCGCGACCTGTCCGAGCGCCAACGTGTGCATTTTGTCACCGGCAAGCGGGCTTAAGGTCGGGCGCGGCAACGTGGTGGTATTCACCGGCACCGCGGCGGGGCAGGGCTTCGCACGCTACCAGTTCCAGGCAGGCAACGGCGCCGCGTGGGGACACATTGCGGATTTCAACAAGCCTGTAGTGAACGGTACGTTGATGGAACTGCATACCGACTCGCTGCCACCCGGCACCTACACCATACGTTTGCAGGTGATCGGCATCTCCGGCAACAGCAGCGCGGACAAGGCACAGGTGGTGCTGACAATTCAATAGTAGCGATTGGTGCGAAGTCTCAGCCTAGCCTAAGCAACACATGATTCAATGCGGCAAAGAGGTTTGAAAATCATGGCAGTGAATGTATTGGATATCAAAGTGAAGACGGCCGACGGTAGCGAGAAGCCGTTGAGCGCTTACCGCGGCAGCGTGGTGTTGGTGGTGAATGTCGCCTCGAAGTGCGGGCTTACGCCGCAGTATGCCGGGCTGGAGAAACTACACCAGACGTACAAAGACAATGGCCTGGTGGTGCTCGGATTCCCGTGCAACCAGTTTGGCGCTCAGGAACCCGGCACGATGCAGGAAATCCAGAGCTTCTGCACGCTCAACTACGGCGTGACCTTCCCGATCCTGAACAAGATTGAGGTCAACGGCGCCAACGCCGCGCCGCTGTACGCGAAGCTGACGACGGTCGAGCCGGCCGGCCCGATCAGTTGGAACTTCGAGAAATTCCTGGTGGGCAAAGACGGCACCGTTGTGGCGCGGTTTTCACCCAAAACCACGCCCGAAGACGCGACACTCGTCGCTGCTATTGAAAAAACGCTGAAAGCGTGAGACGTGAGACGTAAAACGTGAAACGTAAAACGTAAAGAAGAACGGATTCGGAATCCGAATCCGTTCCGAATCTTCGTAGGGGCGAAGCATTGCCGCACGAATCTCAACCTACATGAGATTTCCTGGCAATGCTTCGCCCCGGACGACGCCCACACAAAACCCCAATATCCA
>CAIQQO010000438.1 GCA_903873965.1 uncultured bacterium
GGCTGGAGCAAAGGCATGTCGGTGTATGGCCTGCCTTTCCAGAACGTGCCGGGCATCGACAAGATCGAGGACTTGAAAGACCCCGCCAATGCGCGGCGCATGGGACAGGCGATGGAACGCGCGTACAGCAAGGGCGACGTGGGCGCGAACCTGGGCGTGTCGACGCTGATCGGCAACGCCGCGCTGCTGACAGGCGACGAGAAGTACAAGCGCTGGATTTTGCACTACGTAGAGGGCTGGCGCGAACGCGCACAGGCTAACGGCGGATTGATGCCCGACAACGTCGGATTATCCGGCGCAGTGGGCGAGTATGTCGATGGCAAGTGGTATGGCGGGCTGTACGGGTGGAACTGGCCGCATGGCTTTTATAACATGCAGGCAGCGGCGTTGTGCGCCGGGCAGACCTGCCTGTTGCTCACAAACGATCGGCAACACCTGGAGCTGGCGCGCGGGCAGCAGGCGCGCATCATGGCGCTGGGCGAAATGCGCCATTACCTCGACCTGCAGATGAGTCTGCGCCAGCACTGGCTGAACGTGGAGTACGCACTCAACGAGGCCGGCAGCGATGAAACCTTCGTGGTGCCGTATCGCTATGGCGACAACGGCTGGTTCGACCATCAACCGATGTCGCCGGTCTATCCGGCGGCGCTGTGGGCATTGAGCGGTGACCCGGCGGACTGGTCGACATTGCTCGAACTGCGCGACAAGAGCGGCTACGACTGGCGGCGCATGTTCGCGTTCAAGGATAAGGAAGACGCCGGCCACGAGCAGCCCTGGGTCGAGTTTCTGGCAGGCCGCAACCCCGACTATCCCGAGGTTGCCATGCGCCAGGCACTGGGCATGATGCACTGGCATCTCGACCAGATTCGCGAGGACACCGCCGATTTCAGTCGCGTGTCGATTCATCACTGGCAGGAGCACAACCCGATCACGACCGAGGCGTTGATTCAGTTGACGCTGGGCGCGCCGCAGGTCATCTACAACGGCGGGTTGTTGATCGCGCCGTTGCGTCACTTCGACGCCGACCGCAATCGCCCCGGCCTGCCGCCCGATGTCAGCGCGCTGGTCACGCAGGTGACGGCGGAACAGGTGACGATCACGTTGGTCAACACCAGCGCCCTGGAAGCGCGCAACGTGCTGGTGCAGGCAGGCAGCTTTGGCGAGCATGGCTTTACGACGGCGCAATACACGCGGCGCGCGCCGGCCAGTCGCTACCCCGGCGCTGAAGCGAAATATGAGTACGGCGCCAGCCCGTATTACCCGCCCGACCCGCTGCCCGAAACGGCGACGAGCGAGATCAACGATAACCACGTGCGCGTGCACCTGCCCCCGGCGACGGAGATCACGCTCACACTGGGGCTGCAACGCTACGTTCATCAAGCGTCATACGCGCTACCGGTGTAACTCGCCCGCATAAGCCCCTTCGCAAGGTTTTCGTGTGGTGTATGGGCGAAGCATTGCCAACGACATGAGGGCACACATGGTTGTGTGTGGCAATGCTTCGCCCCTCCGGAATTGAAATTGCGGTTTTATTCCCAATCCTCATCACCAGTCTCCTGAACGCTTGCTTTGAAGCGACTATGCAAAAAACAACAAACTCATAGAATAGTGTTATGGCAGTAACACAACAGGCAGTTTCACATGCAAACAAAGCTACCCTGGCGAATTGTTGCATCAAGGTTCATGTGGATAGTTGCAAATCAGGAGGTGAATGTAAAGAAACGCAAAGACATTTGTAATGTAAAAATCAGATCTGTCGGTTCATCGATGATGTGTACATGCAACAACACACCCAATCATCCCTAGGCTGGCTTACATCGGCCAATTCGATCAACAGGGGCGCGCGCAACAGAGATTGCAGCCCCCGCAGAAGCGGCGTTTTTGTGCCTGAATTTTCATCAAGGACATTCTTAACACAAAGGAAAATATCGTGAACAATAAACGCAGAACAACAGAAATCGTAGGCGTAATCGTAGGATTGATTCTCTTTGCGGTCTTGTTTGTCGTTGTGCTGAATGCATATCAACAAGAAGGCGAGAATCGATCGGCGTTGACAACAACCGGCGCAACTGCTGAAACTCAGGCGAACCGGCTGAATATTTCGGCAAAAGTGGTATCCATCGATTTTAACAAAGGCGAAATATCGGTCCGTCTGGTGATCTCTCCCGAAGGCGATCTGGCGTCGCAGGACGGCCTTGCAGTTACGAAAGACATCAAGATCACCACCAACAGCGATACCAAAGGCGAAGTGCTTCTGAAAAAGGGGCAACGCCTCAGCGCCTCAGACATCACGCTGAGCTTATACGACGGGCAGGTTTCAGACTATCCATTCGACTCGCATAGCGCGGCGTTGGATCTGTATGCGACGACGCTGGCTGAAGACAAGTCGGAGCTATCTGTCCCGATTCAGCTTACGTTCTTTGGCTCCATCTCAGGCGTAGCCATTAACGCAGAACCAGACGCAGAATCCAATGGCGCCTATGCCTACATCGGCGCGACGATCACGCGCTCCAGCGTCACCAAGGCTGTTGCCATTGCCATCATCGTATTCATGTGGTTAATGGCTTTAACCGTGATTGCCCTTACGTTGTCGGTCATGCTGCGCGGGCGAAAGGTGGAACTGTCCATGTTCTCATGGCTGGCTTCCATGATGTTTGCGTTGGTCGGTTTTCGCAACGCTTCCCCCGGCGCGCCGGGAATCGGCTCGTTTATGGACTTCATCTCGTTCTTCTGGGCTGAAATCCTGATCGCAGGATGCGTTGTCATCCTGATGGTGATTAACCTGCGCCGCCCGATAGGCAAATAAGGATTGACATTCAATTCGCCTTGCACAGCCTGACCGTATGTGCAAGGCCGAAATTATGGCTGAGCTGATAGCAGTCAACAAGACAATGGCTGTTATCACGCGCGCCAGGTGAGACCCTTTCTGCTCAGTTAACGCGTCATTTACAAATAAGCCTGTTTTTGTAAAGTAGTATTTTACAAAAACAGGCTATTTCTGTAAAATAGCGTTATGGCAATTACATCACGCGCCCTTTTCCCAGCGATCAAGGCCACACTGGCAGATCAACGCATCGTGGTGATCACGGGCATGCGGCGTGTGGGCAAGACCACCACGTTACGATGGTTGTTGGAACAATCGCCGACTCAAAACAAAATCTATCTGGATTTGGAACGCCTGGATCAACGCGCCGTTTTTCAGGAATCCAATTATGATAATGTGTTGAACTTCCTGCGCAGCCGTGGACTCAATCCAGCCCAGCCGATGATCGTGGCACTTGACGAGATTCAGTATGTGCCTAATCTACCCAGCGTGGTGAAGTATCTGTACGACCATTACGGGATCAAATTCCTACTAACCGGGTCCAGTTCGTATTACCTGAAGCATCTGTTCACAGAGTCGTTGGCAGGGCGCAAAATCGTCTTTGAGATGTACCCGCTGTGCTTTGGGGAGTTTCTCGATTTTCGCGGCGTCGCCCATCAGCGCGCCTCAGAACAGACGGAAGCAGCGAATCTCACGACCATGCGCTATGTGCCCTATGAGTATGCGCGGTTGAAAAGCTATTACGACGAGTATATGCAGTATGGCGGTATGCCGGATGTCGTGCTTGAATCCAAAGCGTCGATTAGAACAGAGATACTCAAAGACGTCATGAACTCCTACATCAACATCGATGTGCGCGCCATCTCCGACTTGCGCAAGATCGGAGAGCTGCAACAATTGCTCAAGGTTCTGGCGATGCGCATCGGGAATAAACTGGACGCGACAAAACTGTCGCAGATCATCGGGATATCGCGCCCAACGTTGGCCGAGTACCTCGATTTGCTGGAAAAGACGTATGTGATTTATCGCCTGCCGGCTTACTCAAGCCCCGACAAGGCCGTTGCACTCGGCAAAAAACTGTATTTCTGTGATAACGGTATCGCGAACACTTTTGTAGCGAATCCGGGTGAGGGCGCGCTTTTCGAGAACGCCGTCCATAACCAATTACGAACCTATGGCGAACTGGCGTATCTTGCCAAAGGGAATGACTACGAGGTTGACTTTGTGCTAACGCGCCCGGGTCAGCAGCCGGTGGGACTGGAGGTGAAATATCACCCCGTCGCTGCCGATGCGGCCAAACTCAAGCGCATCGGCGCGAAGCATGAACTGGCAGAAACCTGGTTGGTAGGATGCCATCCCACCCCTGGATTTGACGAGTTTCTGTGGGGTGGCTTGATTATTTAACGGGAGTTGCCACCGAGCCAAAAATCAGATGGCATAACTCCACACAAACAGAAAGCATTTGAGTTCAAAACACCGTGCTGTGACGGCGCGGATGAAACGTCCAAAGCGTGCAGCAATCTGGCTGAAAGTCGTCTCAATGCGTTTGCGAGTATGTTGACAGATAAAGCGAATGCAACCATCCATGACACGTGTGGCATTGGACTTACGCAAGGCGGTCAGATCGATGTCTGTGATCTCCTTGAGCAGATCTTCCCAGAGGTAATCGGTGTAGGCCTTGTCAGCATATACAGTCGCGCCAGCGGGGAGATCGAGATCAAATGACCTGAAGCCGGTAATGTCGGCGACGGCTCCAGGAGCGAGTTCGAACTCCACCGGTTGGCCAGTGGCGCTGACAACCAGATGAATGCGCAAACCATAGAAATAGCGTCGTTTACTGGCGATTTTGCCGCGATAGGCTGCGCCACGATACAGGCGCGAACGGCTGATCCGAATGTTATCGCACACCGGTACCGGAATGCTATCGACGATGTATTCCTGCGTAGGGTTCAACTGCTTGTGGGTCTCACCCAAGGCATATCCCAGCAGGAATCTACGCGCATATTCGAAGCAGCCTCCAAACCATTCCGCTGCGACAAAAGCGACCGTCATAACCTCGGCAGTAGACATCATCGCTTGGTGATCATCTCTATGTTCAATCGCCTTCAGGAAGTCGTCACAAAAGCAATAAAACGTGATAATACGTATGAGCACGGTAGGCCTCCGCTTGTTTTTTCGCAAATTAACAATAGCAGAGTCCTTGCTGTGCTCAGGTAGCAAGTCTCGTTATACTACTACCTGAGAAGCTTTAATGTACAGGTTACCAACAAAGAAAGTGTGGGCAACATCAACTTTGGGAGTAAAGCAGGATTACCCGCTCCATAACTCTTCGAATATCAGCCCCTCCAAGTGCTTTTCCTCAATCACTTCACGAAATTCGTATTCAAGTTCACTGCATCCCTCGACCAGTAACACTTCACCACGGCATGTCTGTGGAATCTTAAAAAGGACTGAGGCACTAAACCGATACGTGACCCGCACCAGGGCGTTGTCCGCCGACATCCCGGTGTTGTTGCCATCATCGGGAAGTACAGCTTGTGGGTATACGTCGATGTAGCGGTCACCGGCGGCGTTGACCAGATGACTTCGTAATCCTCGCTGACATACAGCGTGACGCCAGTGGACTCGACCTTCTTCACCATGCGGCCATCGGCGTCATATTCGTAGCGCGACACCTGGCTCCCGCTGACAACCTGCGTCAGCCGATTCTGGATGTCCCACGCCTGGGTGTAGGTCACGCTGCCTTCAATGCGCGTGGTCATGTTGCCGTTGCGGTCGTACTGGTACACTGACCCATCCGACAGTGCGATGACGGCGTGGCGATGCAGAGTGTCGGTGTAGCTGTAGGTCAGCCCGGCCTTACTCGTCATGTTGCCGTCGGCGCTGTAGGCGTATGTCTAGGTGAACGCGACGCTGGCGCCGGTGAGCCGGTCGAGCGGATCGTAGCTGAAGCTCAGGTTCACGCCGCTGAGTGCATCTTTGATCGAGGTGATGTTGCGGGCTGGGTCATAGCTATACTGGCGATCCAATACGCTCGCGCCTACCTGGATGCGCTGCAACCGGAAGTTGTCGGTGCGATAAGTGTAGCTGGTGGTGATGCCATTGCCGGCCATGCGGGCGGTGATCTGCCCCAGCGCGCTATAAGTTAGCGCTGACCACGTAAGCAGTGGCGCCTTGCAGGCTGTAGGGCTTCCCGGCGAGGTTGTAAGTGGTCGTCGCAACTTCTCCGTTCGGTCGTGTCGTCGTCACTACACGGTCTGCGTCATCGTAACCTGTCAAGGTAGTGAAAGAACCATCCTTTTCATATCCAGCCACCCGACAATCGTGCGGCTTTCGCTGATCACGCGCCCACACATATCGTAGCCCCAACTGGTTGTTGCGTTGGCATTCCACGGGTCGTGCGTATTCGGATGTCAAACGTTTTCCTGCGGACTACTTCTTTGGTTTTGGTGTAAAGATTGCCTCCTGAAAAAGATCGTGCAGAAAACCATTTGGCAAGTCAATAGGTAGCACATCTATGCCAATCGCTGGTTGACGTTTTTCTTTGGCCTCCTTATTATCATATATAGCAATATGCAACGAGAGTTCTGTGAGTGTATTCTCAATAAGGCTACCAGCAACACCATCAAGTATTGCTAACACATGGAAAATAGACATCTCCGCAACAACACCGACAAGTTCTTTTACCCTATTCTGCTCTTTCCTATCAAGTTGCTTATACCATTCATGTAATCTGGCTAAGTCTTTAATCTGTTTTGAAGGCTTGAAATCTGTTTGAAGAAAATCAATAGTTGCTTTAATTGAGCCTTGATATGCTTGGCTAACTATCATCTCGATAAAGCACTGAGCGACATAATCTGGACTGATATCCGCAGAATCTAGTTTATCCACTTTAATACCTTATTGTGCCTTGTACTTTTGGTTGATCATTTTACGTAACTGGGTCAAGGAACTTTTATCGGCACCTACCTCTCTAAGTGCATCAGTCACAAGTTAAGGATTTCATGTACCTGTCAAGGTAATCTTCTTCCGGTTCAGGTCGTTTTGGTTTACGCTTCCGTTTAAGGACACCCAGTGATTGCGCGTCTTCGGCCA
>CAIQQO010000439.1 GCA_903873965.1 uncultured bacterium
GATGCTTGGGCCGGTGCAGGCAAATTCGCCTGGACAGGCAATCCCAACCATGGCCTTATTGTTCGGCAGCCCTGCCATCAACGCCGGAGATGGCGCGGCCTGCCCACCCACTGATGGGCGCGGCGTACATCGACCTATCGGCCCGCATTGTGACATTGGCGCTTATGAGGCTCCCAATATGGTGTGGTTACTTCAAGTGATGCGACATGATAAGGCCGTGCATGCACAGTGAGTGACGTTCCATTAAGCTTAAGGCTCTCGCTTTTCTACCCCCTGTTTGGGCATCGGTTGTTATTTCAACACCAGTGCTTTGAAAACAAAGACCGCGATCATCGTTAGGGTAATAGTAAGCCGCACAGCCGTGGATGCCAGGTAACCCAGAAGAAACCCGCTGCCTGCCTTGAGCGCCTTGGACCAGGTGCGCTGGATGAAGTACTCGACAACGATCACGCCAGCAACCGAGCCCAGGATGCCGCCGAAGATAGTGCCGATAAATGGCAATAGGGCGCTGAATAACGCACCGCCAGCCAGGCCGCCGATGATGGAGCCCACTACGGCTTTCCAACTGCCGCCTGATTTGCGTGTGATGGCCGTGGTGACATAGATATCGGCGCCCACGGCGATCAACGCCATCATCCCCAGAATGGCGAGTAACGGCCAGCCGACGGCGTGAAATCCGTCTGCGCTTGCCCACACGAAGATGCCAACCCACACGACCAGCGAACCCGGCAAGATTGGCACGACCTCGAATAGAAGTCCGATCAGGATGATGACCCATGCTGCCGGATAGAGCAGAGTGCTCATAGCGCAAAGGCTGCCACGGACAAAGCCAGCAGCAACTGGCCGGTATAGTACGTGGAGAGACAAAGCAGGCTGCCATGCGGCATTTGACCTTCCAGTCTGAACCGATTGACCGCCAGTATCCCATCAGAGAGATAGAACAGCAGCGCGCCGGCGACGATCAACAACGGCATCTGCGGCGCTCCCTGGTAGACGAACGCCACGGCAAGCGCCCTGTGCATCATGACCGAGATGGCGCCCATATACACCATGACCGGCAGGCCCATCTTGCCCAATTTCGGTCGCAGTAAGCTGTACACGCCTGCGGCCAAAATCGCCAGCACAACAGCCGCCAGCAACTCCGCCTCTTTGTTGCTGCCCAGTTCACGTGATATCTGAAGGTGCATGAAAGCCGCAATATAGATCAGGTGCGCGCACAAAAACGCAACCAGTCCGGCCATGAAGGCGCGCGACGATGGAAAGATCAATAACACATCGCCGGCGAGTGAGAATACCAGGCCGACAATGATCAAGGCTGTGTATGTCGTATCACGCGGGCCGGTTAGCGTCAACGACAATCCTGCAACAAGGATTACCAGCACCGATGACAGCGGTTTCCATACCGCCACCCAGCGACGGTTGCGCCCATCACCAGGCTTCCGGCGCTCATCAACGATGATCAAGGCGACAACAGTGAAAATAAAAAGAGGAACCGGCAACCAGTTTGTCATGTCATAGTCCAAACACGGGGCGCATACAAAGCCGCTTTGCGTGCGCCCCGTGTGCCAGATCGTTACAGGTAGGCGCGGCGCTCACAAGCCGAAGCAGGGACAACAAGTTGCACCGGTTCCAAACCGTCCGACTCAGCAGTCAGCACAATGTCGCCGGCGGTCAGACCTGCCTGGACAATCACCTGGCACAATCCGCTAAACGCCGACCGTTGCGATGCCTTATCCGGCTCGTGGCTGCTGGCATCGCCATTCCCCACGCCCAGAATACGGGCATTGGGGCTGATCGAAAAGCGCACCAGGTTACTCGCTGTCGGCTCCGTGTGCCCATCAACATCCGTAATAGCCACCGTAACCACGATGGCATCTTCGCCGTTGGCATTCACATGAGTCACGTCTGGTTGCAGCATGATACGCGCCGGTGCGCCGGTGGTTACCCGTGATGCCGTTGCAGATTCTTTCCCGCCGTTATACCCCTTCGCCGAAATGACACCAGGCGCATACGCCACATGCCATTCAAGGTGGCCGTTGCGCGCCATCGCCTGCCGACCCAGGCTCACGCCGTTGAGGAACAACTCAACCTCGTCGCAGTTGCTGTGCACCCACACCTCCACCGGCTGCCCTTCGCGTCCCGGCCAGTTCCAGTGTGGCAGGATATGCAGCACCGGTTGACTCGACCACCACGCCTGGTAGTAGTAGAAATTGTCCTTGGGAAAACCGCACACATCCAGGATACCGAAGTGCGAGTTCACACACGGCCAGCGGTACGGCGTCGGCTCACCGCGATAGTCAAAGCCGGTCCACACAAACGTCCCGGCCATGAATGGGCGCTCTGCCACTGCCTTCCACGAATCGAGCGCCAGGTGCGCCCACGCGGGATGATTAACGTCGTAGGCACTTACATAGCCTTTCTCAACATCGTTCGCATAGATGCCGCGCGTGCACACGGTGCTGCCGTTCTCCGCCGCGACGACGGATTTGTCGGGCATCTGGGCGTGAAAATTATCGTAGTCAAGGATGTTGTAATTACAACCCATGACATCGATCACGCTACACACCGGGCTGCCCCACGCGCCATTCATCGCGAGTGTGATCGGGCGGGTTGGATCAAGCCGGCGCGTCAGGCGCTTCATGCTCGCCACGATGCGCATGCCGGCATCGCTGCCCTGAATCGGCTCTTCATTGCCCATGCTCCACAGGATCACGCTGGGGTGATTGCGGTCGCGCAGGATGATGTTCTCCAATTCTGCCATGCCATCAGGCGCGCTATCCATGCGACGAGTTTCATCCATCACCAGCATGCCCAACCGATCGCACGCGTCCAGCAGCTCTGGCGTGGGCGGGTTATGCGCGCAGCGATAGGCGTTGCTGCCCATCTCCTTAAGTTGGCGAATGCGAAACTCCTGCAAATGATCGGGCAGTGCGACGCCGACGCCGGCATGATCCTGATGGTTGCATGTGCCTTTGAGCTTGAGCGGTTTCCCGTTCAGATAAAAGCCAGTTGCGCCATCGAAGCGGCAATGGCGCACGCCAAAGCTGGTCTCCACCCGGTCAACAATCGCATTGTTCTGCAGTATAACGGTCACCAGTCGATACAGGTGCGGCGCGTCGGGCGACCACAACATCGGATAGTTGAGGTTGAATTTACGGATCACCTCGGCGCTGCCGCCGGCAGGGATCACGTGATCGACTTCATGGCTTGCGAAGTACTCGCCAGCAGGGTCATAGATGGTCCGCTCGATCGTGTATTTCGCTTCATCGTTAGTCTGATTCATCACCGTGGCATGCGCGACCAGCATGCACGACTGCATGTCATCATCCATATGCGTTTCCGCAAAGACGCCCCATGGCGCCACATGCACCGGCGCTGTCTTGACCAGCCACACGTGTCGATAGATGCCTGCGCCTTCGTACCACCAGCCTTCAAAGTCGTGGGCATCCACATAGACAGCCAGCGTATTCTGCGCGCCATAGTTCAAAACATCGCTAATGTCATAGTGAAAACCGGTGTAGCCGGACGCATGCTTGCCCAGGCAAAAACCGTTCAGCCATACGGTCGCGTTGCGGAACACGCCGTCGAACTCGATCCAGATCGCTTTGCCTGCATCTGAGGCGAGAATCCGAAACGTTTTGCGATACCAGCCCACGCCCGTGGGCAGGAAGCCATGATCCATATTGTTGGCGGGATCAAATGATCCTTCTACTGCCCAATCGTGTGGAAGATCGACGGCACGCCAGGCGGTATCGTCAAACGATGGCGTCGCTGCACCCTGAGCGAAACCCGTCTTGGCTGCGAAATACGTCGCCATGTGCGGGTCATCATCAATCGGGGTATCGGCGAGTGATAGATCGCCGAGGTGAAAACGCCAACCAAAATCCATCAGCAAACGTTCGCGCGCCGGCGCGGCCGGCATCGTTGTTGAGTCCATGAATTACCTCTGAGAAGATTTTAATGCAGGGAGGCGCATAGGCAACGCTCTTTGCCTATTGCCCCATCAATCCCGCTACCACCTGCTCTGCCTCGCCCTCGCATCCTGGTGGTATCGGCACATTAACGGTATATGTCGAGTACAACAAAAGGCTGGCGCGCGTCAGATAGCGGATGGTGAACTGTAGATTAGCTCTGTCGCCATCGCTGACGATCTCTACTTTGAGCAACTTGCTCCCCAGACTGCCCCAGGTGTGCTGCGCCCCAAACACGATCAACCCATTGCGCGAGATGATCGCCTCAGGCGTGGCTGTTTGCGCCTGGCGGTGCGCCGCCTGTGGTGCCAGCATAGAAACGATGGCCAGCAACAACAGCACGCCCAGCATGATCATGACGAAGGGGCCATTGATCTCACCCGAATCTGCCACACTGATGAGCGAGAACAACACCGTGCAGGCAACGATAAAGCCGGTCACGATCATCAATAACACACGGTTATTACCCTGGTACGCATCGTAGTCCAGTTGGGTGGCGACCTGCTGCTCGGTTTCGGAATACTGCCAGTGCGCCAGCACACCCACACCGCTTTGCATTCGAGTCGCGCTCGCTGCCTGCGCCAGGAAGACACCCAGTGTGATCAGCCCGCTGAGTAAAACAACGAAGCCGATGAGGATCAGCGCGAACCCGCCGTTCATCATGTCCATGTCGGCCAGGAACGGGTACAGACATGCCAACGCGCCCACGATGCTGAGAACAGCACCTGTGATAACACCGCCGCGGGCAGGATTACGCCCCTTCTGTGCCGGGCTGTTTCTAGAGTCGAACATGGTTAGCCTCCCTGCGTAAATTGTAGTCCTCAACCGTTATCTGCGCGATTCGCCATTCGTGCACTTGTGTGGGCAGTTTTTACGGCGCCGCAAGAGACGTGGAAGTAATCGCCATTTGCAATGGCAATCTCGACCTTGCCGATGTCAAGGTATAGTTCTGTCATAACCGAGGTACAACACATGCTGGCACAAACGCCCCCAATGGGCTGGAACAGTTGGAACACATTTGGCAATGACATCAACGCGCAGTTGGTCATGGACACGGCAGACTTCTTTGTCACGTCGGGCCTGAAAGACGCGGGCTACGAATACATCGTCATGGACGACCTGTGGGAGGCCGACGAACGCATCGACGGCCGGTTGAGTTGGGACACAGCCAAATTCCCGCACGGGATCAAACCGGTGGCGGATTACGTCCACAGCAAGGGGCTGAAGTTCGGCATCTACTCATGCGCGGGCAGCCACACCTGCGCCGGCAAACCGGCCAGCTACGGCTTCGAGGAGATCGATGCGCAGACCTTTGCTGACTGGGGCGTGGATTTCCTCAAGTATGACTTCTGCTACGCGCCTCCCGGCGTCGCCGGCCCATCACTCTATAGTCGCATGGGGCAGGCGCTGCGCGCCACGGGTCGCCCGATCCTGTTCAGCATCTGCGAGTGGGGCAAGCACAAGCCGTGGGAATGGGCTGCCAAGGCGGGAGGTCAGATGTGGCGCTCGACAGGCGACATTAATGATTCGTGGGAGTCGATTCTCGACATTGGCTTCAAGCGCCAGGTTGGTCTGGAAGCCTATGCCGGGCCGGGACATTGGAACGACCCCGACATGCTGGTCGTCGGCATGTATGGCAAGGGCAACGTGGCGCATGGCGGCTGCAACGACGCCGAATATCGCAGTCACTTTAGCTTGTGGTGCCTGCTGGCCTCACCGCTGATGATCGGCTGCGACGTGCGCAACATGAACGCAGCCACGCGCGACATCCTGCTCAATCGCGAAGCCATTGCCGTGAATCAGGACCCATTCGGACGGCAGGGCTATTTCGTGGGCGATAACGATCATGGCGGTGAGTATTCGTCGGTGTGGGCCAAACCGCTTGAGGATGGCTCGATCGCTGTCGGGTTGTTCAATCTCGGCGAACGCCCGTCGCGGCTGGCTGTCGTCGGCTGGGAATCCATCGGGCTGCACGATCAGCGCCCATGCCATGTGCGCGATCTATGGACACACGAAGACCTCGGCGTGCATACCAGCAACTTCACCACCACCGTGGCTCGCCACGACGTCCGGCTGGTAAAGATTACGCCTATACACTCATAAGCGCGGTGAAACCGTCCGCATAGTCTGTGGGCCTTCGCTCCTTCACTGCTGCGGATCAAACACTGTGACGTCGTAGACAAAGGTGCGATCCTGCCCGCTGATAAGGACATGGTTGATTGTGATGTGATAGGTGATATCCGTGGCTGGTTTGGGCCAGATATTGGAATCACTCATGCCATTGGGTATCCACACCAGGGTGTTTTCGCCGTAACCATAAGCCGGAACTGACTGAGCTACGGCTACCGGCGTTGAATCCTGCATCATCGACACAACAGCATTAGCGAAAGTGGCGCCTGGATACGAAAATGACCAACGCGCTGCCACGATCTGATACGGGACATATCCTGCCGGCGGCCATGCCACATAAGAATCACGCGTCCCCGGACGCGGCTCCCAGATGTGCGAGTCCCATGCGTGCAGCGAGTTGGCTTGATAGTAGCCTGAAATATTCGGCGCGTCACCCGTACCCATTTCCTGCGTTTGAGGGTACAGCACCCAGCGGCGATGGCCAACTGCCGTGTTACCGGCGCCGAAATCGCGGATGTACAAGTCGATGGCCGCAGTGCCATAGGCTCCCAGAGCCAGGTTGGAACTTCCGGCGCCGGTGTAGCCGTCACTGCTGTAACAATCCCAGGCCGCAGGGGGTGAATGGCTGAGATTGCTATTGCGCGCCATCATGAGCGCCGCCGCCTGTGAAAGGCGATTGTAATCATCGCTGAATCGCGTAATGGCTGGGACGCCGGCCATGGCGCGGTAGAAATTCAGCCTGCGCAGCACGGCATCTCGAAAAGTCACGCTGGTCGTTCCGGGTATGCATGAAGGATAACTGCCCGTCCAGTTGATCAAGATACCACTGGTCGATGACACATAATTGGTGAGATAAAAGCTACGCGCAGCCTCACGGGTGTTGATGATTGCCCAGGGCAGCACCGTGTTGAGCAGAGGCAGAAAGGCCGTATAGGTATAGGAACGGCTGGCATAGGAGCACCACATCCGGCCTGGCTGTACCGCGGCAACATGTGTATACGCTGCAATGCCGACCTGGTCAGGCATCGGCGCATCGAGAAGAATCGCGGACGTCGGCGGATCACTGACATCGGCGCGGATGATGGACGCCTCGGATGTCAGCCCAATGCACCACATCACCAGAACAACGATAAACTGTGACTTCATGTGCGCCTCTTGCATAGCAGAATGGCCCCTTGCCTCGCTTAAAGATGATGCACCTAAATCGTGCTCGAATCTATCAGCGGTTTAGCGAGAGTGGCATTCCGGAAGGCGCCTGTCAGAACAGTGACATACAAAAAGCCCCCGTGTAGGGGGCTTGGGGACCTGTATATTGATGCGGGCGGGGCCTACTGTGCCGGCTCGGCAGGCGCTGCAGCGGCTGGTGGTTTTGGCGTTGGTGCTGTCTTCGTTGCGGGCGCGGTCTTGGTTGCGGGGCCGGCAGGAGTGCCGGCTGCGGCAGCAGCGGCCTTTTTCGCATCGGCGACGGCCTTGGCTTCAGCCGCAGCTTTCTTCTTGGCCTCTTCAGCCTTCTTGTCTTCCAGTTCGCGCGCCCAGTCGGCCGGATGAATGCCGGCATGATACGTATCGGGCATCATCAACCGATCCTTGTCAAAGATCAGCTCGGTCTTGCGGTTGCTCATCGATGTGATTTCATAGTTGTGATCCATTTTGATCGCATCAAACGGGCAAAATTCGGCGCAGAAACCGCAGTTCATGCACACGCTGGTGTCGATGTGAAACTCCTTCGGCGCCGGCACAGGGCGCTTGGTCATGGGGTCTTCCGTGCGCAAGATCCAGATACACTGGGGAGGACACACCTTGGCGCAGATGCCGCACGAGGTACATTTATCTTCGTTCGTCACAGTATCCTTCACCAGGAAAGGAATATACCGGAAGTTCTCCGGCATCACCATGTGCTCTTTGGGGTATTCAATGGTCACCATGCCATGATTACCCGGATTCTGCCGACGTAATGGCCGCGGTTCGATCCCGGCTTTCTTGCCAATATACTTGAAGTCCTCGGCATACGTCTGAATAAAGTGCTTCAACGTCACGCCCAGACCCTTGAGAATTCCACTTCCTAGTAAGCTCATATCTCACCCACTCGAAGAAGTCAGAAGCCAGAGGCCAGAAGTCAGAACTAAAATTCCGCCTTCCACGCTCTTACCTCCTGCCTCTCTTCTCTGACTTCTGATTTCTGACCTCTGACTTCCGTCCTCTATCTGTCCACTTCGCCCAACACAATATCAAGGCTGCCGAGAATAACAACTGCATCAGCCACTTTCATGCCGACGGTCATTTCCTTCAAGGCGGTCAGGTTGATAAACGAAGCTGAGCGCACGTGATAGCGATAGGCGTTCTGTCCGCCGTCACTCACCATATAAAAGCCCAGTTCTCCCTTCGGCGTCTCCACGCGCGAGTAAACCTCGCCGGCGGGTACACGATGGACATAGGCTTTCTTGCCGGCCTGAATATCGCCGACCTTGGTCTGTTCGATCTGCGCCAACGCCTGTTCCAGGATGCGCAACGACTGACGCATTTCCAGTACGCGGACGCGGTAACGGTCATACACGTCACCGCCATACAACACGGGCACGTCAAAGTCGAAACGGTCATACAGGCTGTACGGGTCAGAGCGGCGCAGGTCATAGGGCACGCCCGATGCGCGCAAGACAGGGCCGGTGACGCTATAGGCCACGCAACGATCGGCGGACAGATAACCTACGCCGATGGTGCGGGCGCGCACGATCTCGTTATCGCTCAACAGCCGCTCCATCTCGTCGATAGCCTTCGGAAAGCGATCAGTCACAAGATAACGAATCCGCTCAAACTGCGCGGGGGTGACATCGCGCGCCACACCGCCGAAGCGCATGTAGTTGTTCATCATGCGGCTGCCGGTAATCTCATCGAACAAGTCCATCACAAATTCGCGCTCGGTGATGAAGTAGAGCGCCGGCGTATAGAATGCGCCCAGGTCGTTCAACAGGAAGCCAATCGACCAGAAGTGCGACGCCACGCGGGTCAGTTCGCACATGATGACGCGCAAATAATCGGCGCGCTCGGTCGGCTTGATCTTCATCAACTTTTCAACACCCTGCACATAGCCCATCTCGTTCGGCATGCCAGTGATGTAGTCCAACCGGTCGGTAAATGGAATATTGTGCAGCCAGGTATTGCGCTCGGCGATCTTTTCATGGTTGCGGTGCAGATAACCCAACACCAGCTTCAAATCAGTGATTGTTTCACCGTCCAGCTTCACCACCATGCGCAAAACACCGTGTGTGCTGGGGTGCTGCGGTCCCATGTTAACGATCAGTTCATCCGTCTGGATGCCGGTGGCCAGGAACGGCGTATCCGTTGGCCCGCCGGTCGGCGCTTCAGCCCGCATGGTGTCATATAAGCCCGCATCCGGGATACCCTTGTACTCATCGGGGTTGAAGTTGGGCGGATAGTTAACATTGTCGGCCCATGGCACACGCTCTTCAGCCAGCCGATGCGTCCCGCCAGGCCAACGCGAATCGTAAGGTTTGGTATCCTGCTCATAATAAGCTTCATGCCAATCCTTGCGCATCGGATAGCCATTGAACCCTTCCCACAGCAGAATACGCCGCAGGTCTGGATGGCCATTGAAGCGCACCCCATACAAGTCGTATATTTCGCGCTCCTGAAACTCGACACCCGGATATAGCGGTGTCAGTGAAGGCAGCCCGACCGTATCGGCATCACCGCGCGGCACACGCGTCTTGAAGCATAGCGGCAGACCGCCGGTGATATGCTGCGCGTGATAAACCAGTTCGATGTAACCTTCTTTAACATAGTCAGTTGCAGTGGCGTTGGCGATCGACTCAAGGTGCAATTCATCGTGCAGGAAAAGGGCCACGTCGGCCAATCTGGCTGAATCGGCGATCAACACGCCCTCGTTCGGGGCGGGTTGAATCAGGTCAGCGCCGAAATGCTCCTGCAAAGACATCATTTCGGGCGTCATCGTCGCGAGAGTGATAACGAGCTTCTTTTCAGCTTTCTCAGCACGAGCAGCAGTTTTAGCTGCTGGCGGTACAGGTGTGGTTGCTTCTGCCATATTTAGTCCAGTGCGCACTATGCGCCATTCATGCTCCTCTACGCGCGCGTCTTTTCTGCGATTTCAGCAGAGCGGCGCAAATCCACCATATCGGGGCCCAACATAGGCACCGGGACGACGTCATCTCCGCCGGGCTGGTACCACGACACCGTGCGCAGAGACTGTTTCTCAATCTTTTCCTGCAGCTTGACGAAACCGTGCATCAAAGCTTCGGGACGCGGCGGACAGCCGGGGATGTAGACGTCGACGGGCAGAAACTTGTCGATGCCAGACACCACGTTATAGCCTTCCTTGAAAGGGCCGCCGCCTGTCGCGCATGCGCCCATGGCGATCACGTAGCGCGGTTGCGGCATCTGGTTATACAAGCGCACAATCTGCGGCACCATCTTCTTAGTGACAGTCCCGGAAACGATCATCAAATCTGCCTGGCGCGGGCTGGGGCGCATCAATTCCCAGCCAAAACGGGCCAGGTCGTAGCGAGCAGCCGCGGTGCAGATCATCTCGATGGCGCAGCACGCCAAGCCGAACAGCATGGGCCACATGCTGCGCTTGCGTCCCCAGTTATATATTTTATCAAGCGTGGTGATAAAAACGTTGTTGTTCAATTCAGCGGGTACGCGCGGGTCATTCTTGATCTCAACCGCACTGGTCCCGGGCAGATTCGTCTCTGCGTCAGCCATTTAACACCTCACATCAGTTCAATCCATTCTGCCTGGATCTGATCCAGCCACTCAATTCGCATCACTTGCGGTTCGTCCGCAAAATCGCGTAGGGCGACCACCCATTCATGCAGGACGCTTAATTCAACATCCATTGGATCAACACCCGGATGCGCTATCTTGAGCGCCAGCGCGATTGGATAAGCATCATCCCAGTAGAGCGGATCGATCACGGTACCAGACACGAGCATCGTGGTGAGGGATTATACCTCCACCACCGCAGATAATGAACCATTTCACAAACAAACCAGCAAATGCTACCCGGTAAATAAAAAGACCGGCATTTGACAAATTCGTTTTCGCTTTTAGAATAGAAGGTATGCAGTTAACCCGACAGCGTATTCTGGAGCTTTTAAGAGACGCGCACATCATGACCGTTGAGGACCTCGCCGAGAAGCTGGCGTTGACCCCTGTCACTGTGCGCCACCACTTGGACATCCTGAAATCGGAAGGTCTTGTGGAAGTCCCTGAGGTGCGCCGCCGGGACGCGCCGGGACGCCCACAGTACACGTTTCACCTTACGGCGGCGGCGCTTTCGTTCTTTCCAAAGAATTATGAGAGCTTTGCCAATCTGATGTTGAACGAGATTCAAGACAGCATGCCGCATGACCAGATGGAGCGAATCCTGGACGGTGTGGCCACGCGGATGGCCGCAGAAGCCGTCATCCCCGGCCCCCAGGCTGCGCCGGCAGAACGCGTCGCTGCAGCGGTGACATATCTGAACTCGCGCGGTTATGTAGCGGAATGGCGACAGGAAGGTGAAGGGAAATTTGTTCTGCGCACACATAACTGCCCTTATCACGAGGTCAGTCACCAACACAGTGAAATGTGCTCGATGGATTTGAAACTGATTTCGCATTTACTTGGCGCGGAATCCGCCCGAGGTGATCGGTTGAGCAACGGTGAATCATGCTGCGCGTTCATCGTCTCGCTACCCGTGGTTCAGTCCTAGGTCGGTGTGATGTATGATCAGAGCCTACGTGTTTACGAGTGCAGTTGATGTATCGTAGGGCGGATTCACGTGTCCGCACAATTGAGTGAATAGTTTGAGTTGAGGAATAAAAGGGAGTCTTTAATAAATGGCGACAACAGCAGTTCTGGAAATGGTTGAGACGACACCAGTAATCGAAGAGCAGGCGATGAACTTAACCCCTGCCGCGCAGAGCAAGCTGAAGCAGTTGCTGGGCGAGCGCAATATCCCGACTTACGGTTTGCGCGTCTTTGTGGCCGGCGGCGGCTGCTCCGGCCTGCAGTATGGCATGGCTTTCGAAGCCGCGGCGCGCGATTTCGATACCGTAATCGATCAGGATGGCGTCAAGCTGTTCATCGATCCCACCAGCATGATGTATCTGGCCGGCGCATCAGTCGACTATGTTGATGGCCTGATGGGCGCCGGGTTCAAAATTGAAAATCCGAACGCAGCCGCCAGTTGCGGTTGTGGCAGCTCGTTCCGCACAAAGGATTCGGGCAGCACGGATGAAGAAGCGGGTGGATGTGGCTCGGGCTGCGGTTGCCACTCGCACTAAACCCATTGGTCAATCCGAGACGTCGTACTTTAGTAGTACGACGTCTTTTTTATATTTCACGCAAGGGACGATCCGCGTGTCATCTCGCCGCGCCGACAACCACCCCGGTCGGCAGACAGGCTTCACAGCTTGGGCTGAAGACAGCCAACTGATAACTTACCTGTCATACGGGTAGGTCATGAACGTCTTGGTACAATCTTCCCAGCACGATCATCTGGAGTTGAAATAGCATGATGAAAATTTTCGGCGCCAAGGAAACAAAGAAATCCAACAGGTTATGGCTGGACCTGGGGGACCTTGGCGATCTGGTCAATCCTGCCGGTCCACACGAACAGTGGCAAGACCACGGCATGGGCCTGCTGCGCACCATCCTGCACCAGGAAGGTGTGATGACGGATATGTTCTCCACGCGCCAGTGCACGAACTGGGACGAGGTGACCAAGAAGATGCAGGGCTACGACATGCTCATCATGAACGTGCGCAGTTACACCTACCCCTCAGCTTACCGCGCCGCCAAGATTTTCAAAGAGATCAACCCGAATGGCATGGTGATCGCCGGCGGAATGCATGCCACAGTGGCGCTTGACGAAATGCTCTCGGTGCCCGAATTTGACCGCATTTGTCAAGGGCCTGGCGAAAAGACCATCGTTGATCTGGTGAAAGACCCCAAGTCGTTTGAACGCGTCACGCTGGGCATTGGTACCAAGACGATGGACGAGTGGCCGATGATCGACCGCACATTGTGGCCCAAGCCCAATAGCTGGAAACTCAATCGCAAGTTCAACTGGCCACTCGAACCCGAGTGCGGCTGGGGCCCGCCCGGCGTCGCCACGATGCTCACCAGTCGCGTCTGCCCGTGGCAGTGCGTGTTCTGCAACGAAAGCTCGTACATCCCTAATATGCAACGCCGCTCAGTCGACCTGGTGATCGACGAGTTAAACATGCTGCATGAGAAACACGGCCCGGTCGGCTCGGTCGTCATCCACGACTCGATGTTCTTTCAGAATCCCACCTGGCTGAAAGAGTGGATCGAGAAATACCCGCGCAATGCGCGCAAACTGTGGCCGTACTGGGCAGCCGCCCGCGCCGACACAGTGCGCCAGTGGCCCGACCTGTTCGAGGCACTGTTGCGCGAAACCAACTGGACAACGGTGTCAATCGGGTTCGAATCGGGCAGCGACCGCGTGCTGAAGATCCTGAACAAGGAATGCACTGAAGAGGACAACTACTTCACCATTGACCTGTTGAACAAGATCGGCGATGACCTGGAGCGCCAGGGCAAGAAAGCGCCGGTGTTCTGGTCAAACATCATGCTGGGTATACCAGGCGAGCTGCCTGAGGATGCCATCAAGACTGTGCGCATGATCAAATACATGCGCCGCGTCATGCCGTCGATTTCGTTCTATGCCCCCTA
>CAIQQO010000440.1 GCA_903873965.1 uncultured bacterium
GCAACCCAGCCTGCACGCGAAACTCCCCTATGACCCGCTGAAAGATTTTGCGCCGGTCAGTCTGGTCGCATTAACTCACAGTCTGCTGCTGACACATCCATCACTACCGGTAAAAACTGTTCGTGAGCTGATTGACTACGCGAAAACAAACCCTGGCAAACTGAATTACGCGTCGGGCACGAATGGATCATCAGCGCATATTGGGAGCGAGCTGCTCAAGCTGATGGCGGGCATCGACATCGTGCGCGTGCCTTACAAGGGCACCGCGGAAAATCTCAACGCACTGCTCGCCAATGAAGTGCAAGTCAGCTTCGTCACGCTTCCCGCGGCGCTGCCGCTCATCAGCTCCGGCCGCCTGCGCGTGCTGGCGCTTGGTGGCCCGCGTCGCGTCGCACGCCTGCCCGATGTGCCAACGCTGGCGGAAACACTCCCCGGCTATGACATCGGGACCTGGCATGGTGTTCTTGCACCGGCCGGCACTCCGGCAGCGATCATCGCGCGCATGAGTAGCGAGCTCGCGAAAATGGCAAAAAACCATGAACTTCGCGAACAGGCCGCCGCCCAGGGTCTCGAACTGGTCGGCAGCACACCGCAGGAACTCGATGTTTATATCCGTGGCCAGATCGTCAAGTTCGGCAAAATGGTCAAGGCCACTGGCATGCGGGTCGATTAGCTAACCAAACTTGGAATGATCAAATCATGATGATTGCTGATGCGCAGGTACATATCTGGGGCGCTGACACACCGGAACGCCCTTGGCCCAAACGCCACTCCCCGCACCGCCCGGTAGCGCTGGGTAAGGACGAACTGCTGCGCGCGATGGACGACGCCGGCGTTAATCGCGTGATCATCGTGCCGCCAGGCTGGGAGGGTGAACGCAATGATCTGGCCCTGGAAGCAGCGCAACTTCATCCCGACCGCTTTGCCGTCATGGGCAGACTTGATCCAGAAAGACCCGGCGCAATGGAAGAGCTCGCCGATTGGCGCAAAAGCCAGGGCATGCTGGGGATACGCCTGACCTTTCATACCGAGTGGCAACGTCCGCTCTTAACCAATGGCAAGCTCGATCTGTTCTGGCCGGCGGCAGAGCGGGCCGGTGTGCCGGTGATGGTATTGGTGCCACATCAGATGCTGCACCTGCTCGAACCGATTGTGGCGCGCCATCCCGGGCTGCGGTTTACGATGGATCACCTGTCGGTGCCATCGAAGACGCGCGGCCACGAAGCGTTTGCCGGGCTCGACCACCTCCTGGCACTGGCGCGTTATCCGAATCTGGCAGTGAAAGCCTCCGGCCTGCCCAGTTACTCTGTCGAAGCGTATCCGTATCGCGACCTGCAACCGCATCTGCGCCGTGTTTACGACGCGTTCGGCCCGCAACGTATCTTCTGGGGCACGGACTACTCGCGTCTGCCGTGCAGCTATCGTCAGGCGATCACACTGTTCACCGAGGAACAACCCTGGCTGAATGAAAACGACAAGGAATGGATCATGGGGCGGGGATTATGCGAGTGGCTGGGCTGGCCACTGCCGGCGGCGTAAGCGTTATCAGTCGCCGCCCGTCTATCAGTCCTGCGGGGCGAGTTGCAGCGGCAACGGAATCAGCGGCATCGGGTTGTCATTGGGCACCGCGGTGCGCGCCACATTCATGATCATCGCATTGGTGGCGTAATAGCCGACCACACCCAGCAAATCGATCACGCCCGCCTCGCCGAACTCGGCGACGGCGCGTGCGTAGGTGGGGTCACTCACCCCTTTGTTGGCATATAGCTCGGTGATGAAATCGTAGACCGCCGCCTCGTCGGCACGCATGGCTGATGGACGCCGCCCCTCGGCGAGCGCATCAATCAGCGCCTGCTCCATACCCGCCTGCAGGGCATAGGGCACGTGGCCATTCCATTCGTACTGGTTGCTCCAATGACGTGTCGCCAGCATGCCGGCGAGCCGGTTGATACGCTTGTCGAGACCGCATTTGAAGCGAACATACTGGCCGACTCTTTGCATACAATCGGCCAGCTCGGGGCTTCTCAACATGGCACCAAAGGGGCCGCGCACCGAACCGCGCGAACTTGAAAGTTCAGCTGCGACCTTCTGTTGCGCCACGTTGAACTGCTCTGGCGGTATCGGCCGCATGCGCTCGGGCAAGACGGTATAAGTAATCGTTGCGGATTGCCCTGCGTTTTTCCCTTGAGCACTCATCGTGCGATCCCTTTTATTGGTGTGAAGCCCGGATACAAGACAATTGGGTTATTAAATGCTGCGGGCGCGGTGCATCGCCTGTAATCGCGATGGCCCGGCATACACATGTCGGTATCTGAGAATACCGCAGCAACACGTCGCAAAAAGAACGGTCGACGAAGGCCACACCAAACCGGATGACGGACTATTTGACGATTTGCAGGCGGCGTTTGCCCGAGGGCGCAGGGGCCGGTGGGGTTGGCTCGGCATCCGGTGTCATCGTATCGTCGGTGGAGACCGATGGTTCCGGCGGAAAAAACAAACCCTGATTGTTTTCGCGTGCGGAGATGCCAATCACCGCTGTCATAGGCACGGAGCACTCCCGTGCAACCCCGTTAAAACGCGCGGAAAAGGCCACTAGATCATCACCGATGGCCAGGTGCTGCGTGGCATCCGGACTGATGTTCAGCACAATTTCGCCATTCTTGACGTATTCAAGCGGCACGCGCGTATTGGCGTCCACCTTGACCGACAGATAGGGCGTGTAGCCGCTATCCGTGCACCACTCGAATATTGCGCGGATCAAATACGGCTTGGTCGATCGTTCCTTCATCATGACCGTTCGCCTACTTCCGCATGACCTTTTCTGAGGCGGTCAGCGAGTCGATATACGCCGGACGGCTAAACAACCGCTCTGCGTATTTCATCAACGGCGCGGCCACTTTTGGCAACTGGATGTCGTAGTAATCAAGACGCCACAACAGCGGCACGATCGCCACGTCGAGCATCGAGAAGTCCTCGCCCAGCATGTGTTTCTGCTTGGCAAAAACCGGGGCAATCTGCGTCAGACCGTCACGAATCGCCGCGCGCGCCTTGTCGGCATTACGCTGGTTGCCTTTCTCCAGCGTCTCGACATGCGAGAACAGTTCACGCTCAAAACGAAACAAAAAAAGCCGCGCGCGGGCACGCATCACGGGATCAGCGGGCATCAACTGCGGGTGCGGAAAGCGATCATCGATGTATTCATTGATGATGTTCGACTCATACAGGATCAAGTCACGCTCGACCAGCACCGGGACCTGGTTGTAGGGGTTCATCACCGCAAGGTCTTCCGGCTTGTTGTGCAGATCCACGTCAACAATCTGGAAGTCCATACCTTTTTCATAGAGCACATTGCGGCAGCGCTGGCTGAAGGGGCAGGTGGTGCCTGAATACAAAGTCATCATAATGGGGCGCCTTGATAGATCGCGTAGTGATTGTTGGTCGGAAACGCCGGCGTCAGGGCGCGCAACGCACACCCTGACGCCGCTACGCAGATTCGTGCACGTCTTTCCAATAAGCTTTTTTCAGCGCAAACGCAAAAATGAACAACAGTCCAAGCGCGAGAAGCGCGTAAATACCGATCTGACGGCGCTGCAAACGGGCCGGCTCGCCCATATAGTCGAGGTAGTTCACCAGATCGACCACCGCCTTGTCGTATTCAACCGACGACAGCGTGCCCTTACCCGGGACTATGCTGCTTAACACATAACGAGTCGACGTTTTGCCATCGCCACCGCCGGCGTTCACTTTTTCCAGGCGCGACAACGTTTTCGACGCAATAAACGCGGCCTCTGCCTCTTCATGGCGCCCGAACTCTTTCTTCTCAAGCGTATTCTGGCCA
>CAIQQO010000441.1 GCA_903873965.1 uncultured bacterium
ATGACGCCGACACGAATTGTCACTCGTCACATAAGTCGAAGCGCGGTGTTGGGTTGTGCCCTTACCAATCGGTGATTGACAATGAGTTACATAGTGAGTACTATTAAGTCACAAACCTCAACGCTGTGACTCTCTGGCGCGTAAGCTATAACAATAAGGATTTCTAGCGTCATTTAACATTAATGACGACAGCGCGCGAGGTTCAAATAGGCACAGACTGAAGAACAAGTGCCTCATAACAACCAGGAGTGAATGATGAATCTCAAGTCAAAGCTTTCCAGCATATTAGTTGCATTTGCAATAACCATGATGGCTGTCAGCACACCAGCGCCGGTCAAGGCGGCCGGACATTGGATCAAAGGGCTGACCTGGACCGTTACGCCACACTACGAATACTTCGCCTTTACCACCGATCCTGGATTTACGCCCTACGATACATGGACAGCCATCAAGAACGGCGTCACAGTATCCGGCGAAACCAATAATATTATCGACTACATGACCAAGACCTGCAATGAGACGCAGTGCGACTGGGTTTGGACATCGAACGATCCAGGCACAGACTGGGTGGAGTGCGCCGAATATACGGATGTGGTCTATCATGGCAACGATCCGCAGAATGTCGCGCCAGAAGCCAAGCAGACGATCAAGTTCTCTACCTGCGCCCCCAACCGCGCCGGTGGTCACTGGATCGAGGGATCGGTTTGGACAGTCACACCCAATTCTGAATATTACGCCTTTACCACAGACGTCGGTTTCGAGCCGCTAGACACATGGAGTATCGTAAAGGACGGAGTGGTAATCAGCAGCGAGACCAATAGTCAGCTGACCGACATGACCAAGACTTGCACCGCCACCGAATGCTTCTGGTTCGCATCGCTGACCGGAGGTAATGCCGACTGGGTTGAGTGCGCCGAGTACACCGACGTAATAACTAACGGGACTGATCCGAATGCCGCCGCCATGAAAATTTCATTCTCCACTTGTCCAACCGGACGCCGCACCGTGAGTGGTTTTGCCTTCGATGACCTGAACGCCAACGGCCTGTGGGATGTGGGCGAGCCAACGCTGGGCGGTATGTGGTACAAGATCACAAACGGCAGTTGGTTTACGTGCGGTCACACGGGTGACGACAACACCTTTGCGGCGACCGTGACCCCCGGCTCGTACACCGTGATTCCAGTTGCGCCGAAGGGATATTTCCACACGACGCCCACTGTCGTTGTCGGTGTAGAACAAGACAGCACAGGCGCATGGGTATCGCCGGTGACTGCGCTTGGGTTCCACCGAGATATCAATGCGCAGGGCGAAACGTGCGATCAGTACAACCCTAGCGAATGAGCGATACCATCGCATACGCGCCATACAACACAGGACTCACCCAAGGGACGAGTCCTGTGTTGTTTTCGTAGGGCTACACTTTCTTCTGCTACTCCAGCGTTGCTTGAGTGCTATGCCATGCTCGTAGATCCTACATTGCCTTTACCTCAAGTCTGAACTCTTACGATACGGCTTGGTGGATGACTCAGGTCATCGAGCCGCGCCAGCTACAGTGTCACGGCCCTGCCGAAGACCTTGCGCGCGCCGCACGATTGCCGCACGATCAGCGATACCAGCAGCGTGACCTTCTCATTGCGGATCAAGTTGCCGGCCATTTTGTCAACAAGCAAGTGCCCGGCGCGAAAGCCGATCTCGTAGCGCGGCTGAATCACCGTGGTCAATGGCACCGAGATGCGGCTGGCAAAAGGCAGGTCATCGAATCCCACAATGGCGAAATCATCGGGCGGGCGCAGGCCGATTTGCGCCCCGGTGTTGCTGATCTCGGTGGCGACGTGGTCGTTAACCGCCACCACGGCCAGCGGAAGGGCGCCGCGCGGGGCGGAGGCAAGCAATTCGCGCACCGATTCCTGCTTGGCGTGGTCAACGGCATAAGGGGGTTGGATCAAGTGCGCCAGATTGTAATCGCGCAACACCTGGCAATATCCATTGTATCGATCGCGTATCGAGGTGGTCAGAAACTGTTTCTCAGTCGCGCCCTCGGCCTTATCGATCGTAAATATCAGGGTACGATACCCCGCCAGAATCAAATGCTCGACCACCTGGTAGGTACCCGCATCATTGTCTGAAATCACATAACTGGTATCGAGGTCAGACAAATAACGATCGACCAGCACCAACGGGATTTTGCGCTCGATCAGCTTTTGCACGCCCACGGTTGAAGTCCGGTTGGGGAGCGGCAGGATGACAAACCCATTCACGCCGATGTGCAACAAATCCTCAATCGTCTTCATCTCGCCGGCTTCGTCCCAATCGTCGGTGCGCCCGAAATAGACGTTGTAGCCGCGCGGCTTGACCGCGTGCTCGATCCCGCGCAACAAGGCGGTCTGCATCACGTCGATCTCGCTGGCGTACGAAAATACCACGCCGATCATGCCGGTAGGATTGGTTACCCTGGCAATATTAGTCTGATCAATGGGTTGCCTTTGGTTGACCAGTGAGGTATCAAGTAAAAAGGTGCCGCGCCCGCGCGTGCGGCTGATCACGCCTTTAAGTTCAAGCCGCTCCAGGGCATGCCGCACCGTGCTGCGGCTGACCTTCAACTGTTGGCAGAACTCGGCCTCTGTGGGCAATTGCGAGCCTGGCGCAAGGTGATTCGCAGCAACATAGTGCTGAATCTGCTCCTCAACGCGATTGTGCAATTTATGTTGCACGACTTGACTCTTTTTAACCAATTGATCTGATGCCATGCTCACCACCATTAAACAGTATAACTATATTTGTATCAGCAATCAATGACTTTTGCCAATTTCAGGATTAATAGTCTGATACCTATTGACATCAAAGTATGAGTGCCTATAATCTGCATAGGACGACCGACGCATCTCTCCGCGCGAGAGACATCAGTCTACCCACCGCTACACCCTGTACAAAAGCGAACATTGTACAAGAGGTGAATCAATTGTGTTCGCATGAGTGAGTAGGAGGTTCCAGATGAACGTACCACGACGTGTTCTAGGCCAGTTGTCACTAGCGCTGCTGATTCCCATGCTCGCAACAGCATGCGGTGCCGCAACCCCAGCGCCACAGGCAACCACAGCCCCGGCCGCACCGGCAGCAACAGCTGTCCCGGCAAAGCCCGAACTAACCATGTGGACATGGAAAGTGTTCCACGTCCCAGGACTTGAGGCCGTAGCCAAGAACTTCGAAGCCAAAGAAGGGATCAAGGTCAAAATCACGGCATTCAATCCTGATGAAGTCTATCGCACCAAGATCACCACAGCCGCCCAGTCCGGCGACCTGCCCGACATTCTCTCGTATTGGGCCGGCGGTCAGTGGGAATTGGCAGCGACAGATCAACTGGTTGAACTGACCTCACAGGTCGACCCGGCATGGAAAGGCAATTTCCTTGCAGGCACCTATGAGAAGTCATCCGTGTTGACTCAAGCCGTCTTCGACACCTGCCAGAAAGACCCGAAGTGTACCTATAAGAATCTGAAAGTCGGTCAGTCTTTCAGCGTGCCCTATCTGGCTGGACAGGCCTTTTTCGTGTATGCCAACAAAGAGTTGTTGACCAAGGCCGGCCTCGACCCCAACAAAGCCCCCGCCACAGCCGACGAGTGGATGGAAATGATGAAGACCGTCAAGGCCAAGACAGGTACCCCCGGTCTGGTCACTGGCGTCCAGAACCCCGACGTATCGGCTTTCTGGCTGTTCAACCCACTGTTGATGACCAGCTGCGGTCCTGAGAAGTATGATGCCATCTATAACGGCAACTCCACTTTCAGCGACCCCTGCGCGCTCAAGGTATTCAACTGGATGAACGATCTGCAGACGAACGATCTGTGGATGCCCAACATTCTCCAGACCAACATCGACCCAGCCGATGTGGCGTTCTCCCAGGGCAAGGCCGCGTTTGACATCGGCGGCACTTACACCCTCGGCTTCCTGGTTTCCCAGGGAATGAAGCCCGAAAACCTGTTGTCATTCGCGGTTCCCCCGTTGAAGGGTGCTACGCTCGACAAACTACAGGTCAGCGCCTTCGCGCTCATCGATGCGGCTGTGACCAAGAACAGCAAGCATCCGTCCGAAGCGACCAAGTTTATCCAATTCCTCACCACGCCTGAGCAGATGGCCATATTCGCCAAGACAGTTGGCGATTTCCCGGCAGTGAAAGTGGCGCTCGACCCAGAGAAGATCGGTCCAGTACTCGTCGGCCTGATGAGTGCCTTCTCCGACAAGTCGCCATTCGACACCAGCAAGGCCCAGACGCTGGATGAGCCCAAGAAGGTATTGGAACTCGGTTTGCAGCAGTTCATTACCAAGGAAATCAAGCCCGACGATCTAGTCAAGAAGATCGATGCAGCCAACAAGGCGGCATGGGATGCGCGCGGCGGCCCACTGAAGTAGCACTATTCACCAACCCGCGCTAAGATTCAAGTAAATCCAACAGGCATGGCCGGTCATCAAACACCGGCCATGCGTTTCCCCTGATCTCATGGAGTAGGTGCAATGGGACAAGCACAAGCGGGGGTCATATCCCGCCCACCTAACAACAAGCGGCGCAAGACACTCATCCAGCACCTGCGTGACAACGCTGGCATCTTATTTGTCCTCCCTGCCGTTATCACTTTCCTCATTTTTGGCTTGTATACGGTCATCTATTCGATCGTACTGAGCTTCTTCCGCTGGAACGGGTTTGGCAAGTTTTCCATCCTGCCCTTTGCCTGTGACCCACCGGCATGCCAGTTCGCCGGCCTCGATAATTTCGCCTATTTCCTGTACAAAGAACCCACCATGTCGGGCTACTTCTGGCAGGCGCTCCAACACAACCTGATCATGGCTGTGGTCGTGACGGTCGGCATCGTGCTGGTGGCGCTCCCCATCGCGATTGCGCTCAACCGCGCCGGCAGAGGCCAGACGGTTTACCGCTTGTTGATCATGCTCCCCATGGTTACGGCCGGCATCGCCGTTTTCTACGTCTGGTCGTTCATTTACGAACCCGATGGGTTGTTGAATAGCGTATTGGAAACCCTCGGACTGGGCTTTGCGCAGGCCAAACAAGGCTGGCTGGGGCAACCCGACACAGCATTGCCGGCGCTGATGGTTGTCATGATCTGGGGAGGTGTTCCCAGCGCCACCATTCTCTACCTGGCCGGGCTTCAAACCATCGACAAAGACCTGTATGAGGCCTCCGTCATCGATGGCGCCAACGCATGGCAGCAATTGTGGCAAATCACATGGCCGTTGCTCCTGCCAGTCACCGTCGTCATCATCATTACGACTATTAACAGCGTGCTGCAAGGTTACGAGATGGTTTACCTGATGACCTATGGCGGCCCAGCCGGGCATACCGAAGTGGTCGGCCTGCAGATTTTCAAGTATGGCTTTGGAGATCAACGTCAACTAGGTATGGCCAGCGCCACATCCTGGGCCTTGTTCGTCCTGGTATTTGCTGTCGCCGTCGTCAACCTGCGCCTGTTCCGCTCGCGCACAGAGGTATAGGAGTAAGAAAATCTCACCATGTCGAATATCAAAGGCACTATCGGCACCGTCATTTCCTATATTGTGCTCACCTTCTACGCGCTGCTCAGCCTGTATCCCTTTCTCTGGATGATATCTTCAGCGCTGAAATCCAATCAGGAAGTACTCAGCAGCCACTCGTTGATACCCAATGAATTCCGCTTTGACATCATTCTCAACACGTGGAACCAGCTGGATTTCTTCCGTTACTTCGTGAACAGCGTCATTATTACCGTATTCGTTGTCCTGGGCATCGTCCTGATCTATGCCATGGCGGGTTTCGGATTTGCGCGGACGAAGTTTATCGGCAGTAATGTCCTTTTCATGGCCTTCCTGGGCCTGCTGTTCGTGCCGGGTGTGACAGTGCTTGTCCCGCTGGTGCAACTGTTGAAGTCATTGGGGCTGATTGGACGCGATGCCACGCTGCCACAAACCTACTTCGGGCTGATCATGCCCATCATCAACGGCGCCGGCCCGTTTTCGATCTTTCTGTTCCGCAACTACTTCTCCTCGCTGCCGAGTGAATTACACGATGCTGCGCGCGTCGACGGCGCAACCAACTGGGGCGTCTTTTTCCGCATATTCATGCCGCTGGCAACGCCCGTCATCGCCACCGTCGGCATTCTCAACATCATCGGCACGTGGAATGCCTACATGTGGCCTTCCATCGTTCTCAACAACCCCGACTGGTTCACGCTGCCGCTGAAGTTAAAAGACCTGGACCTGCAAATCGTGGTGCAGTGGAATGTGCGCATGGCCGCATCGCTCATTACGATAACGCCCGTGATTATTGCGTTTCTTGTCCTGCAACGCTATTACATACGCGGCCTTACCGCAGGCGCCGTTCGCGGCTAGAACCTGCTATTCACTGCGGGCGCGACTGATCCAACACAAGCCGAAGCTTGTGTTGGATCAGTCGTAAGCCAAAGCCACGTATCAACACCATTGTTAATTGTCGATATTCACAACTCAGGTTCCCCATTCAGAATCGACAAATAACGATTGTACAAAAACACGCGATTGCGGCGTTGACTTGTCTGTTCCCGTACGATGCCCAGATTGATGAGTGCCAACATGCCTTTCGTCGCTGTTGGGAACGAAACCCCTGTGCGTCTGCAAATCTCATTAATGGTGACGATTGGTCGTTGACACAGTGCGTCAAAAATACGAAGTGTGGCAGTACTGGAGCGCCCCAGATCTTTTATGCGATCGGCGTCCTCATGAAAAATCGCTGTTAGGCGCTGCGTGATGCGCACAGCGCCTGATGCTGTTTGCTCCACACCCTCCAGAAAAAAATCGAGCCACGCTTCCCATTCACCACTCATGCGCACAACGTCAAGCAATCGGTAATATTCTGAGCGATGCTGTTTGAAATACAAGCTCAGATACAGCAAAGGTTGTGAAAGAACACCACTCTGATGAAGAATTAAAGCTATCAGCAACCGCCCGACACGGCCATTACCATCCAGAAAGGGGTGAATCGTCTCAAACTGGACATGTGCCAGGGCAGCCTTCAACAGCACCGGATATGGCCCATCCATGTCATGAATGAAGCGCTCCAGAGATGCCATGCAGTCCTCGACGCGGGCGGGAGGAGGAGGAACAAAGTGGGCATTCCCGGGGCGGGTTCCACCGATCCAATTCTGCGAGCGTCTAAATTCGCCAGGTAACTTCTCGCTACCGCGTCCGCGCGAGAGCAGCTTGCTGTGAACTTCTCGAATTAATCTGTTGGACAGTGGAAAGCCCTCGCGCAGCCGAGCCATACCATGGTCAAGCGCAGCAACATAGTTAGAGACTTCGATGACATCATCGAATGGCACGCCTGGAACCTCTTCTAGTTCATATAGGAGCAAATCAGAGAGCGAAGATTGCGTGCCTTCGATCTGAGATGAGAGCACGGCTTCTCGGCGCACATAAGTGTAAAGGAACAAATCTGGGTCAGGCAACAGAGTGGAAATGCTATCCAGCCTACCCACGGCCAAAGTTGCACGTTCTAGCAACAGTTGACGCGACTGATTAATTACAAGCGGCGGGTTGGGTGGCAGACGATGCGGCACAAATGCAGAAACCCGTTCCCCGCTGACGGTGGAAACCTCATATTGTCCTGAGATGCCTCTTTCCATATCCATATTATGCGTTACTTTAATAAGCCAATCTCTTATTAAAAGATACTGCCTTTTTTTTAATAAGAAATGATGCAGCCTGGTGGAACGGAACCACCGCGTACGGCTTAATCGGATAAACCTCCTGCCTCGATCAGGTGATACGCTTACTGAAATGGAATAGCGTCACTGAGTCGCAATATCACTTGTTGCCAATGACCATGTCAGTGTCAGCACTGCGGTACACTATCTGAGACACCGGGCGCGCGCTTTGGATTTCACCCATCAAACCGCAAACCCGATGCAGTGATAGCGGAGAGTTCGTTTTCAGAGGATGACTACATGAATAAAACCAATCCTAAGGTTGACGCCTTTTTCAGCAGGACCCATCAGTGGCGCGAAGAATTGCAGCAATTGAGAACAATCATTCTTGACTGTCAGCTGACCGAAGAGCTGAAGTGGGGGCAACCTTGCTACACGTTCCAGAACAGTAACGTGGTTTTAATCCATGGATTTAAGGACTATTGCGCCATATTGTTTATCAAAGGCGCCTTGCTGAAGGATGCCAACGGGCTACTCATCCAGCAAACCGGGAATGTACAGGCGGGGCGCCAGATTCGGTTCACCCATGGCCAGGAAATAGGTAAGCTGGAAGCCACCCTGCAAGCCTATATCCATGAGGCCATTGAAATCGAAAAAGCCGGGTTGAAAGTGGATTTCAACAAAAATACAGAACTCCAATTCCCCGAGGAATTTCAGACTCAACTGGATGAAAACCCAGCCTTGAAAACGGCTTTTGATGCTTTGACTCCGGGGCGGCAAAGAGCCTACAACCTCTATTTCTCTGCGCCCAAACAGTCCAAAACCCGGGTGTCAAGGGTTGAGAAATGCTTGCAGCAAATTCTCGATGGAAAAGGGCTGGATGATTAGGTCGACGAACAGAACCGGCTAAAGCCATCGACCTCCAATGGGTTGCGTGTTACAACCGGTGCTGCCGCCAATCTGCGCACATTGGATATACTGGAATCACTTTGCAATACCCGGAGTGTCATGATGAATTCGCGTGAACGGTATGTCCAGACCTTATTATTCGGTACGCCCGACCGCGTGCCGCTCGATCCTGGCTACGGGCGCAAGTCAACGCGCGCGGCATGGCATGCGCAGGGGCTGCCGTCTGATATCGAAAGCGGCGATGCCATTGCCGAGTACGCCTATCGCCTCAACGGCGGCCAGTTAGCGTGGCCCACGCGCGGCGAGGATTTCGCGGTCAACACGCGCATGATTCCCGAGTTCACCGAAGAGGTGTTGTCGCGCGGCGAACGGTCACAGATCGTGCGCGACTGGAAGGGTAACGTGTGCGAGATTTCGAACGAGTTCACCACCGAGTACCTGCGCAACGCCATCGACTTCGTCACGCGCCGCTGGGTGAAATGCCCCGTGGAGTCGCGCGCGGACTGGGTCGACATGATGCGCCGCTACGATCCGGATGAGCCTGCTCGGTACCCCTCCGATGCCGCGGCGCGCGGTGAACGCTTGCAGACGCGCGAATGGCCTGTCACCATCAGCATCAACGGCCCGTTCTGGCAACTGCGCGAGTGGCTCGGCTTTGAAAACCTGTGCCTGCTATTCAAGGATGACCCGGCCTTCGTGCGCGAGATGGTCGCGTTCTGGGATGACTTCGTGGCGCGCGTGTTGCGCAAGGCGTTGCGTTACCTGGTCGTCGACGAAGTCCACCTGTCCGAAGACATGGCGTACAAGTCGTTTGCGATGATATCACCCGCCATGACGCGCGACTACCTGTTGCCCGTCTATCGCCATTGGGGCGACATCATCCGCGCTGCCGGCGTGCCGGTCTATGGCATGGACTCGGACGGGTACATCGGTCAGTTGATCCCGATCTGGATCGATGCCGGGATCAACATGTGCGACCCGATCGAAGTGGCGGCGGGCAACGACATCAACGTGTTTCGGCGCGAGTTTGGGCGGCGCATCAGCTTCCGTGGCGGCGTCGATAAGCGCCAGATGGCCGCGGGGGGGCAGGCGCTGAACGACGAAATCGCCCGTATCGCGCCGGTGATCGCCGATGGCGGGTACATCCCGAGTTGCGATCACGGCGTGCCGTCGGATGTGTCGTGGCCGAACTTTGTCCAATACACCGGCCTGCTCGCACGGCTGACCGGGTGGCTATAGCCCTCGTTTTACGGCTGCCTCAACTTGCTCCGGTGTTCCGGTTTTTTGGTTTCCACTCCCTCCGGAGCAAGGCAAAAAGGTCATGGTCATAGAATGTCCCGTCCAGATAGAAGTAATCGCGCAATCTACCTTCCTGCTTAAAGCCTAGTTTCTGCAACAGGTGAATGGAACGATGATTGTCGACGGATACCAGGGCGTCAATCCGATTTAAGCTCATTCGGTCAAACCCATTCAAGATGACTGCCCGAAGCGCTTCCGACATGTAACCCTGCCCCCAAAAACCAGGGCCAAGGTCATAGCCGATTTCAGCACGGAAATAGCGGGTATCCCATTTATGGTAGCCGCACGTGCCAATAGGGCGCTGATCGGATTTCAGGACCATCACCCAGCGATGGTGAGTCCTCCCTGCCGGCACCTGATAGAACTGAACTATCTCTCTGGCTTCAGCATATTCCGCCACAGGGGGCTCATCCATCAGGTACTG
>CAIQQO010000442.1 GCA_903873965.1 uncultured bacterium
AAGCCCAAGAAGGAAATCGACCCTGCTACATTCAAGAAAGAGTGGGCAGAGTATGGCGCTGACTTAAAGGCGATTGGCAACCCGCGCATCGTCGATGAGGGGCGCAAACTGTTTGGTCAAAACGTGCCGGTCAGCGAAGCAAAACTGGTCTTGGAGCAGATGCTTGAGGCGCTGTCCGATCCCGTGTATTCCGGCAATGGCGTCGCCGAACCAGGATGAGTCACAAACACAGCTTGGCCTCAAGGCCGTGAACAACGATGCCGAGATCATTGGCAGCAAGCAGTGTGGTACCGGTACGAACGTGTGTCGCTACGCCGTTGAAACGATTCTCATTCACAAATCTTGGCCGGGCCAAGTCTTTCCTCACCTCGTTTGCTGCCAGACGCACCTGCACATAGATAGACCAAGAAGAGCTAAAAATACGCGTCAAGGACACGACGTCAAACATCGCTCCACGACCATTGCTTAAGTGAATGGAACTGGACGATGGACTGAGCGTTAAGCGTAAGTCCCTTCCCACGTGCACTTGCGGGTGAACGAGCCAACAACAGGTAAGTGCGTATCGCCAGAAGTCGTACTGGTACCGCCAGCAAGTCATGTCACTTACGCTGTGCCGCCAACCACCAAAACCAACGCTACGAAAGTATGGAATTTCGATCCGCATTTCGCTACATTGAAAGAGTCGAGAGGTCGACATGCAAAAAGATAACACAAAACAATCTATCGCTATGAGTTATACGAGTGAAAAATCACCGCGCCACGCGGCCTGCAAAAGCCTTCGAGATGCTGCATCTGAACCCATGTGGCAATTGCCTGACCGGGTGGAGCGCTTCTGCCAGTTGTTGGCGGAGATACTCCGCAGCGAGGGTGAGGAATGTCGATGACTGGCGCTTCGACTAATACACGCGCGGCACTGTATATTCGCGTCAGCACTGAGGAGCAAGCCGTTGAAGGCTGGAGCATAGACGCGCAGGAAAGGGCGTTGCGTAGTTACTGCCAGTTGAAGGACTGGCAGGTTGTCAGTATATTTAAAGACGAAGGTCGCACTGGAACCAATACAGATCGCCCTGGGTTTCAGGAAATGCTGCAGGCTGCGAAGGGACGCACCTTTGATACTGTCGTCGTCCACAAACTCGACCGATTCTCGCGCAACCTCGAGGATGTCATGCGAATCCTGGGTGAGTTAGAGAAATACAGCGTCACATTCGTCAGCGCCACCGAAGCCAACATGGATTTCACAACCCCATACGGGCGAATGATGCTGGGCTTCATGGGCACTATGTCGCAGTGGTACGTCGATAACCTGCGCAACGAGACAACCAAGGGCAAGCGCGAGCGCTTCGAGCAGGGTTTCTACAACGGCGACCTGCGGTTTGGGTATAGCAAAGGCGATGACGGCAAGCCAACCCCGAATGACGACGCAGAAGGGGTGAGATTGGCGTTTACCTGGTGTTCACAAGGTAAAACCGATGGCGAGATTGCGACTCTTCTGAATGTAGCCGGCTACCGCACTTACCGTCTGATCGGAAACTACAAGAAGAAAGCTGGACCGGATGACGATCCCAAGACACGACGTCCTTGGACGAAGGACTCAGTAGCATCCATGTTGCGAGCTGGTCCGTTCTATATGGGGAACACCAGGTACGTCGGTAAGGTCGAACAAAAGCAATTCAATAGACATCTCAAACGCGGCGAACAATACACCATGCAGGTGCAGGAAAAGAAAGGTACACATGGGGCCATCATCACTGAGGAACTGAATGATCGCGCCACAGCCGCCAGGAGCGCACGAACAAATGCCGGACGAGTTCCAAACACTCGTGAGCGTGTGTATCTGATGAGCGGAGGAATGGCAATCTGCATCACTTGCGGATTGCCGCTTCGTTGTACCAATTCGGGCAAAAACAAACGATTGCTGTACTACCAATGTCCGGCTCACTATCGCGGTATGAAGTGCGATGCTTCGCGTCAGAAAATCCGCGAGGAGAAAATGCTGCTGGATATTGAGCGCATGATTGCACTGTTGGTACTGCCTGATAACTGGCGTGACCGTACACGGGAGTTATTGGATACAGCGCCAACGGATATCGAATTAACCAACGCCGAGAGACGCAATTCAGATATCACTGAAACACTGCGCCGGCTGGCTTATCAATATCAGTTGGGACTCATCTCTGATCAGGAACTGGCTCGTGACGTTGCACCACTAAAGACTGAACAACAGAAGCTCATCGCCAAGCTGAAAGTCATAGTGCCGCAGGAAGTAGAAGCCCAGGGCGAACAACTCATCAAGTTTACAAGTTCATGGATGAAAGCGTCGAAGGCGCAGAAGCATGAAATGCTGTTTGTTGCTATTTACGTTGATGTCAACAAAGGGGCGATTGACTCATTCGAACCCCATCCGGATTTCAAGGTCCTGTTTATGCAGACTGCCATGATAGAAAGGGAAGGGCGTTTCTATCTGCCTGACGCAATGAACGAGCGTGAATGTGTCGCTAATCCGGCTTAAAGTGAGTGGCTAGCCGCGTATAAGCTTCACTATAAGCTTGCGCGAAGTTTCCGATAAGTGGCCAGTTCTTTACGTGCAGAATGGGATACATGTTTCGCCCATCTGATGTTGAGTATTGGTTTCCGCAGACGATCTGGAATGCACGAGGCTTTCTGGGTTGGTAGCATGTCAGACTTTTAGATTCTGCACGGTCAATAAATTCTGCAACAGGCGTGTAGAACTCAAGTTTCTGAAGCCAGTAGTTTACCTGTTGTGACATGGCGAAGATAACCTCAACACGGCTGTTCAGTAGTAACTCGCGAATATCCTTTAGGCCAGCCTTGGCATAATCTTCGGTGATGAGTACTGTTGTGCCCTTGGGTGCGTGTGGCAATGCCGAGTTGCACAGGTTAGTCATAATAACCTGGTCATTGTTGTATTTGTGACCTGTAAGCTCGCTGATGTATTCGTACGTTGACTTGGCAAGACCGTACTTGGCTCGTTCGCCTGGTTTGGATGAGATGTCTCGAAAGAAATAATCTGCGAACAGCGCAAACCCAGCAATTGTGTCTGATTTTTGCAGGCGTGGATCATGCCCAATAACAAGCACTTTGGCCTCATTCATGCCTCCATGGCAGAATGGTTCGGCTTTAGTTGATATTGGTAGATTGTTTAGCACTTCAGTCATGATTCAAGCCCCTTTGATGGCCAAAACGAAAAGCCCCTAAGAGCATCAGTCACAAGTTAAGGATTTCATGTACCTGTCAAGGTAATCTTCTTCCGGTTCAGGTCGTTTTGGTTTACGCTTCCGTTTAAGGACACCCAGTGATTGCGCGTCTTCGGCCAGGAATAGGATCACATCAGAAGTGTGA
>CAIQQO010000443.1 GCA_903873965.1 uncultured bacterium
GGGGGGTAACTGGCAGCCGGATGCTAAAGCACGTGCCCTGGTTCAGTTCCGAGCTGACATTGATCTCACCGCCCATGAGGGTCACCAGTTCTTTCACCAGTGACAGGCCCAGCCCCGAGCCCTTGCCTTGAGGGTGGCGCTGGCGGTCAACATCCGAAAAGCGTTCAAACAGTTTGGGTATGTCTTTTTTTGGGATGCCAATACCGGTGTCCGCAACCTCGATAACCACCGCCGTGGTGTCGTCTTGTTTGGCGCGCAAAGTCACCGAGCCGCTGGGTGTGAACTTGATCGCATTGTTCAAGAGATTAAACAGAATGCGCGACAGCGCCGCTTCATTACATTGCAGGGCGATGGGAGCAGCAACCTCGCTCAACAATTCGATGCCCTGATTGTGTGCGGCCTGAGCATACAGTTCTGCGGTCTTTTCAAGAAACGGCTTCAGTGCTATGGATTCGGTTTTGCTGTCAAAGCGCCCTGCGTCTATTTTCGATAGATCGAGCATGTTATCGATGATCAGACTCAATTTGTTGGCGCCGCTGCTCGCGGTGTTAGCGTAATCGCGTGTGGCATCTTCCTTGGTGGTCATGCCGATCAGTTCGGTGAAGCCGACAATGGCCGATAGCGGTGTCCGTAATTCATGCGCGACGGTTGAGACGATGCTGGTTTTAATGCGGTTGAGTTCTTCGGCATCCACGAGCTTTTGTCTGGACAGTTCGAGTTCCTTATCTGTTACGCGTCGCCAGTACAAAAACGCAAAATAGATGCCTATTGCGGCCAATATCATTAGAAAAGCCGAGCTTATAGATTGCCGGTGCGATTCTGCATAAGGACTCAGTTCGAGTTCGAGCGATGTTGAACTGATGATGTAGAGCGGAAAAGATTCCAGGGACTTCCAGGCGATGATCATCTCCTTGCCATCGGATGGAGCCTTGACGATCTTGGTGCCGTCTTTGCTTGATTGCGCAGCTCTATTGACAGGCCGATCTCTGACATCATCATCATGCGTGATGCGGCCATCGCCGTACACGCGGGTTCGGATATAACCATCTTTGCCGACGAGAGCGATGCGGGCGATTTCGTTTTTTAGCAGTGGCTGATAATTCTGAATAAGGTTTAACGGGTCGATGTAGGTGCGTATGACGCCGCCGAAACCCTTCGTTTTAGAACGTAGCGGTTTTGACAAGCTGAATGTCAGCCGCTTTAGGCTGCTCGACGCATAAGTGCGAGACACGTAGATCGTCGCATCCGGGCGGCTCTGAAAATAATCAATATCTGCGCGATGGTCAGGATGATGAGCGCCGATATTTGCGCACCGGTCATTAAAAGACCAAACACATCTGCCATTTGCATCGTATTGTGTGATGTCCAGCACCGATGCCGGCAATGCAACGCGATGCTGGATAAATACCCGGGTTGATTTGTCGTCATTGTTGGCGAAAGCGTTGGCAATGACCACGGAGGGGCGAGTCAAGCTGGTAAAAATTGCGTCGCCATGTTTTGCGATCGCCGTGGCGAGCAACAAATTTTCGTTTGTCGCGCGATCCAGAATGACATTTTTAGTGGTTGCTGACTGTCGTTCGGTGACGGTGACGATGCCAGTGATGGCCAGAACGAGCAATGCGCTTGCGATAATTTTTGTCTTCATGAGAGTCCAAATCTCGAGCGCCGCAGCATTTTAATTAATGATCCATTAGCATTAATAATATCAAAAATGTCAATCCTGTTGTTGCGGGCCTTGGCTGAAGTAAATA
>CAIQQO010000444.1 GCA_903873965.1 uncultured bacterium
TACGCTCATGCCCCACTACAAGGAAGAACATGGCTACTGGTGGGACGCTAGAGAAGCCATGAAAGCGGCCTTTACGCTGCGTAGCTTATGGAAGGAGTGTGAGTTCATCTCGTTTGTAGAGGGTGACGACGACGAAACGGATGATGAGTTGACGGCTTTGGCGCAATCCATTTACGACAAGGCCACGAAGTGCGAAGTGTGTGGTGCGCTCATCGAGTACGAGCTTTACATGGTCGAAGACAGCTTGATTTGCGGCGAGTACTGCGCTGAAAAGCTTGCCGAAATGGATGGTGCACAGGTATCCTGACACAATGAGAAACCTGTTGACCTGGATAAATCAGCCTGTAGAAGATCGGCGCTGGATTATGTGGCCTGAACTGCCGACAGCACAGATATATGAGGCGATTCAGGCCGACTTAAATGATTACTGTACCGTAGTCGTGGACTTTTCATGGCGTAAAAGTGTCACGATCAGCGAAGCGAGACGATTATTGTTGTCGGTGCCACGTAAGCACCTCAGCTATTTCTCCCTGTGGGGAGTGAATGATGTCGTCTGGTCAACACTAAGGAGTGTCATCAGCGGCAAGTAGGGGATTTGAGCGAGGACATTGCTGATCACATCATGCAGATGGCGGCACGAATATCAGTTCTCAGAGATGAACTAAAAGTGACCAATGGGCAGTACCTTGGCATGTTGATCGAGGTGCTGAAAGCCTGTTTTGAGATGGGAGTGAAACATGGAAAAGATAAGTGAAGGTGACTTCAACCGGCTGGTCGAGCGACTGGCTGCATTGAGGTCAAAGCAGTTTGGGGTAGCCATGCTGCCCTATAGCAAAGTGCTGGACTACTTGTTTGTCAAAAACGAGATATTCAAAGTCGAGCAACAGGTGCTTGATGCCATCCCAGTGGATTACTGGGGCTGGATTATCACACCTACGTTGCAGGTAGCAGCAGTAAAGCAGGGCGAAAGCCGTTGTTTGGGTGTTCGAGAAGGCTAGATGGGTAACTTTACGGTGAGTCTGAAAAAGGGCGGATTTGTTATCACGCATACGCCAACCAGGAAAGTTGTCATTGAGATCGTGAGCAAGCATGACACCGACACGGCGATGGAAGCGTTAAGCCGGTTCTTTTCAAGCGAGACGCACATCTCCGAAGCCCGGCTTGCCACATGGCGCGGCGCTATCTATCGTGCTATCGCAGCCAACCCGACTGTGGGCGTGGACGCCGGGGAAATTTCGGGCAATGAATCCCAAATCAAAAAGTGAGTTTTGGCTACGCCAATTCAACAGGCCATTTCTATGGCGTATAGAGGTTCAGAATGTATCAAACAATTACGATTGTCGGACGACTTGGTAAAGAGCCCGAGATGAAATACATGCCCAGTGGCGACCCAGTGACCACGTTCAGCGTGGCGTGCGACCGCCAGTGGAACGACAAAAGCGGCGCGAAGCAGAAGGAAACCACCTGGTTCCGCGTTTCGGTGTTCGGCAAGTCGGCTGAGGCGTCCAACAACTACCTCTCCAAAGGCAAACTGGTTTTGGTAGAGGGGCGTCTGGGAGTTGACGCCAAAACGGGTGGGCCAAAGGTGTTCAACAAGAGCGATGGCACAGTAGGGTCGTCCTTTGAAATCATTGCCAGCAACGTGCGGTTCCTCTCTTCTAAAGAAGAAGGCGATCAGCAGAGGGGGAAGCAACCCGTTGCGGATGAGACATTAGACCCTGTGGCCGTTGGTGATTTGCCGTGGTAGACCAACGCGAATTTGCCCATCGTCACTGGATGGAACTGAGTCTTGCTTATGGCAAGGCTCAGGCAATAATCTGGTTGAAGACTCAACGATCACAGGTAATCAATACCATGACCGCCTTGATTGACAATCCCAACGCCACCCACAGCCGTATCAAGGAGCTTGAAAACAAGGCGCAAGCCTTGAAGGAAGCTATTGATGGGATTGAGGCCAGTCA
>CAIQQO010000445.1 GCA_903873965.1 uncultured bacterium
AGCTCAGTTGGTAGAGCGCAACCTTGCCAAGGTTGAGGTCGAGAGTTCGAGACTCTTTTCACGCTCCAAATTCCAAATAGGGAAGCCCAGGCTTCCCTTTTTTGTCGGCAATATCGGCGCGATAGCAAATCGGTTATGCAACGGATTGCAAATCCGTCTAGCCCAGTTCGACTCTGGGTCGCGCCTCCAGTTAAAAGCCTTATAGACGCTGCATTGTTCACTGTGAAAATGGTAGCGGGCGCGCAGCGTTTTTCTTGTCGGCGCCTGGCATTGCCTCATTGAGCTGCAGATGATTGAGATTTCGCAGAGTCGCGGCCAACTTTTCAGGCGAATATGCGCCGATGAATCAGACAGTTCGACAACGCGAGGCGTATACGTTACGTCGCATGGGTTTAGCCGTTGACCGGTTTGTTAGCTGTGCGTCATCGGACGAGAAACGACGGGCCAAACAATGGCTGAAGGCCTGGCAGTTAAAACGTGCAAAATTCATGGCCGCGATCAAGACCGGCGCGGGTCGATAAGTGCTCGCCTGATTTCAGGACAATGGGGGCGAAATCATCCCCAACGGCGGCGACTAAAACAAGTTGAGTTGATCGTTTTTGTCAGTGCTGAGGCTGTATTTTTTGTTCAGAACGAACTGTCTGTAGCGGTCACTCCAAGCCTTGATCCATTTGTTGGCCTGCGCCCTGTCACCGCTGGATTCGACCTGAATAAATCTATCAATGGCGGTGATCATTCGCTTGAATGAGTACGCCTCTCGCTGACGGATTGTTCGCTTCATCACATTCTCGCTTTTGAAGCCGAGAATAATCACTCGAGGGATCACGAGCGATATTGACGTTTCTCAATTTCCCTATCATTTTTTTCGCGCCCTCGTTCATATCGGCTGCCCTGCGAAACCTTGATCGAACAGGGAATCGTGTGTCATTCAGAAAGGTTTCACGAAAATTCGACCGCCCATGATAATTGTCAAACCGGGCATCGTTCCAGTGCTTTTCAATGAAACGTAGGCAAGCGGATGCTAGGTTTCAGACGCTTGATTACATAGATGAGGGCTCCAACACATTGGGGAGAGCTTGGTGTCATTGACACGAAGTGCATAAAGGCAGCCTCAGACTGATCGAGTGGTCTAGCATTGATCGGGGGCCTTTGGCGTACCCGCCAGTTCGAAAGGACTGGCGGGTTTCTTTTTCGCCGCTAATCGGCTGGGCCTGCGCGTTTCGAAATTGATCGTGCAACCCATCCGCATGCGGTTTGAGCATCGGTCACGGCGCCGTTTTTGCCAGACTTCATTCCAAGAGAGGTGCAGCGCTCGATTCAGGGCGGATTGCGGCTCTGCTGCATGCCAGGTCTGCGCTTTTTCGGGTGCCATGTTTTTCAAGCACCAGAGGGTAAAATCGCAGAATAAGCCCTTACAAAACAACAGCTTAACTTAGTTCGAACCCAAGACCCGGGGCGCAGAGCCGGCCGCTTCCTGAACAACAGGCACTACGCGTTGGCTTCGGATCCCGACACCATCTACACTCACACGTCATGCCACGCTATAACGCCCCCTTTGAGATCCACGTTCATGGCCAGGTGACCTTGCGCGCCGAGGTTGTTTTTGATCAACTGCAGGACGCTCTCAAACCACTCTGGAAATATGCCGGTGCGCGGTCGTTGGCGGATGCGGCCGACAGTTCGTATGAGGACGAACCTGGCATTAAGTTTGACCCGCAGGAACACCTGCTGCAATTGTGCTGGACCGTGGCCGGTGACGATGACTTTCGCCAGGTGCTCGACGAAGTGTGCATGAATCTCAACGAACTGGCGCAAACCGGCGCGGCGATCGAGGTCACGTTTTATGACGCGGAGTTTGACGATGAGGAGGACGAGTCCGACGCCGAGTCGCGTGATGATTTCCTCATGCTCTTTGTCGGGCCCGATCCGGCATCCATCATGCAGGTGCAGCGAGACTTGCTGGTGCAGGATGTGGTGAACATGATGGAGCGCCATTTTGACGGCGCCGAACTCGGTGGCGTGGTGAGCGAAATTGACAAGCTGTTCAGCCAGCGTTTTGACGACCTGGTGAATTCGCTGCAACTCGGGAAACCACCGCGTGGTTCGGGGGGCGGTCATGGGGGTACCGGCCATGGCGGCGGACGCAAGCCGCGCCATTTGCACTAGCATATTGGGGTGCAGGCCGCGTCGCTGGTGCGCTGCATGCTATCATTTTTGAAGTTTTTTCCCTAAGGAATGGCCCATGAACATGGCGGCAGCTTCTCCCCCCGTGCAGACCAGTCCACCCTCCACACCGGGGCGGCCCGAGAAGTTGCGCCTTGGCGATGTGCTGGTGCAGCAGAGGCTGATTTCGCAGGAGCAGTTGCAGCAAACCCTTGAGTTGCAGCGTCAAACCGGCAAGAAGGTCGGCCGCTTGCTGATCGAGACCGGCATCATCACCGAAGAATTGCTGGCCAACGGTTTGGCGCGCCAACTGCGTATTCCGTTCGTCAATCTCAAGACTTTTCCCTTTCGCGCCGATGTCGTCAAACTGCTGCCGGAGTCGGCGGCGCGGCGTTTTCGCGCCCTGGTGCTGGAAGACAAGGGCGACACGCTGCTGGTGGCGCTGGGCGACCCGCTGGATCTGTTTGCGTTTGACGAACTGACGCGCCTGCTGAAACGCAGCGTGGCCATTGCGGCGGTGCCTGAAAGCCAGCTGGCTCTGACCTTTGATCGCCTGTACCGGCGCACCGAAGAAATCAGTGGCCTGGCGCGCGCGCTCGAGAAAGACCTGGGCGACGCGGTTGACTTCGGTGAGCTCACGGCCTCGGTGGGCATTGAGGGCGCGCCGGTGGTGCGGCTGCTGCAGTCGCTGTTTGAAGATGCCA
>CAIQQO010000446.1 GCA_903873965.1 uncultured bacterium
GATTTGGTCGGGGTGAGAGGATTCGAACCTCCGGCCTCCACGTCCCGAACGTGGCGCGCTACCAGGCTACGCTACACCCCGCCTCTGTGAAACAGGCCGGTAATAGGCGCTGTTCCTGCAAAGCAGCCTTCAATGTTATCAGGGATTGCTGCTGCTGATCACTCACGATCACCGGTTGCCTAGGCATTTCGATTGCGCAGTTGATTACGGGCCTAGTGGGTGCTCGGTAATGAACTGGCGCAGGGCAGCATTCACGCGGGTCTGCCAGCCTTTTCCGGTGGCCTTGAATGTTGCCAGCAGATCAGCGTCCAGGCGAATCGCGGTGAACACCTTGGTTTCATCCGCCTTTGGACGACCGCGTGGGCGCTTCATGGCGACCAAGGCGGCATAGATCTGTGGTGCGAACGCTTCGTTTGCGGGCTTCGCGCCCTTGTGCCACTTGCTGTCGAGTTCACGCGCATCTGGATCAGCGGCGATGCCTGCATTGATGGCGGCGGACTCGTCGCGGGTGGGGATGATCGTCCCGGGCTTAAGTTTCGGCATAGCTTTTCACCTCTCTCAGGTTGGCCTTGCGCAGACTGATCACACGCACAACTTCGGTGCGAAGACAGAACACCACCACATGCAGGCGGTCACCGATATACCCTGTCGCTTCAAAGCGGGGTTCGGCATACTGGCTACGTACGTCCTCACGAACCACGGCGGTTTCCCATTCAAAGCCACCAGCATCGGCCAGCGACAAACCGTGCTTGTCGATGTTGCTTTCGTTCTTGACAGGATCAAACTCATAATCCATTCTATTTATTGTATAAACAAAAAATGTCGTGTCAACTGTTCCCAGCTCTCGGGTTGCGGTGGAAGAGCCCTCCGTAGACTTCACGCTTGCAACAATGGTCGACGGGGCGTCTGATTTTGTAATCGAATTACCTGCTTCGTCGGCATAGAGAGCAACCGAGCGGCGCAGTTGTCCAGTCGTCTTGGAAGGACATCAGTTGACAGACCATTTCAGACTGCTGACACATCAATAGCCATTGGGCACCAGTCCAAAGACACGTTGCGAGGTCACTGCCCGACCGGATCCTGCGGCACCCATTTGATACCCGCAACCCCGAGATGTCCTTGGCTGATATGTTCAGCAAAGATCAAAACCATGACCTTCACGTTCTGGTCAAAGCTGATCCCCCACATTTGTCTGAGCTGTTCCAGAGCGTTTTCATTCCGGTAGATGTGACCGTCCCAGCCGATGACGAGCATTGCTACGTTGCCATCGTCTGCGATCATGCACAGCATCGCGTCATCGGCATCTTCGTCCAGTGACTCCTGAAGTCGGGCCTCGTGACTTGCCAGGACATCTACATACACGTCGATGTCCAGTGGCTTGCGACTGTGTAGTGCCGCTTCGAGATCGGCGGCGATTTTCTTCCTGCTGGCCATGAATTGTTGTGGGGAATAAGCGATCCAGGCAGTCTAGGTTAAAGCCGTCGTTCAATAGTCAATCGGCGCCAACTCCTCAAACTCAGCGATGCCGACGGGTGATCGTTTCCCTATGCTGGTACAGGTAGGCCAGGACCTTGGCCTTGCTGACTCTGACACTGTGAGTTTGAAGGCAAGCGCCGTACGCCAAAGCTCATGGCGGTGAACGCCCGCTTGAGCAACTTGGTCTGAAATTCGGCCATGTCATTGCCGTGGTCGTCAAACACATACAGGCGCGCGGTGCGCGTTAAATCTTCCTTGTCCTCAAGATAGTTCAAGGCGGCGGGAAAAGCCGCGTTTATATCGCCGCCACCGGTGGGCAACTGGGCCAACTGCTTGCCGCGAATCCCATCTTCCACGCGATCAGGCTGGAGCGATTGTCGTACCCCCAGCAGTTGCCCAGCGTCACGTTGGAGCCAGATCGACTGGTTGAGTCGCATCGCCTTTATATCGAAAAAGAATTAAGCAAAAACTTATCTATATTTTGAAATTGTAAGTGGTGCATTTAAAGTCCGCCCTCGGTCAGGGCATGCTGCTCTGCAGCATGCATCGGGGCTTCATGGATTGGATTGCAGTAATCAGCGGTTTTGGCATTGGCGCCATCGTTGGCATGACCGGCGTGGGCGGCGGCTCATTGATGACTCCGCTGCTGATCAGCGTGTTCA
>CAIQQO010000447.1 GCA_903873965.1 uncultured bacterium
AATGCTTCGGCCTTTGAGCATGACAGATGGTATGGCCGACGTGACAACATGCCGTCCCACACGTCCACAACGCTGAACAGGCGCGCCGCAATGGGAATCGCCTCTCCCTTCAACCCGCGTGGATAGCCCGTGCCATCCCATCGCTCATGATGGCAATAGGGTATGTCGAGCGCCGGTCGCAGGTAATCGATCTGCGACAAAATGTCGTAGGCGTATTGCGCATGCATGCGCATGACAACCCATTCCTCGTCCGAAAGCGGGCTGGATTTCTGCAAGATGCTGTCGGGAATGACCATCTTGCCGATGTCGTGCAGTAATGCCCCGCGCCGCATATTGACCTGATCGGCTGCAGGAACGCCATAGGCACTGATCAGATATGTGAAAGCATTGACCACACGTTTCGAATGGCCGTTGGTTTCGTGATCGCGCATTTCCAGCGCGTGCGACCAACCCGCAATCGTTTCCTCATAGGCGCGTTCCAACTCCAATGCCGCCTTTTGTTGTTGCACTACGGCCTGCTTGCGATCGGTGATGTCGTGAATGGCGGTGTGAGTGGCCTCCGCACCGTTGTAGACAACAGTGATACTCTGTACCTCCGTGTCAATGACGGTTCCATCCATTCTGAGTAGCTTCATCTCAACCGACGGAACACCCACATGGTCATTTTCGATGACATCGCTTCGATCCACCGCCAGTTGCTGATATTCAGGATGCACCCGATCGAGCGTGGGTGTGCCGATCAACTCCAGCGCCGATGAAGCGCCAAACAGCTTGATGGCAGAGGCGTTCACATACGTGATGATGTTGTTGCGGTGAATCACGATCGACGCGGGAGACCATTCCACGACAGAGCGATAGCCTTCTTCGCTTTGCCGTTGCGCTTCCGCCGCCAGTTTGCGCTCAGTAATATCACTCACGCTGCCAATCAGCGAAAGGGGATTGCCTTGCTCGTCACGCATTACGGTAAAGCGGTCGCGCAGCCAGCGATACTGGCCATCCCGGTGTTTGAAACGGTATTCCACCTGCCACGGCCGGTTTGATCTTTCGGCAGACGCTGTGGCTTCAGCAACCGTGCGCGCAATCTCAATCGCGTCGACAGGGTGTATCAAGTCGAGCACCTCTTCCAAGGGCAGGTTCTTCATTTCATCCTGCGTATAACCGCTGATCCGATCAAATACAGGGCTCAGGTATTCATACTGATTGGTAAGAAGATTGCGTTTATAGGAGACATCCAACGCATTTTCCAGCACCTCGCGCAAGCGCTCTTCGCTGTTGCGCAATGCGGTTTCCGCCAGTTTGCGCGGTGTAATGTTGCGCGTCACACTGATGATGTGCGGCGCTCCCTCCAGGTCGATGAGCCGGGCCGAGATAAGGCCAATAAGCTCGCTGCCATCTTTACGCTGAAAAATGGCTTCGACATTCTCAGCCAGGCCAGTTTTCTGCAATTGTTGTACAACCGCCTGCCTTTGAGCAGGCTCTTTCCAGATATGAAGCGCAATCGACGTAGCTCCAATGACTTCATCGCGACTATAACCGGTCATTGCTAAAAACGCACCATTGACTCTTACCATTTTGCCATCGTTCAGGTGGGAGATGGTTACGGCGTCCGGGCTGGTATCAAAGATCAATTCCGTGTTGCGCGAGGCTTCGCGCGATTCTTTGGTTAACCTCTGATTCACCAGAATGATGAATCCAAACGTCCACAAGATCGAGGCCGCTATACTTACAGGATAAATCGCAATCTGAGTCAGCGTAGGGATAAACGGGCTATCGGCGGACTCGCCGACCAGAGTCGCCATGGCGCGCAGGATAAAAAAGCCGGCGGTGACAAGGAAAATGATGCCCAAAAAGCGGGTGTTCACGCCCGGTAGTAGCGCTTGGCGGTGCTTGAGGAAGTTACGCGCCGTGACAACCAGCACCAGCGCTGTCGCAGTTGCGCCGATCATCTGCCGGATGCTGCCTCTGTCAACAACAAACGAGAAAAACGCGTTAAGCAACCCAAACGCGAGCACAGCCGATGCCATGCGACGCAGCGGGATGGGCAGATCCAAAAAGGACAGCACGCCAACATAGATACATAATAGGGCGCACAAATGGACGAGGGTTCTGACGACTGAAACGAACATCGCGATGGAACTCTCGCCGATCAGCAGCGTCAAGGCATAACCAAGCCCCAACAGTAGCAGGCCTACCGTCCACCACCCCACGCCACGGAAATTTCTAGCAAGCCTGAACTGAACGTAGAGCGTAACAGCCTCTACCAACAGCACCAGGCATGTGATGAAAATGAGCGTACGGATATCCAGGTTCATCGGGTCCTCTTGGACAATAATATAGTCATCTCTTTTTTGCCCACGCGCGGCTAACTCGCCAACATTATCTCCGAAATCCAGTAATTGTGGTATTTGCAGGGCAGTTCGCCATATCAGCGCTACAATCGCCGAGATGGACAATCGTTTAACCCTCAATCTCGCTGTTACTCGTACACCGCTTACGGACAAAATCGTCGAATTGCTTGCGCGCGACGTGCGCGAGCGCGGCGGCATCACGTTGATCGAAGTGACTGGCAGTGCCGATATCACACTAGCCCTGCGCGATGACATCGGCGCAGAGGGGTTTTGTATCGAGGAGAATGGCGCCGGCCGACGCATCACGGGCAACGACGAACGTGGCCTGCTCTATGGCGTCGGCAAGTATCTGCGCGGGTGTACCTTTGGCGCAGCCGGAGACGCGGACAAGGCTTTTCAACCTAGCGCGTGGACAGGGGTATCCGTGCCTCGCCGCCCGGTGCGCGGCATCTACTTCGCGTCGCACTTCCACAATTTCTATCATGATGCGCCTGTGGAGCAGGTAACGCGCTACGTGGAAGAACTGGCGCTGTGGGGCTGCAACACGCTGGCCGTGTGGTTCGACATGCATCACTACAACGGCATCACGGATCCTGAAGCGCAACGCATGATTGCGCGGCTGCGCGTTATTCTGCAGGCGGCCAACCGAGTCGGCATTGGCGCCGCGTTGACCACCATCGGCAATGAAGGTTACGCCAACAGCCCCGAGCATTTGCGCGCCGATTGGACTGCCGGCCATGATGGCTACTTCGCGCCGCCGCTGGGGCACTATCACGTCGAACTGTGTCCGAGCAAGCCAGGTGGCCTCGAACTCATCCTGCAATATCGCGCCGAAATGCTGGCTGCGTTCGCCGACCTCGACATCGACTATGTGTGGAACTGGCCGTACGATCAAGGCGGTTGCACATGCGGCGCGTGCGCGCCATGGGGCGCCAACGGTTTCTTGAAAATCGCGCCGCAGTATGCCGAGTTAATTTACCGCACACTGCCGCGCGCCAAGGTCATTCTGTCGACATGGTACTTCGATCACTTCATCAAGGGTGAGTGGGAGGCCTTTGCGCAGGCTATCGGCCCGCACCAACCGGCTTTCGCCGATTACCTGCTGGCAGACGATTATGGCGATCATTTCCCCGATTACCCGTTGCAACACGGCGCGCCGGGCGGCTTGCCCATGCTCAACTTCCCCGAGATCAGCATGTACAACATGTACCCGTGGGGCGGTTATGGCGCGAACCCGCTGCCGCAACACCTGCAACGCATCTGGGATGCCAGCGGACAGGTGCTGTCGGGCGGTTTCCCTTATTCCGAGGGCATCTACGAAGACCTCAACAAAGCCATCAACCTGCAGCATATGTGGGGCGATGTCGATGCCATGGCGACCGTGCGCGAGTATGCTGCCGGCGTCGCTTCGCCCCAGACAGCCGATGACATCGTGCGCGCTATCGTGTTGATGGAGCAAAATCACGCGCACAGTCTGGCAACACTGCCGGGGCGGGATGGCCTTCAGGCCAAGCTCTATCCGGTTGGCGGCGGCGAACCCGATCTGTCGTTGATGACGCCGATCGCGCATCCCGATGCAGCACGCCAGTGCGATGACATTTTGCGCTCGGTTGAGCCGAAATTGACCGGTCATGCGCGCGCAGCGTGGCGTTGGCGCTTACTGCGCCTGCGCGCGGCGATTGACGCAGAGGCCGCCCGGACAGGCGGGCGCATGAGCCTCGCCCTCGATGCCATGCTTGAGGAACTGGCCGGCATCTACTCTGCGCGCGATGCCGAACCACAGGTCTGCCCGCACACGCGACAGGCGTTACTGCATCTCGCCGTGGCGTGATGACCGTTTCAATTTGCCTATTGACAAACAGCGCGGCGATTGTTACACTCTCGCGCGTCAGTACAACCGAATAGCCAACGCGCACTCTTATCCAGAGAGGTGGAGGGTCCGGCCCTATGAAACCTCGGCAACCTGTGCAAAAGCAAGGTGCCAAATCCGTCAGAGCCACTGGAAGATGAGAGAACGCTTTAACACACTATTGTTAACGCCCTCTTGTCGCACCTTATGCCGAGAGGGCGTTTTGTTATTCGGCTGATGCATTTCGTAATGTGGTTGATGATGATAAAAGTAACAATGGTCTGTGATGTTGTGGTCGTACGATCAGCCCCTCTGTGCGGAGCCTGTCTCTGTATTTAGCGGGTGCACGCCGCTAGCCGGCATGTGACCCGCTCGTTAAATCCCTGAATTCGTCCCGACGGTTGCGCAGGCTTGCCTGTGTCA
>CAIQQO010000448.1 GCA_903873965.1 uncultured bacterium
CGTTGATCTGTGTTTCAGTATCCGCGAACGGATCGACATTGGTAAAACTGACCATCAAATGATGGTCATCGCCGACAGAAAACAATCAATTCATTATTTCACATTGTTTTATGGCCTTAATGCGCGGCCTAGCGTGAGCGGTGTATAGATAATCCCTGGCAATCCTGAGCGGTTTTACGCAAACCCATTTCTGTGCCAGGGTGGGGCAGATTTGCGAAAGGCTATTTCTACAGTACATCGTTACAAAACCGGCGGAATTCGCACACAACGCACTTATTTAGCTGACGGGTCGGAACCGGCATAGCTTCTTTATAGAGCATGTTCATCAGGTCATCCAGCTCATTTGCGAAACGTGTGCGTATACGGCTGTTGATGGGCACCTCTTCTGCGTGTCGCAGTGGAATCATATACAGAAACCCGCGCTTGATGGTGCATCCGAGCGTCTCTTCGAGCATCAGGGCATAGGCGGTCAGTTGTAGTGCGAAATGCGGGCCAGCTTTGTCCGAGTCCTTAAAGTCAACCGGAATGATTTCGTGAACACCATCTTCTGATGAATCGATCACCATATCGGCTATACCGCGCAGCCCGTAGCGGGTTGAAGATAAGGATACGTTGTAGCGACGCTCGCCGTGATCCAATCCATAACCGCGCAATGACCGGCGCTCTTCCAGTTCCTCAGTATGCAATCCAGCTTCAATCCCGGCCTTCATTTTATAGGTCACCGGGCGTACCTTGGGCAGGCAATACAGGTAGTACAGCACACGACGGCAGTACACCCATTGCTTGAAATCGGTAACTCGGAAGGGGATGGTGTCGATCTGGTTTTCTAGCATGTATTTGTTCCTGTGCGCTTGATGCAGCTATGGCGTCTGTGCACTTGGCGCAACTTGCGCTGGTTTCTGCTCGATGACCGTACGCGATGCAAAGTCGCCATCACACAATGGGAATAGCTGGATGTTGCCGGGTTTGCGCCCCAACACCTTTTTGAGCTTGAGCATCAATTCGGCCTGATGTGTGGCGTGCAACTTGCCAAGGAACGCAGAGAATTGAATACGATCAAGGCCGTAGTCCAGGCATACATCGGCTATTTTGGAGCGTTTGCCATCGTCTGGAATATCGTAGACCAGCAGACAGTACATCTTACCAACCCACCACGAACGGTATGTAGTCCGGGCGTTCGCTCCGCAGGAATACGGCTAGGTGGCGTGCCTGACTCTGGATGATCGCGCGCAACGGCAGACGTTTCTGCTCATAAGGCTCAGCGCTTTCCAGCCGTTCCAGTACCTTGTCGGCCAGCAGGCGGCGTGTTGTTGCGGACAGCTTTTGATCTTCTTCCTGTTCGATCTTGACGCCCTTATTGACCAAGCCAAAAACAGTGCGGTCGACGACAGCCTGTCGAAACTCCTCGATAAAGTCGAGTGTCAGGCTGGGTTTTCCGGGTCGGTCAACGTGCATGAATCCGGCATAGGGATCGAGTCCAGCCAGCACCAAAGCGCGTTCCACCTGACCGTACAGCACGCCATAACCATAATTGAGTGCGGAATTGACCGGGTCAGTGGCTCCGCGACCAATGCGCCCCGGCCATTCGGATGCTACAGGCAGCACCTTTCCAATGGCATTCCAGTAACGTTGCGCAGCGCGTCCTTCGATACTGAGCAGTTCAAAGCGCCAGTCATCGATGGTCGTCTTTTGGCCGGAGGTGATCTCGGATCGGTGGGAAAATTCCTCCAGTTCGATCTGATGATCCAATACTTCGGCTGCCAGCAGGTGAA
>CAIQQO010000449.1 GCA_903873965.1 uncultured bacterium
GCTGTAGCCCGGTTTCAACCTGCACGCGTGTTTGTTGCAGTTCCTCGTTCTGCATCTCAAGTTCAATCTGGTGAACCTGCAGCTCGTGGATGAGGCGGTTGGCATCGACTTGAGACAGTGCGCAAGCGGTAGCTGTGCGTGACGCCAAACGTTCTTCCGCCAGTCGGCGTAGTATCGTGCTCGGTGAGTGTGTGTGGGTATCCATATTATGGTTGGTGTTTAATGGGCAAGCATTGACGCATACTGCGAGAAATTCGCAAGTTCGGCACTATCAAGTACACTTGTGGTGCGCGAATGAGACGGTTGGTATCGACTTTAGTAGCGTCGCGGGGGGGGGCGGGATGTCAAACGGTTCTCAACCCCGTGGCGCGTGCCAACGGTATCCGTGAGTAAATTGTTGCCCATGGTTCAAAGTTCAGCACTCGGTACAATACGAAAAGCCACTATGCTGCCTGATACTGCGTCATCGTAGAGACAACACAGCGCACTGCGTTGATCACTACTGTGTGCGCGCCCAGGCAACCAAGCGGAGAACACGCGTCAACACCAGTATAGCACTCAAGTAGCTGCTCCGTTCACGGTCAGCATGGTTTTTGGGACCGTTTATTTCACCACAATGTGCCCCTCCGGGCTGAAAGTACATTCCATGTAGCCTTTCGATTCCGCCCAGGTGAGGATGGTGGTGATGAGTTCTTCGTCGTAGTCATTGGGCAGGTCGAGGTGCGGTTCGAGCCAGATGCGCAGGTCGCCGCCGGCGGCGTGGTAATCGGTGATGTCTTTGTCGCCGCCGCGCAACGCCGGCACCGCTATGCGCTGGGCGCGTTGAGTGAGCGCCGTCATGTGCGCAGCGCCTTGATCGCCGGCGGCATCGACATCATAGGCCACCAACAGGCGCGCGATGGGCAGCAGGTAGCCGGCCCACAGCGTCACGTCGAGGCGCGCCGACATGCTGCCCAGCGTGATGCAGCCCGCCAGGTCGCCGGCGACTTGATGCAACAGCATGGCGTCGAACTCGCCCTCGGTCAACACGGCGTTGGCGCGGCCTTTCAACGTGTGGGCGCCAAACAAGGCCGGCGCGCCCAACCCTTTCACCGCCATGTACTTCGGGCTGCCCGCAGCGCGCCGCACCTTGAGGCACCAGACCCGCTCGCCCGTCGGGTCGGGCAGGATCGTTGGAATCAGGATGCCGCAAGGCACGCGCCACTCGGCAATCTGCAGCCAGCTATCCGGTCGGCCGGGGATGTAGCCGATGCGCCAGTGCCGCAAGGTGTCATCGGTCAACCCGCGCGCATGCAGCCAGTCGCGCGCCCGTTCGCCGCACGGGCTCCATAATGCCACCTCACCCTGTGACACCACCTGCATGGCCGTTGCCTGATTTTCGAGCACAGGCGGCTGGGTTAGGCGCGGCAGCGCGGCAACAGGGGCCACGGCGGGCGATAGACTTTGGCCGTTATGTGCGGCAAGCTCGGTGCAGGCCTGGTGAAAATCGACCTGCCGCCAGCGCTGGTAAAAATCGATGGCGTCGTGATACTTGCTGTCGCCACAACCGCGGCATAGCCAGCGCCAGCCGGCGGAGGCGGCGTGATGGACGACGAAGCGATCCCTGCCGCCGCAGAAGGGACACGGCCCGGCAAACCACCCGCGCCCGGTCTGGCGCAGTCGCGCGCCGGCTTGCTGCGCCAATGCCCCCAGATCCACATCGGCGCGCAAGCGGTCAATATCCACACGAGAAAGAACGGTCATCCAACGCCTCCGAAGTTAATAACGAACCC
>CAIQQO010000450.1 GCA_903873965.1 uncultured bacterium
CCGTTCCGGACCGTGCAAGACATCGCCTCGCCGGTAAGTGTGCTCATTAATTGGCAAGCTATTTAGTGAACGATCCATTCAACGCCTCCCAAACTGGGAGACAATTCAGGCACATCCCCCTGACACCATCAATGTGTGGTCAGATGGACGCTTACGATAAATCTACTGAGACAAAATTACTTTCTTAACAAAATCAGCCGTTAGGTTTTTGCCAGTCGCGCTACTAATTAATCTAGCTACAATTTCATATGCAACTGTTTTCGCACGATCTCCGGCAATCCACTTTGATTCCTTTAGGTCCAACAAGGCTGACGAATAGGAGTTAATAATAATGGCATTAAGGCTGGAAGCCCCATCGCTATGCAACGAATGGTCAGACTGAAGTTTGGCGGTCCCATTCCCGCTCGGTAAATGTCGCGCAGGTAATGCGTTATGGCCAGTATCTGAAGTTCGGTGATGTGAGAGGGGTGCCTTTCTTGATTTGAGTGATATTGCCTCTGCTAACGGAACATCCATCGTTTCAATATGCCCAATAATAGAAAATGATAGCGGGTCCATCGCATCTTTAATCAACGCATTGAATCTTGAAGATATTTTAGTGCGGGCAGATATTATCATCTCCTCTAGTATATTGTGATCTTCGATATGTTCAAAAATCTTTTTATAGTCAATCTCCTCCATCGCAGACTTTTCTAAACCAAATAAGCGTGTCGCAATCTCAAAAAGGCGTTTAATGTCGTCATCAGAAACAGATTCATAATCACCGCGCTGGCATGATTCATCCAGTGCAGCCGCAATGGCAGTTAATTCGGCGTGGGCAACATCAATCTCACCATTACCTGTTGCAATGCGCTTCCATTCAGCAGCAAACATAGTCAGAACCTTCCTCAATGTCATTATCAGGGGAATCAGGTTCGATAAAGTTTTTCAGTCCGGGTTGATTGTCATCATGGGTGTGGCCGTTATTATCTATATGTGAACAACTTGTAGCCAGCCCAGGCACCCGCTCCAGCTCCAGTGAGTGCAAGACCGCCTCCGCCAAGTACGGCTATCGCCTCAGTGTCGAGCATATTAAAACAAATCGCTACAACGGACATACCAGCGACCGCCCCGGCGGTAATTGCTAGAACCGTGAGAAGGTTATTGTTTTTGAATTCAGTGTAGGGATGCGGTTGGGGGGCGGCTTGGGCAAAAACAGCCATCGGACTGAGGCTTATCAGAACTATAGCGGATAAGAGGATGAATTTATGCATATGGATCACCGCTTCGTATTTTGTGAGCGCTTCAGATACTCATCACCACCCCTCCTAGTCTGATCTGATATCGGGGCTTCGTGGTAGCAGGACGGCGGTCAGACGTGGATAAACGGGCAACGCAGAGCACTGGCGATGTTGGCGACTCAGTGTAGCCAGTATCGTTGCGACTCCAGCGACAGCAATGGACGCTGCCGTCTTTCCGAAAGCCTGCGTCGATCAATCTCACTGTCCTCAAGGTGCCGTTTTTGATGTCGCCGACGATCACTATTCCAGCGCCGCTGATCGTGGCTGAGCACCAGCGTCATTTCAACATCGTAACAAAACAATGGCCTAACGGATTTCATGAGCGAAAGTTCGTCATCACGACTGACGTGATCACTCTTCATCAGCTGCTGACAGGTTGGGTCGTCTAACAGGTCGAGTAGAAGTTCCTTTGGCATTGGCCGGGCCTCCAGTTGGAATATCAACGGGTGGCGAATCGACAATTCTAGCACCGGTCGGAAACGTGTTGGCGTCGGCTCTATCGATTAGGCTCAACTGACCACCCGGCACAGCGCCGTTCCGAGCCAGAGGCCGAGTCGAGTGAATAGTAGAGCAGAAATATACCCAACAAGCAACTGACGATAAAGATAGGGTCGGTTTGGATAGGCATACATCCCCGAGCTAATGAAATAGTTCTTTGATGCTAATAAGAAACTAAAACCTTATATTAGGAATGAACCAAATGGATGCTAATATCATCGCTCAAACGAGCCAGATCGTTTCAGCCGATGTCTTTAAAGACTCCGCTCAGGTGTCCGATCTGCCTGTACTGATCAGCAAAATTTATCAGTCGCTGAAATCCGCTGTACAGCCTCAAGTAGCTACTGAAGCGCCGACTGATCTGAAGCCCGCCGTTCCGATCAAGAAGTCCATCACTGTCGATTATATCATCTGCCATGAAGACGGGAAAAAAAGCTGAAGATTCTCAAGAGACATTTCAATACCTCCTATAGCATGACCCTTGATGAACTCCGAACCAAATGGGGGCTGCCTGTCGATTATCCGTTGCCCACCCCCAATTACGCTAAGATTCACTCCGATCTGTCGCCGAGGTTGGGGCTTGGTCGCCGCTCCACTACTTGATCAGGAGTATCTTCCAGTTTTACAAACAAGATCGCCGGCTATCAGTGATGAGTCCTGCGCTAAATCTATATTAAAGTTAACTTGTTCAAATATTCCAATTCCACATTTTAATCAACTCATGACGATCTGCTAGAGCCTGTATGATTAATCGTTCAAGTATCGGCATTACACCGACCGCAAGTTTCATGCAAATTAGCTGAGTGCGGCGATCGAATTCAGCGGATTGCCAGCCTACAAGTTCGGTGAACGGTGTGCACTCCTGCAGCGCAGCACACCCACCCATTGTCCCGAGTCGAATTCCGGAACTGGGACAGCATCGAGAATCGGACGTGATGGATGATGCTCCCGTGTGCTAAAAATCAGTTCTCCGCTTCGGACTCCAAACGGAAATGTTTGGGACGGCGTGAATTGCATTGCAATCCAATAAGCTAAAGGGCCAATAATATGGCGAAATACATTCTCATCGAACGCCTTAATATGTTCACATACGCACTC
>CAIQQO010000451.1 GCA_903873965.1 uncultured bacterium
CGGACGCGACGGGCGTGGTATTAGCTGTTGTCTGCTCCCCAAAATGCCCCAAAACCGCATAAATTTTAAGGTTCAAATCTCCACAGCCGCAAAAATGGAGGTGAATTCTCTGCGTGGGTTCCATTTTAGTACCGCGCCACTGTCAATGTCTATCACTACTGACTCCAGTAGTGTATGCAATACATCATGCCTGCCTTTAGCGTCCATGTAGCCCCACGCATCCGCAAGCCCGGCAATTTCCTCTGCGGCAGACTCAATGACTTCTGGTGCGACCGGGGCAAGTCCAGAAATCTCAGCTTGAATTCGTATAAGCTCCTTATCGAAGTAAGTATCGTTGATCGCACCGCGCTGATACATACGGTTCAGTCGTGCGAGTTCTGTGTTTAGATCATCACGGCGCTTCTCAGAGTTACTCAAGGTTTCTGGTGCCTGTGACAGCGCAATTGCAGTATCGATGACTTCATCAGGTAATCGCAATTGCTCGATCATGTGATCGATATACGGTTGCAGCACTTCCTGCCGAGCGTGGTGTTTGTGCGACAAGCAATCAATGCCGCGTTCATGCGACTTACACCGATAGCTCTCTTTGGTATCTGCACTCACCATCGAACAACCCATCTTGTTTTTGCATTTGGAGCATACTGCGAGGCCGTTCAAGAGGTAAATATGCGCCGTGGTGGGTTTGCGACCAGTTGGGCGGCGTGACGATTCCCGACGTACCTTCTGGCAACGTTCATAAAGTTCATCCGATACAAGCGCCACATGGCTTCCACGAGTCCACTGCGTTTTGCTACGCGGGTTGCGCTTGCGTTTGCCACCCGCCGTCCATTCTGCGCTCATGCCACGATAGGCAACCCATCCGGCATAGAAGCGGTTCATCAGCAACGCTCGCACCGTGTCTTTTGAAAATGGTGCGTTTCTCGTTGTCTTGATGCCGTTTCGATTCAACCATCGCGCAATGTCCAGGTCACTGTGATACCCCTCGGCGTATCGCTCAAATGCAGATGTGACCCATATCGCCATCTCGTTGGGCAAATCATCTCTATAAGCATGATCGTCAACAGCCTTGATCAGACGTGAATACCCAAATGGAGCCTGGCTGGCGTTTGACCTGGCAACAACACCACGGCGCTCATCGCCTTTGGCACGAGTAACCTTTCCGGCGGTAGTTACCTGGCGCAACTTGCGCAGATAATAATCGTCAATGACCAGCGATACGTTTCGAGTCAACGCCCCGCTTGGGTCAGTCGTGTCAAATCGTTGCGTCGCTGAAACGAGCTTGATGCCCTTGCGCTCGATCTGGCCGATAAGAGCAGCGTCTTCGATGTTACGGGTAAACCGACTGAGATCATAGAAGACGATTTCTTGCCAGAGATGCCGGTTGACGTCGCCTAACATCCGCTGAAATTCGGGTCGTTCGCTGGTGCTGGCGCTTTTAGCTTCATCGCGATATACCTCGACGACTGTGCGCCCGTTCGCGTCACACCAGGCTCGGCAGATATTATCCTGAAACGCGATACTGTACCCATCGCGCTGCATCTCGCTGGAGAATCGTTCATAAAGTGCGACGGGAATCAGTTCACTTGACACTGATCACCTTCGTTCGCCGGGCTAACTTTTTGTGACGCCTGCGTGCCGATTCAGCGATAACGGACGCCAGTCGTTGATAGGCCTCAATCATGATTCCCTCCATGAGAGTGATAAACTCAGTTGGCGGTCGTTATCAACACTTTGTACAAGGTATGGAAGAAATCGGCGCTCATGCCCGAGTTGCACCTGATTCACTGATGTACGGTCGCATTGCTGCCCCCCATTGGGTATGGGGTTAGTGAAGGAGCCTGTAGCTAGCCGCGTTTCACTTGAAAGTGGTCTAAAATTCATAATTGTGTGATCCTTTTGGGGTTGCACGTGTGGACTCATCCGCAGCCTTTAGTTTGGCGACCGAAGCTGCGGTTGAGTCTTCTTCATTGCGAATCCTGGTAAGAGATTCAGTATGGGTTGAAATCGAATCAGAAACGTCTGGAATGCTTTCTGGTCGAACGGTAGGTGTGGCGTCTTTTAATCCTCGCATTGCCTTCATAATCAACATCCTGACAATGTCGGAACGAGTCCGACGATATCGTCTTGCTAAAGCAGATAGTGCCGCTTTTTCGCGGTCATCGGCGACAAAGGTGAACCTGTGAATTCGTGACATTTTTGTAACTCCGGGTGTCTGTTTCTAAAGATCATGGTAATTTGACTTTATGAGAAAAACTGCGATTTTCGGGTTGAAAAGGTGGACGAGTTTTGTGAGTTATTTCCTACCACTTACATGCACATACGATCTCGTTTAGCAGCGGGTGTAGTAACTATTCAGCCGTCAACCAAGCGTTTTCGTCATCAACCCTGAGTAGTAACGTTGACCGTATATTGACCCAGAAATAATTTACATCACCAAATGCCATTCGCACTGATATCCGCGTATGGCCCAATAATGAAAAATAAGGCACCGCCATTCAACGTATTGGATGAAATGCAGCAAACCCCTCGCTTGCTGACAAACACAGCGTGGCGGTGCCTTATTTGCCATTCTTGAAAAACCGGCGCAGCACGGCGATCTTTCGACCGACGGATAAACCGCCACGCCGACGGTGTTACGACGAGGTTTCATCGACCACATCCTTGAGTTTGGCGTTGTCAGGCACGATCATCGTTTCAGCCGAGTGGCACAGCACGAACTGCCCAGGCCACAGGACGTACTTGGTGAACTGGAATGGCTCGTTCCAGTACGTGCGATTGCCGGAAATCCATGCCAGGTAGCGTGTAATCGGGTTTCCCCAGTACCACTTGGGAACCTTGATAGTGTTGCCTAACCGCAAGTCGATACTTGCGGGGTTGATTTGGTTGTAGTATTCGTTGCCGACGAGATGGTGGCTCTCAACGGCCTGACCAATCATGTGGTCGTTCCACACACTCATTGGGTTACCTCGGTCACTGACTGTGCCATGTCGAGTGACTCAACATAGCCTTCCATCGACGAAAGGCTAGTTGGATTACTTGATGGCACCTTCTTGTCTTCGATTGTCATAGTTGTTAG
>CAIQQO010000452.1 GCA_903873965.1 uncultured bacterium
GCCTAAGTGTAACCCATCTCACCACAAACCGTGTTTCACTGCGTCAGCGCGTACAGCGTCTGCAACGTTGCGACCAGGTGCAGGTCTTTGCCGGCCTGGCTGAGGTGGAAATTCAACCCACCCTCGTCGATCAAACCGTTATTCGGCAGCGATCGTGTGGCTTTCCAGAAGTCCAACAGGGGGACGCTGTACTCCGTCGCGAGTTTACGAATCACGCCGTTAATGGAACCGCTGGGAGCGCCACTGCGCGCCTCAAGATCATCAGCCTTGGTCACCAGCACGGGCAGCGCGCCTTTTTTGAGCGCATGCTCAATCATCGGGCGGTAGTTCTGCTCAAAGTCCTTCCACGTATACTGGTCGCCGGTGCCCACTTCGATAAACACTACGCTGGCGCGCGACACCCACACTTCGCAGGCGAACGGCCCGACGTTTTTGTCGCACAGGGCGTGATTGGCCCAATCGGGGTCAGACATTGCGGCGGCATTAAACCCGCCATTGACAGCCAGGCTGACGCGGGTGAACGAAGGCATGAAGCGGTCGGCCACCCAGCCCAGCCCGGGATAATCGGTGACATCGAACTGCCCCGTTGCAACGCGTTGCAGATATACCGGGGGCAGCGAATTACAGTCGCCTACAACGGTGAACAGGCGCAAGTCCTTGGCATAGGCCACGCTGCCGCGATAGATCGCCTTTTGCGCCGGGGTGATGACCGGAATCCATGCGGGAGTCCGCACGGCGCGGCGATAGGGATAGGCCATGTTGAGCGACAACGGCACGGGCACGTCTTTGAGCGCGCCCTGCGTTAGAACACCCAGGTCGGTCATTATCCAGGTGCCGGCGTCTTTCTCGCTGCCGATTTGCAGTTTCACCCACAGATTGTCGGCCGTGCGGGCGATGATGGTGTAGAACTCGCCCTTGAACACGGGATAGGTGGTCGAGGCGATGATGCTGGGTGAATCGCGCAGCCACACCGTCGGCGTCGTGATCGTGTAGCGCACCACCCCTGCGGCCAGCGTCGTGCGGGCGGGCATTACAGAGGCCAACACGCAGGCCAGCGCCAGCGCCAATGCGCCGGCAAGCCTGGCGGCGCGAGTGGAAGATATTTCAGTCGATTGCATACGATTCACCGCGTCACTTGTCCTTCGAGGCGTCACCGCCCCGCAATGGCTTTCAGCGTCTCAAGCGTCATCAGCATGCGCATATCCATGCCCTGCTCGTTCAGATGAAACGAGTTAGTGATCTTCTGCGCATCGTTGCGCTCTATCAACATGCCGTTGTTGGGCAGCGCGCGCGTCGCCAGGTAGAAGTCGATCACCGGCACGCCATAGGCTATGCCCAGGCTGCGAATGACATTGTTGATGTAATCGGGCGGAGCGCCGCCCTCCAAAGAATCGAGCGCATCGGCCTTGGTCATGAGCACCGGCAGCACGCCCTTGCTGAGGGCATATTCGATGATCGCGCGATAGTTAGCGCCAAACAAGCGCCAGTCATGTTGATCGCCCGTACCCACGGCCACCACCAGAATGCTGGCCTTTGACACGCGTAACTCGCAGGCCAACGGGCCTTCGTCGCCGCCGCACTGCCGAGGATCGGACCAGGTGGCATCAAAAGCCATCGACGCATTGAAACTGCCACGCGTCGACAGGCTGGTACGGCTGAAGGATTCGGTAAACCACCTGACCGTGGTCGTCAACGCGGGATCGCTGCGGATATCATAGCCGCTCGCCGCAAAGCGCCCCATGTACACGGCATATTCCGAGTTGCAATCGCCGATGACGGTGACCATTCTCGCATCTCGGCCCACCTTTTGGGCTGCCTGGTACAGGTAACGGTGCCGGTAGGTGATGTAGGGCAAGCCCTGCGGCAGTTGCTTGATGAGCGCTGCCTGTGTCACGACCTTATCCATGATCGGCAACACGGTATAGTCGCCTTTGATGCGCATCGATCCATAGCGAATCCAGGCTTTTGATTCGCCAAACGGGATGAGCAGCCATTCCAGATTACGGCTGCGGCCTACAACGTCATAACATTCCCACTTCAGCACGCGCCCGACGGTGCCTTTCTCCCAGTTGGCAGCGCCATAGACGTAGGCGCTGTCGAGGTCGACCATGATTTGAACAGTGACAGTCGGGTCTTTCGGGGGCGCGCAGATAAAGGGCAATGCCACGGTCGTCTTTGCGGCAACCGGCAGCGGGCTGAATAAAGCGACAGCCAGCAACGACAAAGCCAGAACCTGTTGCAACAACCGCACATGCCGCCGCGGCTGTAGCTTCCAGTTTATCTTTGACCTGAACATCCGGCCTCCTGATATAGACAACTTAATCCTCTTGCAATTGACGCTGCGTCAACCAATAACAATATTATCGAATACGCCTTTGCGCGTCAAGAAAAGAGTACCACATCTCTCATCAACTGCGCGAATTAGGATTTATACTCAAGGCGCGAGGCTTGGGCGCGGAGCCGCCAGGTCGTCACGTGTCATCCCGGCAGCATCACAAAATGCTCTGCCTACTTTTTGAGGAAAATAGCCCGATATGTCTAGATGGTTCATGTTGTTATGTACAAGTGCTTTGGTGTTCGTCACCAGTTGTGGCGCGGACGCAAACCCGCCCCAAGCAGCTACGGTTGTCGCCCCGGCTGCGACAGCCACTACCCCTGCTCTACCCACGGCAACAGCGGCACCCGTGAAAGCGCCGGCTACGGCGACGTCGGTTCCAGCCACGGCCGCGAAACCGACCGAGGCAGCCCCCACCAGGGCGGCTACGGCTGCGCCAACGGCGGCCAGCGCGGGCGGCAGCGATTTCACGCCCAAAGTGCGGTCGGTATGGAACACGGCCGTCGGGCTTGATCAGATGCAGGGGACGTGTCCGAACGGGTCCATGCTGCCGGTGTATGGGTTGGTGCAGATCACGCCCAACAGCGACACGCTGGCATGGAAGAATCAGGAGCCTGCGCCGTATACGATGAAGAAACTCCAGCCCGGCGTGTATCAGTACGCAGGCCCGACCGCGATCAAAGATGGCGTGGTGACGATGACCGTGACCTTCTTGAGCGACAAGGCGCTGGAGATGAACCGCGTGTTTGTGGCCGACGCCGACCTTGCCTGCACGCACACCCATGTCTACACGGGAACGTATCAATGGGATAAACCATAGCGCACGCGATGTGACGCGACACTGAGGCGGCTGGAATGCCAACGCCGCCTTTTACTCCCCTTTCTCATCCCCTATTGGGATATGACAACCGCAACTTCGAATCGATATAACTCTCCCCAGATATTACAGGCGCGTTTCACGGCGCACCTTCAGGGAGAGTCATTTGAAAATCAAGAGTATTGTCTGCACCGCTTTACGAATCGCGTTTGCACTCGCTATCGGGATGTCTGCGTCCATTCAACCGCGCACGGCGCTCGCTGCCGGCCCGATCACCATCAACATCACCTCATTCCCCGATGACCCGGCCGACGGGCAGTGCGACATCTGGGAAGCCATGCAGGCGATCTTCATGGCGAACTACAACGGCTCTGCCTACACTTATCATGAATGTTCGGCCAACTCGGGGGCCAACACGATCCAGTTCAACGTCAGTGGCGCCATCAAGATGAAGACCGGCGCGCAGGCGTTGCCGCCGGGCATGCGTACCGACCTGCCCTTCGTGCATGGCGACACCACTTTCCTCGGACCGGTGACGTTTGAGGGCGATGGCATCGAGGCCGATACGCACATCTTCCGCCTGGCGTCGGATGCCAAACTCACGCTCATCAACGTCACGGTGCAAAAAGGCATGGGCAGCGGGTCTGCCTCGGCCATCTATTCCCCGGACTTTGGTTCCATCAACCTGATCAACTCGACGATCAAAGACAACTTTTCGGAGAGCAGCGGCGGCGCCATGTACGCCAATGGCCCGGTGAATATCATCGGCACCACCTTTACCAACAACTGGACGCGCAACGGCAACGGCGGCGCGATTGCATACTCCGGCACCGACGGCATGCAAATCAGCCTGAGCACGTTCTCGAATAACAAGGCGGGCGCGCAGGGCGGAGCGATGAATATATCGGGACAAGCGATCGTCACTGTCACCGACACCAAGCTGGATACCAACGTCGGCGATACGGGCGCGATCTTTCTCGACAACAACACGTTCCTGACGTTGCAGCGCGTCGAGTTGACCGCCAACAGCGCGATCACCACCAACGGCGGCGGCCTGTACAGCAACTCCGGTTCGAATGCCACATTGATCGACACCCAGTTTGTGTTGAACACCGCCATGCAGGGCAACGGCGGCGCCATCTACAACATGGGCGCACTCACCGTCACGCGCAGCAGCTTTATCCAGAACAGCGCCGTCATCAGTTACGGCGGCGCGCTGGCCAACAATAACAACGGCGTCGTGCGCCTGGCCAACGTCACGTTCAATGGCAACAGCGCCAACAACAACGACGGCGGCGCTATCTACAACTACAACTCTAGCAACGCCACCAACTCGCGCATCATCATGCGCAACGTCACGTTTTCAGATAACAGCAGCGCCTCCAGCGGCGCCGTTTTTAATGCGCCCAATCAAACCGTTCTGGCCGCGAATACCGTCTTCGAGAAGGGATCGGGCAGCGCCAACTGCAATACGACCATCACCACGTTGAATAACAACCTCGATAGTGACGGCACATGCGGTTTGAATGGCGATGCTGACCTGAGCGGCATGAGCGCGCAGTTGCTGCCGCCCGCCTTGAACGGCGGCAACCTGCTGACGTTGTTGACGCAGAACATGAATCCGGGCAGCGCCGCGATTGACGCCGGCAGCAATGCCAACTGCGCCGATCCCACCGTGGCCAACCAGGATGAAACCGGCGCGGTGCGCCCCAAGGATGGGCTGAACAGCGGCACACCGGTATGCGATATCGGCGCGATGGAAGCAATTGCGCTCAAGCCGATTTTCAGCTCGACGCCGCAACCGCCCGGCCCGATCAACTTCGGCAACATTCAGACCGGCCAGACCGGCCCCGGCAGCCTGACGGTACAGAATGCGGGTAACTACACCCTAACGCTCAGCGCGCCCAACGAAAACTCCGCCGATTTCTCGGTGTCAACCGCCTTTCCGATCAACATCGGCCCGGGCGGGTCAACGGTGATTAACCTGAATTGTGCGCCGACAACGGTCAGCTTGAAGACCGCTACATTTTCCTTTAACACGAACGACCTGACCCGTTCCAATGTCAGTTACAACCTGACCTGCAACGCCGTGGCGCAACCGGCGCCGATCTTTATGCCAGTTACCGCAGGGCCAATCGAGTTCGGGAGCATTCAGCAAAAGAAAACCTTCACCAAAACGGTGAGTGTACAGAACACCGGCACGACGACTTTGACCGTCACCTTCGCCGGGTTCAGCGGCGACACCAGCGATATCCACTACCAGATGATTTCGCCTGCAAAACTGGGCATCAACGCCACGTTGATCATCACAACCACGTGCAGGCCAGCGGTGCTTGGGCTGCGCTCGGCCACGC
>CAIQQO010000453.1 GCA_903873965.1 uncultured bacterium
CATTCGTGTGGGGTGGTAAGCGCAAGGCACGTCGCGATCGTGCTCGTGTCCGACGCCATGAACATCGCTTGGGCGGCTCCGGCGCCGTCACTGAGCAATCGCTACGCCGAAGCCAGATGACCCACTAGTTAGTGGCACGCAAGTAATTATGACTGGCAGTATGTGCATTGCTCGATAATTTATGTTACATATTTATTTCATAAAACAACAAAAAGGAGAGATATGATGAATTCGCACTATATAAACAGAAGGGGATTTCTTCGGATAACAGCATTGACCGCTGCCGCGGCAGGACTTGCAGCGTGTGGAGTGACTTCGACTTCTTCCACTGCGTCAAAGAATGTCGATGCGACAAAACCAACTTCTAATCTGGCGCGAACTGAAGCACCAAAGGCAACAGCACTTCCAGCAGCTACCACTGCAAAAGTAGAAAAACCTGTGCCTGAATCATCTAATATGTTACTGACGCTTGCACCTGGCGTGATACTCGATCTGGTGCGCATCCCGGCAGGCGAGTTCCTGATGGGCAGCACGGATGCAGATTCACAGGCGGCAAGTAATGAGAAACCACAGCATAAGGTGACGTTGGATGAATACCTGATTGGCAAAACCGAAGTGACTAACGCGCAGTTTGGGGCATTTGTGAAAGCGACGGGGTATAAGACCACAGCGGAAAAGGAAGGAAGCGGCTATGCCTATGACGGCACTAATTGGAGTGACATGAAGGGCGCAGACTGGCAGCATCCCAAAGGCCCCAACAGCAACATAAGCGGGAAAGACAACCATCCGGTGGTGCTGGTGAGTTGGGACGACGCGGTGGCGTTTTGTGCTTGGGCGAGTCAGGTCACAGGGCGCAAGGTGACATTGCCGACGGAAGCTCAGTGGGAGAAAGCGGCGCGCGGGACGGACGGGCGCATTTACCCATGGGGCAATGGTGAGCCGAACGCCAACCTGGCCAATTTCAACATGAACGTGATAGACACGACAGAGGCAGGCAAGTACAGCCCGGCAGGTGATAGCCCATATGGGTTGTCCGATATGGCGGGCAATGCATGGGAGTGGACAGCGGATTGGTACAGTGATACCTATTACGCGAGTTCACCTTCCAGCAATCCACAAGGGCCAACAACGAGCACAGGGCGCGTGTTGCGCGGCGGTGGGTGGATCAACTATTCCCTCAGCGTGCGCGTGGCCTTCCGCTTTAGGAATGTACCTACGAATCGCTACGGTCACTTCGGTTTTCGTGTGGCGGTGGCGTCTGCCCCTGGTTCCTAATCTGTCCTCTGAATCTGCTCTGAACTCTGTTCCTCTGATCCGATTCCGAATCCGAGGGGTAAGGGCGGGGTCTGGGGAGGGGTACCCCGCCCCAGCGATAGGAAAACGCGTGAAAATGGCGCATGATGGCTGCGCCTGATCGAATACAACCTATAACTACGCCTGTAACCTCATCCTTCTCGTCTATGGTTATGACAATAGGAGGAGAAGTGGAAGTTAAAGACATAGTTCTTGTCGCCAGTCTGCTAGTCAATCTCTTGCTCGGGATTCTGAAATTGAGACCGGAAAG
>CAIQQO010000454.1 GCA_903873965.1 uncultured bacterium
CGTTTGAGCGAACACAAACACTTTTTATGAGCACACATCCATTAGCAAGGTTGGCTGCGAACGTTTTGTGCGCTGCGCTGTTGTCAATCACCACTGGATTGGCTTTCACGGCGCTTCCGGTGCTGGCGCACCAGGAGAAGGAACTGGGCGATTACGTCGTTGAGGCGGGTTTCACCCATGAACCAGCCGTGCAGAACGAGATGAACGCCATCGAGTTCAACGCTGCCACCAAGGATGGCGTGAAGGTGGAAGGGCTGGAACAGACGGTCAAGTTTGAAGTGACCGCCGGCGGCAAGAGTCAGCCGATCGCCATGCACGCGGTGGAGGGCGAACCGGGACATTACCTCGGCGAGTTCATGCCGACACTGGTGGGAGATTACACCTTTCACATGACCGGCAAGATTGAGGAGCTGGCGGTGGACGAGAAATTCGAATCCGGCCCGAACCGCTTCAGCCCGGTCGTGTCTGCGCGCGAAGTGCAATTTCCTAACAAGCTGCAATCACTCGATGAACTCACGGCGGCGCTGGCCGCCACGGAGGCCAAGGCCAGCCAGGCGCAGACCTTCGGCCTGATCGGGATTGCCGCCGGCGTGATCGGACTGGTCGTTGGTGTCGCCGGAATGGTGAAGCGCAAATAGCCCGCACGCAGCTATGTTTGATGTTTAGCGGTTGTCCAAATTATCTCGCTTTATAATGAGGTAAGAGAAGGCGGAAGATGTTAGGAATACAACCCATTCATATTATTGTTGTCGTAATCGTTGCGATGCTGATCTTTGGGCCGGATAAGCTGCCCCAGATGGGACGCGATCTGGGTCGCATGATCAGCCAGTTCAGATCAGGCGCGGATGAGATGACGCGCGGTTTCCGTGATGAAGTAGCGAAACCGGTTGAACAGCAGATTGCTGAGCCCAAGGCGTGCGTGAACTGTAACGCGGCCAATGCCAGCGACGCCGTATTTTGCAGCAAGTGCGGCGCCAAGTTTAGTTGATTGCTGAGTCAACGGATGCTTCATCCGGTCAGGTGCGGGGCAGTCACGTTGATGTTGACTGCCCTTATGGCCGCTTGCCAGGCGCCGGTCACCTTGCTGCCACAGGCGCCCACAGTCCCGCCAACGGCGCGCCAGGCACCCACAACCATGTCGGTGATCGGCATCCGCGCGCCCCAGGCGCTGTCTGATGCCTTCTTCGCCGCGCTGCTGAAGGGCGATTACACCGCGGCCGAGGTGGACTTCGATGCCACCATGAAGAGCAAACTCGGCCCCGATGCGCTGAAGCGGGTGTGGGAAAGTATGTTGAGCCAGGTCGGAGCCTATCAGAAGCCGCTTGGCGCGCGCACACAGGAACAACCCCCCTACTTCGCCATCATCACCACCTTACAGTTCGAGCGCGCCGCGCTGGATATGCGCGTCGTGGTCGACATGAACAGCGGGATGATCACCGGCCTGTTCTTTACGCCGAACCAGCAGCCGGCTGTGGCGCAAGCGACGGCAGACGCCGCCTATAGCACGCCCGACTATGTCGACAAAAGCCGTTTCAGCGAGAGCGCAGTCGATATCGGTGCAGCGCCGTGGCTGTTGTCGGCGACGCTGACGCTGCCGGTTGGCCCGGGACCTTTTGCCGTCGTGGTGCTGGTGCATGGGTCAGGGCCCAATGACCGCGATGAGACAGTCGGGCTGAACAAACCCTTCCGCGATCTGGCGTGGGGACTGGCCTCGCAAGGCGTCGCGGTGCTGCGCTACGAAAAGCGCACGCGCGTGTATGCGGCGCAGATGGCGGCCGGGGTGGCCACGCTGACGGTGAAAGAGGAAGTGATTGATGATGCCGTTGCCGCCGTTGCCATGCTGCGCCGGCGCACAGACATCGATCCACAGCGCCTCTTTGTGCTGGGGCACAGCCTGGGAGGCATGCTGGCGCCGCGCATCGCCCAGGCCGACCCTGCTGTCGCCGGGCTGATCATCATGGCAGGCCCCACGCGATCGCTGCAGGCGCTGATCGTGGAACAGACCAGCTACCTTCTTTCGCTGCCGGGACATGGCGCGCAGACCGACCAGGACAAGGTGGTGCTGGAAGAGACGCGCAAAGCGGCGGCGGCGATTGACGCGCTCACGCCCGACAACGCCGCGGCGAACGTAACATCGCTCTTCGGCGCCCCGGCCTCGTACTGGCTCGACCTGAACCAGTACCATCCCGCCGAACTAGCGGCGACGCTGCCGCAACGCATGCTGATCATGCAGGGCGGGCGCGACTATCAGGTCACGCAGGTGGATCTGCAGGGCTGGAAGGATGCCCTGGCAAAGCGGCCTGATGTGCAGTTTGCGCTGTTCGATGACTTGAACCATGTGTTTGCGACGGGCAGCGGCAAAAGCACACCGGATGAATACGCGCAGCCCGGTCATGTGGCGGCGGAAGTCATCACGCGCATGGCGGCATGGATACAATCAGCCCCATGATGGTGAAAATCAGCACTCTATGCGTTATCATACGGCGAGATGTCTGAAACAAATCGCAATAAATCACATTTCGGCGCATGGCTGAAGCAGCGCCGCAGAGAGCTGGACCTGACGCAGAGTGAACTGGCGGGTCAGATTGGTTGCGCCACCGACACCGTCAAAAAGATGGAATCGGGCGTGTTGCGCCCGTCGAAGCAATTGGCCGAGTTGATGGCCACCTTTTTCGGCATAAAGACGGAAGATCGCGCCACCTTTATCCCGTTTGCGCGTGGCATGGCGGTGGACAAGACGTTTGAAACCACGACGCACAACGCGGCAGGGCAAAGCAACCCGGATGGGACAGCCGGCGCAAAATCAAAGCCGACCGGGCCTGAACCGCTGTTTCGCGCGCCTGCGCCGGTGTCTTCGCTGGTGGGGCGCGTGCGCGAGGTCCATGCAGCTTCAGCCTTGCTCCTGCAGGGCAGCACCCGCCTGCTCACGCTATACGGGCCGCCGGGAGTGGGCAAAACCCGCCTCAGCCAGGAAATTGCACTGCAACTGCAGGGAGAGTTTCTGCATGGCGTGTGCTTCGTGCCGCTGGCGCCCATATCAGATACCCTCATGGTGCTGCCCGCCATTGCGGCGGCGCTGCGCTTAAAGGAAATCTCAGGCGAACCATTGCTGCAGACGACGCAAACGTTTCTGGCCGACAAGCGCCTGCTGCTCGTGCTGGATAACTTTGAACAGGTGGTGGATGCAGCGCCTGTGCTGCATGATTTGCTCATCGCCGCGCCCGGCGTGAAGGCGCTGGTCAGCAGCCGCGAAGTGTTGAAGCTGTATGGCGAACAAGGCTTCCCGCTCCCGCCGCTGGAAGTGCCCGATGTGCGCGCCCGCGCCATGCCGCCGCTGGAAGCCATCGCGATGTATCCCGCGGTCGAGTTGTTTGTGCAACGCGCGCGCGCCGGGAAACCGGATTTTGTCCTTTCGCGCGCCAATGCCACAGACGTGGCGCAGATTTGCGCCTGGCTGGATGGCCTGCCGCTGGCGATCGAGATGGCTGCCGCGCACGTCAAGTGGATGGCTTTGCCGCGCCTGCTGGCCGAACTCAGTGAACGCTTGACGGAACTCGCCGGCGGTATGCGCGACCTGAGCCCACGCCAACAGACATTGCGCGGCGCGATCGATTGGAGCGTCAAGTTGCTCAGCGCCGGGGACAAAGCCCTGTTCAACGCGCTGTCGATCTTTGTCGATGGGTTCACCGCCGAGACGGCCGCCGAGGTCATCAGCGCGTGGCTACTCGAGCAGCGCCGGCCACAGCCAGGAGCGCTGGCAGGACGCCAACCGGGCATAGGCGCGGACGCGACCTCGCGTGAAGCGACTTCGAACGGCATGAGCGCGGTATCCGGTGCGTTGGCGTTTGATGCGCTTGACACCATCACGTCTGCGTTGGAGCAGTTGGCCGACAAAAGCCTGTTGCGCTGCGAAACCGATGCGGCGGGTCATCCGCGGTTTTCGATGTTCGAGATGATCCACGAATATGCGCACGAGAAGCTGGCAGCGTCGGGGCAGTTGAATGAAATCGGGCACCGCCATGCGCGCTATTACCTGAGCCTGGCGCGGCTGGCCGAACCGCACCTGGGCACACCTGAAGAAGACGCCTGGATGAAACGCCTCAGTGCCGATCTGAGCAACCTGCGCGCTGCGCTGGACTGGTTTGCGCTCAACGATCCCGTGAGCGGCATGGATCTGTGCGTGCTGTTATCGGCGTTCTACACGACGTGGGGCTATATTACCGAAATACGGGCGCGCCTTGGCAATATGCTGCAACTGACCGGCAATTCGGTGCCGCCCCTGTTGCGGGCGTGGGCTTTGCGCGCCTCAGCCGCACTGGCCCACCACCAGGGGGATTGGCAGACCGCCACGGCATTAAGCGATCAGTGCCTGGAGCTGTTTCGCGCGCAGGACGCCAAGGCCGGCATTGCGGCGGCGCTGCACATCAAGGGCAGCATCATGTTCATGCGTTCCGAGTATGCCGTTGCAACGCCTTTTTTCATCGAGGCGCTGGCGATGTACCGCGAAGTGGGCAATCTGCAATCCGCAGCCACCATCCTGCGCAACCTGGGGTTGATTGCGAAAGATCAAGGCGATTTTGCGCGCGCCATCAGCCTGTATGAAGAAAGCATGGCCATGTGCCGCTCGCTGGGCAACATGCGCGGCATCGCGGCGAACCTGACGCATATCAGCATCGCCTATTATTGGATGGGCCAGTATGCCCGCGCCGCGACGTTTGGCGAGCAGGCGCTGAAGCAATATCGCGGCGCCGATAACCGGCTGGACGAGGGGTATGCACTCGAGAACCTCGGCATGATCTATTACAAGCAGGGCGATCTGGCGCGGGCGGAGGCATTGATCAACGACAGCCTGGACATGATGCGCGACCTGGGCAACCAGTCGGGCATGGCCATGGTGTACACCGACCTGGGGCTGGTGCTGCACGCGCGCGGCGATGTGACGCAAGCCGTCCATCTGCATCGGCAGGGGCTGCACTTCAGCGCGATTACCGATGACAA
>CAIQQO010000455.1 GCA_903873965.1 uncultured bacterium
AGGTTTTGTTTAGTATGCCAAATCTCATGGATAAGCAAACCGAGGAAAAGTTGCGACAGGGGTTCAAGTATTTCAATCGTTTCATGGTCGCCATGTGGCGATTGGGATTGGGTCAGTGGATTAATGTTTGGCCCGATGTGGTCGGCCAGATCATGGTGATCACCCATACCGGACGGAAGAGCGGACTGAAACGCCAGTCGCCGGTGAACTATGCCATCATCGACGGCGAGGTGTATTGCACCGCCGGCTTTGGCAAAGGATCCGACTGGTACCGTAACATGACGGTTCATCCCCAAGTGGAAATCTGGCTGCCCGACGGGTGGTACACAGGCGTCGCAGAGGAGATTACAGACGAAACACGTCGCCTGCCCCTGCTGCGCTCGGTGCTGGTCGCCAGCGGATTTGCCGCGCGCGCAGCAGGCATTGAACCGTCAGCGATCAGCGACGAAGCGCTCGCAGCAGTCACAGCCGACTACTGCCTCATGCACATCCGACGCACGGCGGAACGCACCGGCGCAGGTGGCCCCGGCGAACTCGCATGGGTATGGCCGCTTGCCACCTTCGTTCTTGCTCCGCTGGTACTGCTACTCATCAGACCCAGGCGAAAGAAGTAAAGCGTAAAACGTGAAACGTAAAACGTGAAAAGAAAGATTGCGCGCCCTTGCGAAGGTTGGTTACACGAAACCCACCTACATAGGCGCCTTCGCAAGGGTTTCTGGCGCGAGCCGCCTCCTTTGAAACGTGAAACGTAATAAGAAGAACAGAGTCCCCTTGCGAAGGTCGTAGGTAAGCGTGTTTCTGCCATCTCTTCGGCTTTGGCACACGCAACGCCTTGGAGGTCGAGTGCTTTAGCCAGGTGATTTCATCGCCTTAGGATGTTGGAAACCACCAGCAGACCTTTCGGGTTGTACGTTGTTGATGGAATCCGCTGTTAACAAACCCGAAAGGTCAGGGCGCTGCGCATCCGAGTCTTTCTGCTTTACGTTTTACGTTTCACGTTTTACTTTGGTGACTATAATCCGCCACATGCCACTAACTCATATTCAGACTGTGGCGGTGATTGGCGCCGGGCAAATGGGACCCGGAATCGCTCAGACCGCCGCAGCAGTCGGTTATTCGACGACCTTGATCGCACGTTCCGCTGCCGGGCTTGAGAAAGGCCGCGCAAAAATCCTGTCGAATCTGCAGGCGATGAGCCGCTTCGACCTTGTGAAGCCCGAGGATATTGACGCCATCCTCGCGCGCATTACGTTCCGCAACGATGGGTTTGCGGGCGTCGCTGAGGCCGATCTGGTTGTAGAAGCGGCCGTCGAGGAATTGCCGTTGAAGCAGCAACTCTTCCGCGACCTCGAAGCGATCGTGCGATCGGACACGATTCTGGCCAGCACCACCAGCGGCCTGCGCGCGGCTGACATCGGCGCACTGACGGCGCATCCCGAGCGCGTCGTGGTGGCGCATTACTGGAATCCACCGCACCTGCTGCCCCTGGTTGAAGTAGCGCCGAGTGACAAGACCTCGCGCGAGGTGGTCGACGTCATCAGCGCTTTCCTGCGCAGCACCGGCCATTCACCCGCACTGGTGCGCAAAGACGCGCTGGGCTTCATCGCCAACCGGTTACAGCACGCGTTGTGGCGTGAAGCACTGGCCATTGTGCAACAGGGCATCGCCTCGCCCAGCGACGTGGACGAAGCGATGAAAACCAGCTTTGGCGCGCGCACGCCGGTTCTGGGTATCTTCGAACACATGGACCTCGTTGGACTGGACCTGGTGCAGAACATCCACAGCTACCTGCTGGCCGACCTGGACACCCTGCCCGGCCCTAATCCCGAACTATCAGCCCGTGTGGCGCGCGGCGACCTGGGTGTCAAAACCGGCCTCGGTTTCTATGACTGGTCGATCAAGAGCTCAGCAGACGTATTGCGCGCGCGCGACACCGAACTGATGGAGCGCGCGGCGAAACGCAAGAAAAACAGCGCGAGCTAATCATCCCTCCATGCGAAGGGTTGCGTGGAAAACCCTTCGCATGGAGCGCCGACTACAGCTCCGGTGTCCTGTAGAGCAACTTGCCTTTGACCGTGATCTCCACCGGCACCAGGTAAGGTCGGATGGCGTCGAGGTTGGGCGTCATCCCGATGCCGGGGCGATCCGGTATATGCACCTGACCGGTGCCGTCGACGGCCAGCGTTTCGTTGGCGAAGTGCTGCGCCAGCGCGCTCGCGTCGATGGGGTACTCACAAATCACATCGCTTTCGATGCCTGCAAACGGCTGCAGTGAGGCGCTTAAGGCCAGCGGCGTAGTAAATGTATGGTTGACATACGTCACACCGAGCGGGCGGGCATATTGTGCCACTTCATGCGCCGTCGTGATCCCGCCGATGCGCCCGGTGTCGATCTGAACAAAGCTGATGCCGCCGTGATCGATCAAGTGGCGCGCCATGAAGGCATCGTGAGTACCCTCGCCGCCTGCCAACCGCACGCGAAAGTCGGAGCGCGCATTGGCGGCTTGTGCCAGTGCGGCATACGCATCCAGTGCACCGCTGACGAACGGTTCTTCCAGCCAGCCGGCTTTACATTCCGCCAGCACCGGCAGGCGCGCTATGGCCGCCGTCACATCATCACCCCACACTGTCCCGGCATCGATCAGCATGGCGATGTCATCACCCAGCCCCGCGTGCGCCTGGCGCACGTGCGCTTCGTCAACAGTCACTTCTCCAAGGCCAAACGGCCCCCAGCCAAACTTCGCCGCACGAAAGCCGGCCGCCCGAATCGCGCGCGCCTTGGCGCCGGTCTCTTCAGGCGTGTCGCCGAAAAGCACCGAGGCGTATGCCGTCTTGGCATAGGCGCGCTCGTAACCCAGCAGGCGATACACCGGCTCATTGTGACGCTTGCCAAGCAGGTCCCACAACGCCACGTCGATGCCCGACAACGTATGGTCGGCCTGCAACAGGTCGAAGCTGTTACGCCGCACCAACCGATTAATGCGCGCGATGTCGGCTATGTCATTCAGCGGCTGATCCAGCACGGAAGCCATGACCGGCTTGCACGCGCTATGCGACATCGGGCAGACAAACGCCGCGATCGAAGGCAGCGGCGCGGCCTCACATTCGCCCCAGCCCTCATACCCGCCGGCGCGCACGCGCACCAGCAACGCATCCTGACTACCATCACCAATGTCAAGCACTTCGGGAATCGAGAAATAAAAGAAGTCGACAGATTCTATTTTCATGGTTATTGGTTCCTATTCTCAACGAAGATGACAAGACTGCAAAGTCATTTACCAGCATGTTACAATGCCGCGCCTACCGGAAGGTTCGCGTTAACGGAAGAGGCATGTTTGAAAATACTACTGTCAGGATTTGAACCGTTTGGCGGCAGCGCCATCAACCCGTCTGCCGAAGTCATTCGCGCGGTAGCCGGTCACGCGATGGCGCCGTTCGATCTGCACACCGTGTTGCTGCCCGTGACGTGCGATGGCGGACCGGCGGCGCTGGTGCAGGCGATCGAGGCCTTCAAGCCGGACGCCATCCTGTGCCTGGGGCAAGCGGGGGGGCGCAGCACACTGTCCATTGAACGCGTCGCCCTCAACCTGCTGGATTTCTCCATGCCCGATAACGCGGGCAAGAGCATGACCGATGCCCCCATCGTGGCCGATGGCCCGGCCGCCTATTTCGCCACGCTGCCCGTGCGCGCGCTGCTGAGCGCGATCCGCAACGCGGGAGTGCCGGCGGAACTGTCGTTATCAGCCGGGACATACCTGTGCAACCAGGTGCTCTACGCGGCGCTACACCATATCGCCGTCCACCGTCTGCCGACCAGAGCGGGTTTCATCCATTTACCCTCGCTGCCCGAACAGGCCATTGAACGACCGGGGCCGTCGATGGCGCTGGGCACGATGATTGCCGGCATCCGCGCCGCACTC
>CAIQQO010000456.1 GCA_903873965.1 uncultured bacterium
CACCGAAAGGTCCGAAGGGTCCGAAGGCTTTTTCGGTTTTTCAAAACCTTTTACAGCGAAATTTTATTTTCTAAGTTTGGAAAAATGCTTCGGACCCTTCGGACCCTTCGGAAGAAAGGAAAAGCCTTGTCATAATCTGAAACGTGAAATAGCACAGAAGAAATAAAAAATCCCGGCTGTCAAGCCGGGACTTTCTGTTTGATGAATGGAGAATTGGCCAGGTGTTATGGCATTTTTGAGGGCTAGAGTTATGGGTACCCGTAACTCCACGTGCCCGACGCCTTGCCGCCATGGCAACTAAGCGCACATGTGCCGCCGTTTCCGATCGCGGTAAAGGCCGTCAGACTGTTCAATCCCGACACAGGTGTGGCGGCGCTCACATCGAAATTGATCAGATAGAGCTGCTCGCTGCCATGCGAATCATGACATGCATAGCAGGCCTCTTTTTTTGCGGAATGCGATGCGTGTAGATTGTCGCCCCCGCTAGAGCGGAAGTTCGTGTCCGTGTCCGTGGCGCCGGGCCCGTAAACCGTGGATTTGTGGCATTGGAAGCACACTTCCTGTGTGCTGATCACGCTGGTTCCGTCTTCGGTGGAATAGTTCGCATTACCGGCCAGAATGTGCAGATTGGATGAGCCATGCGGCCCCGCGCCTTGCGTCGTCGAAAGCGGGTTGTTGTGGCAACTGCTGCAATAGATCATGCTGGTGCTGGTAATGCCACTTCCCGTAACCCAGCTTCCTGGCGGGATTTTGGTGTTAATGCCCTGCGCCGTGACGGGGTGATAGCTCCCGCCATAGGGGTTGAATTCACTGGCCATGTTACGGCTGTCCAATACCTGGTTTCCATCCGTGCTGGTCAGTTTATGCAACCCATTGGCCACAATACCGCCATTCCAACCATCCGGCAGATAGGTGGGCAGCGTAATAAAATTGGAGTGGCACTTGAAGCACACCTGGTACTCGCGCTCGGCCTGGGCCATGAATGTATATCCGGATATGGTAGTCGAGTTGACCCATGTCACATCCACGCCCGCTGTCCCGCTCATGACGCGCTGCAAAAAGGGCGCTACGGCTGCGCCGCGCGTGGCGGCGTGCGGTGAATGACAGTCTTCGCATTCGACGTGGCGGTTGGCATCGGCAAATTTGTCCAGTGTGCTTTCGTTATATCGGTGCACGCTGGTCGTCGCGGCGACATCGTGCTTGTAGATGCCAGTAGCCGTGTTCGGGTTGCCGGTAAAGGCCGGTTGAACAGCTTTGCCGGGATATTGAACTGCAGTGGTGCTGTGGCAGGCGTAGCATGCGTTCTCTTCGGCGATTTCAGTGCGTAGCATGTCACTGGATGCGGTATGGATGCGATGACAGGCAGCGCAAGTGGAGGTGGTCGTGCTACTGGTGATGTGCGGGTCATTGGATGATGGCACTACCGTCGCTGCTGGCGTGGGCGCGATGGGTGTGGCCAACGCTATGCCAAAGTTGCGGCGATGGATCGGCCCGGAGGGCGTCGCGGAAAAGGCCAATGATGCGGTGATATCGGGCGTTGGCGTCAACCACTCGTAGGGGGTGATCGTCATGCCCGGCATGATTTCAGGTGTTGGGAATGGCACTGCCGTAATCGTGGCGTTCCAGTCCATGGTGGGGCTTGCCGTCGGTGTCGCGTTTTCTGCCGGCGTGCCGATGGCGACCTGGGTAGGTTGAGGTTGTGCCGTTGGGAAGGGAATGGGAGTGAGGTCAGGTATTTGTGCCGGCGCGCCTGATCCCGCTTGCGGCGTGGCCGTGGCGATGCCAAAACGGACCGCCGTCGGCGTCGCTGTTTTACCGGTGCTATTCAGTGGCGCCAGGGTGGGATGAATGGTCGCGGTGGGCAATAGCGTTGCCGTCGGTGTCAGGGTGGCTGTCGCCGTGGCTTCTGCCACCAGGGGCGGTATTGTATCTCCCCTGACTTCCTGCGTCATGGCGGAGTAAATCGTCCCGGCAAAGGCGAACAGACATACGACGATTGCGATCATCAGATAGAGCAACCGGTACACTGTATATTGTCTGCGGGACGTTCTCATGGTTCTCCGTATTCCGTTGAGTCTTGATGGACTTTTCCTGTCTATTGTCGTTACGAGTGAATCGGAGGGTTGGACCGTCAATCCACAGCCCTCCGAGGTCAGTATGGTACCACGCATGTAAGAGGGGCGGCACACGGGTCCGCCCCTGCGTCAATTACACGTGGTTTACATTTACTTCTGGTGACAGGCCTCGCACACGCCGCGGTTGTCCGCGCGCAGCAGCGCACTGTCTGAAGAAGTGGTCATGCCAGGTATCGAGCCAGTTCCAGTCGGGCCACCGGCGGCAAAGCCGGTCATAGCCGCCGAAGAACCATGCACGAGATGGCAGGTTTCGCATACGATTCTTGTGTTGGCGGTGGCGGTTGGCACAAAGAGCGTTTCGGTAATGTAGTACTTGTCGGCCAACGGCAACGCCACTGTGATACCATCGCCTTTGCTGAAACCAATAGTTTCAAGATTTGGCCCCTTGCTCGTGGTTCTATCGGTGGCATGGCTAAACGGAGCTGCACCAGTTCCAGTAACAGCGAACCGGGTGGTGGTGGTAATGCCAAGCGTTGGGTCATAACGAGTGTTCACCGAATAACCATAAGTAAAGCCGGTTCTTAAGGCATGGTAGGCTGTATGACAGGTGTCACAAGCGTTGCCCATGTCAGGCGCCCAATGCTCCTTGGTGTAGTTCTTGCTGGAGCCTTCATCGACCTTGGTGACCGTGGTCCCGAGGCTATTGTAGGAGGTATTCAGCAAGCGGTAGTTGGTGGAACCATGCGGGTTGTGGCACGAACTGCACTCCAGTGTGCCGCTTTTCAACCCCTTGGCAACACCACGAGTAGGAACCGTGCCGGCAACCGTGCCGCTATAGCCCCACGTCAAAGTAATGCCGTCGCCCACATTATGCTTTGATGTGACCGCACTGCCTTTGTAATTAACAAAACCGCCGGCAATCAAGGGTGAATTGACTGTTGAGCTCAACATCCCTACGGTGGAACTGGTGTTAATGGCTGCAAACAAACCATCTTCAACGTTCGTATTGGCGCCCGTTGCGCCGGCCCCGTGGCAGGACAGGCACAATGCCTCCTCATCGTTCGCTTGCAATAGGTATTCCGTTTGCCCCGTATGGATTCGATGGCATCCGGCGCAAGCGTCTGTCGTTGTGGTGTAGTCACCATGCGGCCCGCCGTTGGCTTTGGCGATGGACGTTATGGCTATCGTCAAGAAAAAGGCTGCTGCGCAAACAATTAGAAATTTCTGTAACACGTTTTGCTCTCCTGTAATTTGGTGTAGTCGATAGATTCGGTTGTGTCCGATCCGCTAAGCAATTTAGGTTATTTCTGTCTGACGTCGCACCTCCTATGTGAACTGCCGGTCGATCCGCGCACAGCCTTTGGTTGTGCCAGATGGGACGACACACACAGGTCATCACGCGTGTCAACTTGATTTGTCATGGCGAACCTTAATACGACCATACCGCAATCCGGTCGTTGGCGCGGTCGGCAATGTAAAGCTTCCCATCACTGGACATGACCACATCGTTGGGATAGTTGAATTGGCCGTCATACGGACCATGTTCTCCAAACGAATAAAGAAAGACCGGTCGGTCGCCGGAAGCGTTATAGACCTTGACGTTGTGGGCGGTCGCGTCGGCAACAAATAGCCGATCCTTGCTGTCCATATAAGCGCCGTGCGGCAGACCAAGGCCGCCAGTACCGTTCCCTTGTCCGAAGAAAAACAGGTAGTTGAACTGGGCGTCCCAGACCGAAATGCGGCCGTTGTTGCTGTCAGCCACATAGTAGCGGCCCTTTGAGTCGACCACGGCGTCGTTGGGGAAGGTCAGTTGGCCATTGTCGTTACCGAAAGCGCCGAAGATTTCGGGCTCTAAGGGCAGCATTGCCCGGGAGGTAGCCGTTGTCAGCCCGGCGGGATAGGCCAGTATCTGGCTTTCCTGGTTGCCGATGTTGGTTACCAATAACCGCCCGTCCGGTGAAATCGAAAGGCCAAGTGGCGACCAGGTGGGCTTATCGGGCGGCGGAGCGACTTTCCAATCCGACGCTCCACCCAGCTTGTATTGCACGCCGGCCATGAAGATATTGAAGTAGTAGATGCTGTTCGCGGGTAATTCACCGGCCTGCTTGAGCACGTAACCGCTCAGCGTCATGCTGCTTTCCAGGATGGTATCGAGGTAGTCGCCCTCGCCGCTATAGATGAAGATGGCGTGTTGCAGCCGGTCGGACACGTACAAGCGCCCGATCGCATCCACCGTAACATACACCGGCGCGCGCTCGCCCGGGGTCGAGGTGGGCGGCGACACTTCGCGGATTATCTTGCCCGTATCCGTCTCCAGTATTTTGACCTGGCGATCGCCATTTACCTCGGTGACGTACAGTTTCTTGCCATCGGGCGACAAGGCCACGCCCATGGGCTGGTTGACGCCGATGATGGTGTACATGAAATGGGGCGGGTAATCGATGCCCACGGGCAGCAAATCCGGTATGGGCGCCGGCTGCGCGATGTAGCGCACCAGCAGGCCAGCCATCGCAATGGTCAGGCTGCTGACGATGACGATCAGGACGATCAGGCCGCGCCGGCCCAGCCGCAGGGTGCGAAGTCCCAAAGCCGACCATAGCTTGCGGAGCGCCTGCCCGATACGTGCGGTCGGCGAGATGGGTTTGGGAGTGTTGTCCGGTGGTGTTGACATGTTACTTTTTTGTGTTTACCGCGATTTCAATGCGACCCAGGGCCTGCTGAATGCCGATATGGTTGGGGTCTAGCTTCTCAGCCGACTGGATAATCCGGTACGCATCCTGGATGCGGTTCAGCTTTTCGTAGGTCAACGCCAGGCCGAAATAAACCTGGGCATTGGTGGGGAGCGTCTTGATGGCGGGTTCCAGCAGCGTCAACGCCGTCTGATAGTCCTTCACGCTGTAGGCCTGCAGCCCGCGCGCCATGTTGGCGTTGTCCGGCTGGTTCAGCGCCGTATAAGTGTCAATCAATCCGCCATAAACCTCGGTGAATTCGGGCACCAGCCGTGTGGCGCGGTTGTAGTACTCCACAGCCTTGTCATACTGCTTGGTGGCCTGCGCCGCCAAGCCGGCCTGATACAGCGCGTCTGCGTCCGTGAGATCGATTTTTAACGCCGATTCAAGCGCCGTAAGCGCCTTGTCGTGCTGTCCTGTTGCGTTGTAATTCTGGCCTAGGAAGTAATAGGCGGCTTCCAGCGTCGGGTCTTTAAGACTCTTGGCCGTGCTCTCGCGTGCTTTTGCCAGCGCCTCAAATTGCGCAATCGCCTCCTGGGGCCGGCTGGCGTGTGTCAGCGCCTTGCCGGCGATCATCATGGCGTCTTCGCGATCGGGGTAGGCTGTCAGCACTTGCGTCGCCTGGTCAATCGCCTTGACATACAGGCTTTGATCCAGGTATTTCTGGGCCAGCGCCACGCGCAGATCAGGCGCCTGCGGGTTATCGCGCACGGCGTTTTCAACCTGCTGCATTTCGGTGTCGGCCGTGTTGGGAGCGCTATTAGCCCCAACGCGCACATACCGGTCGATCACATAGTAGCCGACAAACAAAGTGGCCATCACGGCGAGCGCAATGACGGCGATCAATAATGACCGCCGCAATTCCTGCTCGCGCATGTCGTTGATGCGTTTAATCACACGCGCCGACGTTTTTCTCGTATTTACCATCGTCAATTACTTCCTCGGGCTGGTACTGGTAGCGGTGGCGGCGGCGGGGTTGGGTAGTACGTTGAGGCTACCGTTGGTTGTCGTAAAGGGCTTCGTCGTGCCTGTGGTGCTTGTCATCACGCTGGTATATCCATTGGTGGCGATACTCGTATGACACTTGCTGCACAGCACGTCTTGGTGACACATGTAACAGGCTTGCGGGCCGCTGTTCTGGAACTGGGTCGGGTGCGAATACAGCATGTCCGGCGGATGGGACACACCGTGGCACACACTGTTGTTGCACGATTTCTCGCCGTGGCACTGGTAGCACTCGACTTTCTGCATTTCGGTTGTGGAGCTGTGCTCAATCGTCCAGCGAAATTCGTTATGCGTTGCGGGCTTGGTGCCGCCGATGATGGGTGTGTTGACGCCGATTTCCGTGCCGCGGCTGGTGATGGGCACGCTGTGGCAGGCATTGCACTGTGAGCTGATCGTGCCGACCACCTTGCCCGTGGAATCTTCGCTGACGTGCTGGCCATCGTGGCAGCGGAAACAGCCTGATGCGCCGGCATGCCGCTCGAAGTTGGGATTCGTGTCCCAGAAAGCTTTCATATCAGGAAAACTTGTCTGGTCGTAAACCGATTTGAGTTCAGTGGCCATTGCCTCTGTCTTGCCGGCGACGGTGTCGGGGTAATTCTGCTTGTAGTACCCCACCAACGCGCTGATGGCCGTGTTGGCCTGCTCGTGCGTCGGGTATTGCTGGCGCAGGAAATCGACTACCTTGGATCGGATGAACGGCATGGTGGGAGAGAGTAGATTGAGTGCCAGCGATTTATCAACGACTTGCTCTGGCGTGGCGATATAGTGCGCCGTGCGGTTGTGGCAATCGATGCAGTCCATCTCGCGTTCCAGTTCCTGGGTGCGCGACGCCTCGACGTAGGCCTTGCGATCCACATTGAGCAGCTTGGGCGAGAAATACTCTTTCATCGTGCCATCAGCCTGTTGTACGCCGATCCAATCAACCGTCTTGCGTTGCTCATCGGTTGAAATGTAGAAAATCTTGCTGGTGATGTGCCAGTGGATGCCCTGGCTGAAACTGGTATCGGCCTGTTTGCCGCCCATCTTCAGTACCAGCGTTGTCTGTAGCTTGGTGTTCGCCTGATCATTGTCAAAGTGAACAATGGACTTGATGATGTTGTCCTTGAAGCTCTGGGGGTTATGGCAGTTTTCGCACGTCTCGCGTGCCGGGCGCAGGTCTTTAACGGGGCCCTTGATGGGCATGTTGTAACTGTGGTTCAACGTCAGTAACAACTGGCGCGCGCCGTTGATCTTTGACCGCACAAAGTGCTCGACGCCGGGTCCGATATGACAGGCCACGCACTCGACGTTGACGTGTGCGGAGACGTTATGCTGGGTGAACTGCGGGCCCATGGAGTGGCACAAGGTGCCGCAGAACTCGGGGCTCTCCATATAGGTGTAGCCCCCAATGCCGGCAGCCCCGATCAAAATCAAGACGACCAGCAGTACAAGCCCGCTCAAGGCAAACTTGCCCCGATCCGCTGGATTGTTGAGATCGAAGCGAATATTGGGCAGCCTGCGCTTTCCCTTCCGGGCTGCGGGATCTGCGGAGGGCGTCGTTGCTGTTGGTTTGGGCTTGTTAATGATAGGCATTTACTTGGCCTTATGGATTTGGATTAAGCGGTAGTGATCATCTTTGTCATTAGCGCCATACTGACATTATCTGATAAGTAACTCATAATGTAGCAGTGGCGCCCGATTATATCAGTAATGGTTTACCAGCCCGGCTGCGTTTGTAACAATATGGGCAAGTAGGTCGCAGAGATTGGATATTTCCAGCTAAATAAAACGACAAAGGCCTGTTTTAATAGCATGCCAATCAATCGATGAGATAATGACACTTGAGACAATCGTCGGGTATTCATATGAATATGGAGAATCTTACGCGATTTATCGCTCATCCCGATTGCCCATAGGTATGCTTGACCATCAGACTTTAGTCTGAGTGCAGAAGGCGACACTTGTCATACAATGAATGCGAAGTGATCGCCAGCCGGGCGTTGAAGACGGGATGATGCCGAAATCGTTCGCTGAGCGCTTGCTGTGAAGTATTACGCGTTTTCTGAGAAATGACTCATGAATAACACAGGCCTTTGCCATGATCAGACTATACCGTTGATTGTGCAGAGGCGCCATATCGAATACGTATTGAGGATGTTGAGGTAGCTAAAATGAAGCCGAAGTTTATCATTGGGATCGGGATAGTCATCGTTGCGGTTGTCGCCATCATGGGTTTTGCGATTGCCGGTAACAGCAGCATGGAAGTGAAGGTGAACGATATCGTCGCGCAGCGCTCACAGGGCGTTGACCTTTCACAGCGGGTGCTCAAGTTGACCGGCGTGGTGGTCGGCGACAGCATTGTGTATGACTCAGCATCCATGCACCTGGAATTTGACGTTGTGAATTCGCGCGAGGAACTGTCATCGAATCTGGCGCAGGCAAGCCGTCTGCGGGTGGTCTATCAAGGCGTGCGGCCCGACACCCTGGTGAATGAAGCCAGCGCAATCGTAACCGGGAAACTGGGCGACGATGGCAAGTTCCACGCCGGCCAGTCTCAGGATTCCTTGATGCTGCAGTGCCCCACCAAGTATCAGAAAGCCGAAACCGCCAGTCGGTGATTGAGCGCTGATGATACCTGACATAGGTTATATCGCGCTGATCGTCGCGGCCCTGGTGTGCATTTATGCCATCGCCGCATCGCTGCTCGGAGCCTCCCGCAACGAGGAGCGCCTGGTGCAGAGCGGACGGACGGCCGCTCTGCTGGTTTTTCCACTCGTGCTCATCGCCTGCCTGGGGCTGTGGTATGCGCTGGTCACCTCCGACTTCAGCATTCAATATGTGGCTGAAGTATCAAGCAAGTCGACGCCGTTGTTCTATCGCATCACGGCGCTATGGGGTTCGCAGGGTGGGTCGATTCTGTTCTGGAATCTGTTGATGTCGGCCTTCATCGGCGTGGCCATGCTGCGCGGCTGGAAGGAAGACAAGGTATTGCTGCCGTATGTGGTCGCCGTAGCCTGCCTGGTCGCCCTGTTTTTCATCGCCATCAATATCTTCACGGCCAACCCGTTCCTGCGGTACAGCTTCCCGCCAGCCGATGGGCGTGGCTTGAATCCGCTGCTGCGCCATCCGGGCATGATCATCCATCCGCCGATGTTGTACGCAGGCTACACCAGCTTTGTCATCCCCTTTGCCTTTTGCATCGCGTCGCTGGCCGTAGGCAGGCGCGACAACCTGTGGCTGGTGCAGTCGCGCCGCTGGACGTTGACTGGCTGGGCTTTCCTGGCCTCCGGGCTGGTGCTGGGCGGACGCTGGGCGCACGACGTCCTGGGTTGGGGCGGTTACTGGGGCTGGGATCCATCCGAGAATATGCCGCTTGTGTCGTGGTTGTTCGCCACCGCATTTCTGCATTCGGCCATGATTCAGGAAAAGCGCGGCATGTTCAAAAACTGGAACATCCTGCTGATGACGTTTACTTTTGTGTCGATCTTTTTCGGCACCTCGTTTATCCGCAGTGGCCTGCTGACATCGGTGCATGCATTCGCAAAATCCAATCTGGGACCGCTCTTTCTCGCGTTCATGGTATTCATCCTCGGCGGCACCATCATGTTGTGGTTCAGCCGCCTGGATACGCTGCGCAGCGAAAACCGGCTGGATTCATGGTTCTCGCGCGAGGGTATTTTTCTGCTTCAGAACGTGCTGTTCATGAGCACGGCGCTGACGATTTTCATCGGCACCATCTTCCCCACGATTACCGAGGCCATCAATGGGGTGAAGATCACCGTGGGGCCGCCGTTCTATAACCAGGTGGCTGGGCCGCAATTGATCGTGCTGGTCGTGCTGATGGGCATTGCGCCCTTGCTGGCCTGGCGCAAAGCCAGTGCACGCGCGCTGGGCAGGCTGTCGCTGATTCCGGCTGCCGCAGGCTTGCTGGTGCTCATCATTCTGATGGTCACACTGCAATTGCTGATTCCGGCTTTGATGCTGGCCTTGTGCGCCTATACCTTTGTTCAGACCGTGCTGGAGTATACTCGCGGCGTGCGGGCGCGTGTCCTCAGCCATGCGGAGAGCGTCCCGATCGCCTTGCTGCGGCTGGTGCAACGCAACCAGCGCCGTTATGGCGGCTACCTGATTCACATCGGCGTCGTGTTGATCGCCGTCGGCGCCATCGGCAAAGGGTTCTATGGCACCGACGTCCTGCGCAACGTCAAGTTAAATGAGAGTTTCACGGTTGGCTCCTATACGTTCACGTATCGCGGCGTCAAGTCGGTGCCGTGCGAGTTTACCGATTGCCAGTCGACTGAGGCGGCGGTGCTGACGACGTCAACGGCAGACGGGCGCATCATCGGCGGCGTTTATCCGCACCGCGATCAGTTCCCAGTGCAGCAGCAGACGTCCACCATCGCCGATATCACCGGGAGTTTTAACGAGGAAGTGTACGTCATCCTCGCCGGTTGGGAGAACGCAGGCATGTCGGCCTCATTTCAGGTTTATATCAACCCTCTGATCAACTGGATCTGGGTTGGTGGGGTGGTTCTGATCCTGGGATTCGTGCTGGCCTTCTGGCAACTGGAACCGTTGCCGCAGCGAGCGTCACGTTTGGCGTCAGCGATACCATCGGCTGGAGCGCCGTCAGGTTAAGGCGACTTCATCCACCAAGGATGGGGTGCCGGGACGTTGGCCGCGAGTATGCGGTTGGCGCTCCGAAGGATGTTGGGAACATGGGTATTGGAACCATACTGGTTGGACTGGCGCTGGTCGTCATCGTTGCTATCCTGATCGCCATGCCGCTGTTGGAGCCAGGCAGGCAATCGGTTGAGCATAGCGCCAACTCCAGAGAGCGCGACTCACTGGAACTTGAACGCGCCACGATTGTGCGCACGATCCGCGAACTGGACTTTGATTTTCGCACCGGCAAGATGGACGAGAGTGACTATAAAGTCCTGCGCGAAGCGCAAGTGCGGCGTGGTGCTGATGTGCTGCAGACACTGGACGCGCTACCGCTGGACGCGCCGAGTGAACCTGAAGATGAGGCGCAACAGCGCGGCGAACCGGATGCCGGAGAAGGCGCCGACGTGCCACCTGTCAGCGCACCGGGGGCTTGTCCGTCGTGCCGCGTGCTGATACAACCCGGCGTCCGCTTCTGCCCGAACTGTGGCACTCGCATCGCAAAGGATGAGCGCTCAGCCATAACAGCACGTTGATCACCATGAAGCAAATACCATTATTCCCATCCAACCGGCGCGCCCAGTTGCTTTCGACCCTGTGCCTCGCCGTATTACTCGCCGCCTGTTCCGGCGCGCCGCGCGAACACCAGTTGTCGGATCTGCTCACGCCTGCGCCGATTCCGGAGGGCGCCGTGGAGAGCCAGTTGCCCGTGTCCATGCCCGATGTGGCGCATGGCAAGGCAATCTATGCGGCCAAGTGTTTTGACTGTCACGGCGAAACAGGCCAGGGCGACGGTCCGAAATCGGCGCAGATACGGGCGCAGGGCGGGCAAGTGGCGAAGCTGAACGGTTCGATATTGTCTAGAAACGCCACACCCGCGGAGTGGTTTGATGTGATCACGAATGGCCGCATCAATAAGCTGATGCCCGGCTTCTCGCAATCGCTGCCGTCGCAGAACCGCTGGGATGTGCTCAGTTATGTCTGGGCGATGGCGCTGGACACGCCATCCATGCAACTGGCGCAGAATACCTATGCCACGCAGTGCCTTACATGCCATGGCGCCGCCGGCAAAGGCGACGGCCCGGATGCCGGTTCCGCCAAACTGCAATCGTTTGCCGATGCGCAATGGAGCACGTCGCTGTCATTGGACGAACTCTCCACCGCCATGATCAGCGGCACGGTGCATTCGGCGATGAAACTGGATGACACCCAGCGCCTCACGCTGGCGAGTTACGTGCGCTCCATGATCTACAACTATGCCGACCCCGGGGTGGTGGCCAGTGCGCCCACGACAGGCGATGGACGATTGAGCCTGTTGGCTGTCAACGGTACGCCCGGTGGCGGCACGGTCGTCGGGTTGCCCGTCGTCATGCATGCGTACAATTCCAGCGGTGAAGTCTTCTCGCGGACAGCTGCCATCGACCAGGCGGGCATGGCCTATTTTGACGGCCTGCCGCGCGACCCGAGTTTGTTCTACCAGGCCGATGCGACGTACAGCGGCGCGCGGTTCTTTGCACCGCCGATGCAGTTCTCCGGCACGCAGCAACTCTCCAACACGCTGCCCCTGTTCGAGGTCACGAATGATCCGAGTGTTATCACCGTATCCGAATACCATTTCTTCGTCCAGGATGTGGGCGAAGGCTTCATCAATGTTGTCGAGTTCTACGCGTTTGATAACCTGAGCAATCGGGCGTACATCAATCGCCAATCGACAGATAACGCAATACGGTCGGTGCGAATCGCTGTGCCCGCCGATGCGACGGATATTTCCTTTGATGGACCGGGGTTAGGCGTGCGGTATTTCCAGGATGGTCAGACGATCACCGACAGCGATGCTGTCCCGCCGGGTCAACAGTCTGCATCGATCGTGATGATGTATAACCTGCCCTACCAGGGTGGGCGCGCTTTTTCGGTGGACGTGGCCTATCCGGTGAAAAACTGGGATGTGTTGCTGCCCGACAATGAGCTTCGCGTCGCCGACATGAAGGACACCGGCGTGCAGCCCTTCCATACCAGCACGATTCGCATCTATCAGCCGGAACAACCCGGATTGATCGCAGGCGGCGGCAAGATCGCCTTTAAGGTGACTGGCCAGCCGCGCGCCGTGCCGGTGCCTGGGCAGGACAATAACGCCTTGCTGATCGGCGCTATCGTCTTCGTCCTTACTGCGGTGACGGCAGGATTCGCGGTTTTCGCCCGCACTCGGCGGAGGTAGAGGCGGGCTTGCGCGTCCGCCAGTCGCAGCCGATCAGCGCTCTTTCTTCATCCGTTCAATTTCGGCCTGGCTGAGTTGCGGGCCTTCCTTGCCCTGGACGCCAAGCGCAGCGCGTTGTGCCGCGCGCCAGCGTTCCAGCCGTTCAGCTACCTGTTGCTCGTACCCGACATTGGTCGGGGCGTAAAACGTCATGCCCGCAATCTCGCGCGGGAGGTAGTTCTGGGCGACAAAGTGCTGGTCAAATTCATGCGGGTATTGATACCCTTTGCCGTGACCCAGTCCCTTCGCATCGCGGTTGGCGTCTTTCAGATGGTCGGGCACCTCGCCCGCGCCTTCGGCCTCGATCTGCGCCCGTGCGCGGAAGTAGTTGCCGGCGCTATTCGACTTTGGCGCCGTGGCCAGATAAAGCGTCGCCTCGACCAGCGGGTACACGCCCTCCGGCATGCCGATCCAGTCGAACACCTGCGACGCTGCCGCAGCTACCACCATGCCCATCGGGTCGGCCAGCCCGATATCTTCGCCCGACAGAATCAACAACCGGCGCATGATGAAGCGCGGGTCTTCGCCTGCGTAGATCATTTTCGCCAGCCAGTACAGCGCCGCATCGGGATCGCTACCGCGCACGCTCTTGATGAACGCGCTGATCGTGTCGTAATGCGCATCGCCCTCTTTGTCATACAGCACCGCGCGCCGCTGGATGCTGTCCTGCGCTACGGCCAGATCGATCACGACCACGCCATGCGCATCGGGCGGCGTCGATTCGACCGCCAGTTCGAGCGCGTTGAGCGCATTGCGCACATCGCCGCCAGCCACCTTGACCAGGTGCGCCAGCGCATCCGCGTCGATGCGGGTTTTGCGCGCCCCGTAGCCGCGTTCCTCATCCTTGAGCGCGCGCAACAGCAATTGGCGCACATCATCGTCGGTGAGGGGGCGCAGTTGGAACAGCCGCGAGCGCGAAATGAGCGCGCTGTTGACTTCAAAGTAGGGGTTCTCGGTCGTCGCGCCGATCAGGATGAGCGTGCCGTCCTCGACATGGGGCAGCAACGCGTCCTGTTGCGATTTGCTGAAGCGGTGGATCTCATCGACCAGCAGGATGGTGCGTTGGCGGTACATCTTGCGGCGTTCCTTGGCTTCGGCCACCACGCGCCGAATATCGGCAACGCCGGCCATGACGGCGTTCAATATCTCGAAATGGCTCTTTGTCTTGTTGGCGACGATCCATGCCAGCGTGGTTTTGCCGGTGCCGGGTGGTCCCCAGAAAATCAGCGACGAAAACAGCCGATCAGCTTCAATCGCGCGGTGCAATAGCTTACCGGGGCCGACGATATCCTGCTGGCCGACAAACTCATTCAGTGTGCGCGGGCGCATGCGCAATGCCAGCGGCGCCTCGGTCTTGGCGCGCTCGGCCTGGGCCTGGTCGAAGAGATCAATGGGCATAGTGGGATGATAGCAGGTAGATTGCGGTCTACACCAGCGGATCTCAATCTGAGTGAAACGCTTATCCCACTCCAGGAAAGTCGTAGCTGACTTTCTTCTGAACTGCGGCGATCTGGGCAAATGCCTGTTTTAACAATTCCTGCTGGATGTAGCCCAACTTGCCAGGATGGATGATGTTCTGAAGGGGGCGCCCGACCTGTATCGCCGCAAGTTGGTTCTGCAACCGCAATTGCATCAGGAAGTCGTAAGCAGTAGTAATTTCATCTCGGCTGGAGGAAAGAAAGATGTTTCTTTCCGTTAAGGCTTCAATCCGCTCCAGGGTATGTGTTTGGTTAACCTGGTGTCTCAACGCATACAGGCGCGCAAAACTGACTATCGGCATCATGGCGTCTTTTAGATTGATCTCGCCCGTGTGGGGCTGTCGTGTGGTGCCGCCGCTCAAATAGATATTGCCAAGCAGCCGGAAAGGAGGTTTGAACATCAGCGCATTTTGCGCAAAATGATGAAAGAATGCCGATTCATCTGCCAGGGTCGCATGAATATGCCGGCGCAATTCATGCATCAGTTCTGTGTCTCCGTAAACAGTGCGGAAGTCAAAGAAAATACTCAGATCAACGATCTCCTGTGGCTCTGACTTACGCACCATCTCGTCAAAACCGGAGAGCCAGTCGGGCAGTGAACGGCACCAGCGCGGGTTGCTGGCCATCACGTTTCCGCGACAGAATGAGTATCCGGCGCGATTCAGCCCGTCACACACGCGTGTTCCCAGCCGCAGGAAATAATCAGCCTCTTTATCCTGATCGGCGGTGGGCGCGAAAATAATGCCGTTGTCCTGGTCTGTCAACAGGGTTTGTTCCTGGCGCCCCTGGCTGCCCATGGCAATGAAGGCGAATGCGGCAGGCGGCGGGCCTAGCTCATCCACTGCCAGTTGAATCAACCGCTCGGTGGCGGCGTCGCAGATGGATGCGAGCATATTAGTGACATGGCGTGGACGGGCGCTGCTGTCCATGAGTGATTTGACCAGAGGCGTGATGCGCTCACAGCACTGTGCCACCTCGTCCGGCGTAATGGCTCGGGCAATCTCGCGAGAAAGCACAATCGGGCCATATCGTTGGAACTGGATCAGGGACTTGCTGTCAATCACACTGACAATCTGGCCATTCTCGTCCTCCACTGCCAGATGGCGCACGCCTTTGGCCTCCATGCACATGAGCGCCTCGTATATGAGCGCCTGTTCCGGGATTTTTGTCAGCGGCGCACTCATGATGGTGTGAACCGGTGCGCTCAGTTTGACGTTTTCGGCCAGCACGCGGGCGCGCAGATCATGGTCAGTGACAATACCAATCACGGTCGATGTTCCACTGGCAACCAGCGCGGAGGTGACGTTGCGCTCGGTCATTAACCGGGCGACCTGTTCGATGCTGGAATCCATCGCGCAGATGACAACATCACGCCCCAGGTTCGCAATGGGTTCATGCAGAAACAAGAGCGAGGTCTGCAGTTTGTCAATCAACGCCTCGCGCCCGGCTTCATGCTTCCGTGAGATGGTGACATCCTCCAACAGGCCGACAATGTAGGCAGAATGATGAAGCTCATCACGAGTCAGGCGCGCCGAAAGCGATATGAAACGGGCGGTGGCGTCGCTGGTTTCGATGTGCAGGATGTGATTCTTAATCTCGCCGGTTGTGAGTAGTGTCTGGAAAACCTGCTCATATTCTGCGGGATCAGAGAATAAATCGGCCAGGGCTGGCTGGGAGACTTCGGCAGCCGATTCGTGAGACAGAAAGGAACGTCCTATGGGGTTGATATCCAGGAAGACGCTACGCCGCGCTGCCCGGGCGCGGAAGATGCCGATCGGCGCGGATTGCGCCGTCAGGGCTAAACCATCGTCGCTGACGGAAGCAGGCTGCTGTGAGATGTCCTTGGCCAGCAGGATGAACCCGCGTTCTCCGGCATACAGGATCGGGTTGAGGGTCAGGATACACTCCACCATGCGGCCATCGACGCGCTTTAAGCAACCTTCCAGCGCTTCCCCCATGGCTGGCTTGTCACCATTTATGCCCTGAAAATGGTCCCAGATGGCTGAGTTGCTGACTTCGCGGGGCAATAGGTCAGCCAGTTCCAGGAATTCCAACTGGCGCTGGGTGTAACCGATTATTTTTAAAAATGTAGGGTTGGCATATCGGCAGCGGTCATCCAGAACCAGCAGTGTTCCTTCAGTAGTGGCTTCGACCAGGCTGTGGTAACGCTCGATCGATACGTGCAGGTTATCGACCACTTCTTGGCGCTCTTTTTCAATGCGCAGGCTTTGTTGAAGGACAAATAACAGCAGCAGAATCACCGCGCCGGAAACCGCCAGCGATGTGCTGATCAATGTTTTCTCAATGCGCGCGATCTCCTGTTTGACATCATCAGTATAGATGCCGGTACCCATGATCCATCCCCACGGCGCGAAGCCTTTCACGTACGATTCTTTCGGCGCCAGGCGCTGGGGATCATCATTCCACTGCCATACGTAATCGATATAACCCTCGCCCTTACGCTGTACCAGGGCGGCAAATTCGACGAAAATAGGCACCCCGCGCGGGTCGGTAAAACTGAGCAGCTCCCGGCCATTCAAGTCTGACCGGTACGGATGCATAATCATACGCGGCTGCATATCCTGAATCCAGAAATAGTCCTTGCCTTCAGGGCCGTAGCGCAATGCTTCAATGCGCGAGATTGCCTGCGCCTGCGCCTGTTCGCGCGTCACCAGGCCGTTTTGTTCGTCGCGCTGATATGAGGCGAGGATGCTCAAGGCGGAATTGGTTAATTCGCGGATCATTTCGCGCTTGCGATCAAGCAGGGTTTGCTCGATCGAGGGCAGAATGAAACCCCAGAAGGCGGCCAGAAAAAGGGCAATCGCAATGACCGTGGGCAGGACAATGCGCAACACAAACGAACGTCGCCGGAAATGGTGTGCTTTCCCAGCAGGTCTAAGCTGGGAGGTGGAGGCGATGGCGCCAGACTTCCCGACAACGGCGACATTCTCTCTGAAAATTCGGCTGGAAAAGACCGCCTCTCGGAATTTAATCCAATCTTCCCGTGGCATGTCTATCCCGTAAGAAGGACTGCCGGGTCCGTTGCTGCCGTGAAAATCGGTCCCGGCGCATATCAGCAGATTGTGTTTTTGGGACAGTGAACGCAGGTCGGCTTGCTCTGTTTCTGAAAACGACGCGTAAATGGCTTCGATGCCATCCAGCCCTTGCGCTTTCAACTCTCCGATCAAGCCATCCAGGCGTTCCAGCCTGGATTCGAACACAAGCGGGTGTGCCCAGAAGGCGCGCCCGCCTGCGCGATGAATCAGCGCTATAGCCTCCCCAATCTCCAGATGGCCATCGGGAGCGACGCTGACCGCCGCGGAGGCATCTGACTCATTCGAGCGCGCACTGCCTGCTCTGCGTAATGACCCGGCGATGCTCTGCACTTCCAGGCTGCGCGCCTGGCGCAGAGACAGCAACGTCGCAACAAGTTCGGGATGACCGGGATCGAAACCGTAGCCGAGCAAGTGCGCTTCATGCCCATTGAACCAAGTAGTCAATTCCACACCGGGTAGAAAGGCAATGGCGCGTTTTTTGAGCGCAATCTCAAAACGCGGCAAGCCTTCTATGGTGTCGTGGTCTGTCAGTACCGCATAACGTACACCTGCCGAGGCCAGGTTTCCGTCCAAGGCCTCGGGTGTTTGTTCACCATCGCTGAAGATGGAGTGACAGTGCAGATTGACCAGAATGGATTCGACCATACGCAATACCCATCGAACACTGTCATCATCCTGCTATCTGAGCTTTGGCCTCTGTGCCCGCCTTGGCTTTTGGCGTGAGCAGCGACACCACGATGAGTGTGATAAAGCTCAACGGGATGGAGATAATGCCTGGGTTGCTGAGCGGGACAGGCGCATCCAATGGGTTCAAGCCATAGAGCGTATACAGGTCAGGCGAGAATGCAATCAAGAGCAAAGAAGACAGTATGCCCACGGTAATCGAGGCCGCAATGCCTTTGGCGGTAGTTTTCTTCCAGAACAACAGCATGACAATGGCGGGCAGGTTGGCTGATGCCGCCACGGCAAACGCCAGACCGACGAGAAATGTCACGTTCACGCCCTGAAAAAGAATGCCGAGAAAGATAGCAATTCCGCCGATGATAAACGCCGTAATCTTCCCGGCGGTTACCTTCTGGTGGTCTGTCATCTTGATTTTCAAATAGCGGTCGAACAGGTCATGCGCGACTGCGCCTGAACCAGCCACAATCAGTCCGCTGACGGTTCCCAGAACGGTGGCGAAGGCGATGGCAGAGATGATCGCAAAGAGCAACTCGCCAAAGGTACGCGCCAGCAACGGCGCGGCCATGTTGCTATCCGCTGGATTGATGCTGCCATTCACCATGGCCCCCAGACCCATGAAGAGAGATAGGATGTAGAAAAAGCCGATTGCGGCAATCGCAACAATTGTGGATTTGCGCGCGCTGGCCGGGCTGGGCACGGTGTAATAGCGAATAAGAATATGCGGCAGGGCAGCGGTTCCCAGGAACAGAGCCAGCATCAGCGAAAGGAAGTCGAGTCGCTCCAGCAATGTACCTTCGACTTTGAACTTGAGACCAGGGCGCATGATCTGGTCGCCCGCTACCACCTTGGGATAGTAGACGGTTACCTTCTCACCGGCGCTATCCGTTAATGCGGCAGTCTTCCAGGTTTGGACCGAAGTGTCTTTATCAGTCAGGGCCGCCAAAAACTCAAAGATAGACAGGCTGCCGGTTTTAGCAGCACTATCGCCGCTGATTTTTTCGAGGTTGCCCACCAGGCGCAACTGATTGGTTGCAGAAGCCGGTGCCCCGTTGATCCACTTGCCATCCGCTTTTACAACCACGGACTGGGTTTCTTTGAGCGTGATGGCACCCGTTGCACCGTTGGTATCTGATACATACCACCAGGTTTCTGTGCCGTCGTGCCCAAGTCGGACGAACGACAACCCGCCTTTGATATCCTTTTGCTCAAAAACGCTCCATCCTGGCTCGGATACCGAAAGCTTGTCTCCGGTTTTTGTGGCTGCGAGATGGGTATATTGATAGAAGGCAACTTGACCACCCTGGTCCGGCTGTGTAGACAGACCACGGATCAGCACGGCGCCCACCAGAACGGTGGAGAAAATAATCAGCAGAGAGCCTTTAAGGAACTGCACATACGTGGTAGAGGCCATGCCTGCGGTGGCAACGATCACAATCACGATGGCACCAACCATTACCACGCCCCAGGATTGAGGAATGCCCAGCAAGGGTTCTACCAACACGCCGGCGCCCACCATTTGCGGGATGAGATAGCAAATGGAGACAACCAGTGTGCTGATAGCGGCGGCCAGTTTGATGCCCTTTGAGTTGTAATTGGCATCCACTGCATCCGTGAAGGTGAATTTGCCCAGCCGCTTTAGCGGTTCAGCCACGACAAAGAGCGCCACAATCCAACCGGCCAGGTAACCTATGGAATAAAGGAAACCATCATAGCCAGCCGTGGCGATCAGGCCGCAGATACCGAGAAATGACGCCGCGGAAAGATAATCCCCGGCAAACGCGATTCCGTTGATGCCCCAGTGAATTTTCCCGCCTGCCGCATAGTAGCCGCTGGAAGTTTTGGTCTTGTTACCCAGATATAGGGAAAGTCCGATCACAAAAACGACGAAGATGAGAAAAACGATGATTGCCATGATTTACGCCTTGTCTTTGCCCTCTGATTTTTCAGCTTGAATGTAGAACGCTTCTTTTTTGCGACAAAACCAGTCGTAGAGCAGGGCTTCGACCAGCGCGACAATGATCAACGTAAAACCGTAGACAGTCGCGAGATTTAGCCCTGCAACGACAATCGATGCCATCGTTGAAGGACTTAGCAGATTGATTGCCACAAAGCTGGCGTAGAAGAGGGCGTACAAAATGAACATCCTGATGCCTAAACGAATCTTGTACGGACCCGCTGGATCTTTTCCCGCGGGCGTTGCTGGCTCATGTAACATGGCTGTAGCTCCTTGAGAGATTTGGGAAATAGTTGAGTAAATTATAGGCACAGCCACAAAAAACGTTACACGCGACGCACTCATACAGGCGGACCTGTGATCACTGCGATGTAGCAGAGGCGAGACACGCTCGCCAGGTTGCGCCCTATCAGCTGGAGGGGCGCGGCAACCGACAGCGGCAAAGGGTGCAGGTCAACTCGCCATCGGGGCCTTCCTGGATGGGTGCATGACCATGACAACGCTCACAAGCGTCGAATTGGTCCCAGTCTTTTTCTAATAGTGCGTCATCCGAGCTACCCGGGAGGTTCGCGACCATAGAGCCGTCTATCGAGGGCGTCTCATCCATAGCGCAAAGATAGCGACTATTGGCAAAACGTCAAGTGAAGAACGTGATATACCTTCAGATATGAAAATCACATCGTCCATCTGCCGTTCTTATTGCAGCCGTGCCGGGCTGTTAGCCGTGATTCTCACACTTACAGCCTGCAGCATGGCGCCACCCACGCCTCCGATCACACCCACCTCGGCGGAACCACTCGTGTTGCAAATTTTCACCTACGATAGCGCGCCTATCACTCAGGTGCTCGATCTGATGACGACACGGTTCAAGCAGGCGCACCCTGAAGTCACCATCACCATCGTGCCGATTTCGAGCGACCCGGTGCAACAACTCGCGGGACTGGCTAAGTCAACCAATCCCCCCGACGTGGTCTGGACGATTGACGCCGTCACGCCGTCATTGATCGATGCCGGGTTGTTGCTGGACCTGAACGAACTGGCCAGCATTGATGCCAGCTTTAAGCGCGACGATATCAACCCTGCCGCACTCGCTGCCGGCAACGGGCAGAATAGTCATGGGTTATACATGCTGCCCGCCGTCATGGAGAGTGTGCAGATGTTCTATAACAAAGATATGTTCAAGGCGGCCGGCGCACCGATGCCCACTGCAACTTGGACATGGAGTGACCTGACCGCCGCCTGTAAGCTGATCCAGGCAAAGAACGCCAACATGAAGTGCATCGGCTACTCTAACCAGATCATGCCCGATCCAAGCTGGTGGGCTTATCTGGTGCCGTGGATCAAGGGTTATGGCGGCGATGTGCTCAGTGCCGATGGCAAACTTTCCACCCTGTCCAGTCCGGAATCGCTGGCGGGAATTCAGGCGTATGCCAACCTGTGGCTGAAGGATCAGATCGCGGCCACACCTTCTCAGAAGGGCAATTGCTTTGCCGTAGCGCGTTGCGCGGTCGTCTTCTTCATCTCCGGCGGTGTTAGCTCGATGCAAACGCACATCGGTGATTTATTTGACTGGGACATTCAACTCATGCCTGCGCAACCCAAGGGACGCTTTACCGGTACCGGCACTTATGGCTTTGGCATTCTTCAGGGCGCCAAGCGTCGCCAACTGGCCTGGGACTTTATCAAGCAACTGGCCACGCCCGAATTGCAGAGGCTCATCCTCAAGCAGCGCGTTGGTATGTCGGTACTGAAATCGCTGGCGAATGATCCGGCGCTCGATAGCAATGGCAAGGCGCCGTTGAACATGCAGGCTTTCATCAAGGGCAACGAATTTGGGCTGGCGCCGCGCGCCTATCCGGCTGTGTGCGGCAACTTCTATAGCGGGATCGTGCAAAGCGCCATCAGCCAGGCTTTTATCGCTGTCCTTTCCGGTTCGGCCAAAACAGATGAAGCCTTCAAGCAGGCTGACAAGGCCATCCAATCGTGCTTGGACTCCGTGAAATAGCGATGCCATGTTCCTGTGTTGTCAGCGCGTCTCCGGTCTCAGGCCTTTGATTATGCTGTACGACCTTACCCGCCCGCTCTCATCACGCACGCCGGTGTATCCGGGCGACACGCCGGTGTCGATCACGCCGACGTCGCAGATGTGCGACGGTGATTTGTGCAACGTGAGCAGTATTGCGATGACGGTGCATGCCGGCACCCACATCGACGCCCCGCGCCATTATGCCGATGGCGCGCCCGGCGTCGATGCGCTCGATCTCAGCGTACTCACCGGCACGGCGCAGGTGGTCACACTGGATATTGCTCTGGCCATCGATGTCACGGACCTGGTTCATCTCACCAACCTGTCGGGTAAAGGCTTGCTGGTGCATACCCGCGGGTCAGAGGCGCTGAATGACGTGTTCGACCCCGGTTACACTTTCTTCACCCCGGCCGCGGCCGAGTGGTTGGGCGGCCAGGGCGTTCGGCTCATCGGCATCGATACGCCCTCTGTTGATCCTGCCGACAGCACCGACCTGGCTGCTCATCACGCCTTTCTGCGCCACGATACCATCATCATAGAGAACCTGTGCCTGCGCGCCGTCCCGGATGGCCACTATCGGCTGCTGGCACTCCCTCTCAAGATCGTTGACTGCGACGCAGCACCCGCGCGGGTGCTGATTGAACCTATCCTTTCGAAATCTTAGCGCTACACCTGCACGTCTATAATGACAGCAAGATACCCAATAAGTCGCGTTAGGTGCTATGCCAGCGGATGATGTGTCGACAGGGACGCCTGGCCGAGATTTGTGCCCGGCGATGCCCCTGCCTGACTGCAGAGGTGCAAGTAGAACCATGCCAATTCGAATCCTGATCGTCGATGATCATAGCGTCGTGCGCCAAGGACTGCGCATGTTCCTGGGACTTGATCCTGAGCTTGAGGTGATCGGCGAAGCGCATGATGGTGCCGACAGCATCGTCAAAGTCCGCGAACTGCAACCCGATGTTGTGTTGATGGACCTGCTGATGCCTGTCATGGACGGCATTACGGCCATCGGCCATATTCGTCGCGAGATGCCTGATGTCGAGGTGCTGGCGCTGACCAGCGTGCTTGAAGACGCCTCGGTCGTCGGCGCGGTGCGCGCCGGTGCTATTGGCTACCTGTTGAAAGATACCGAAGCAGATGAGTTGTGCCGCGCCATCAAGGCTGCGGCTGCCGGGCAAGTGCAACTATCGCCCAAAGCTGCTGCCCGGTTGATGCGCGAAGTGCGCGCGCCGGTAAACCCCGGAACGCTAACCGATCGTGAAACCGAAGTGCTGCGCCTGATGGCTGGCGGGCAATCAAACAAAGAAATCGCGCACACGTTGAATATCGGCGACAAGACCGTCAAGACGCACGTCAGCAATGTGCTGGGCAAACTGGGCGTGCAAAGCCGCACCCAGGCCGCTCTGTACGCTGTGCGCGCCGGGCTGGTGCCTGCCGACGCCCTGAGCCGGGCCTAGTCGCTGGCGCATGTCGCCGGGATGTCGATGATGTCTGTCGAGACGCCGAACCATTATATTGACCGCATCCTGCATTTTCTGGAAGGCAGCTATGCCCAGATCGCGCTGTCCATCGTCTTGGTACTCACCGGTTATGCGCTGCTCTTCACGTATTTCTTCAACACCTATACGCGCCAGTCAGTCGATCAGCGCAAGAGCGAGTTACGTCATCTGGTGGAACTCGGGCTGAATGCAGTGCAACCGGCGCGCGAGCAACAGCGCGTCGGCGAGATATCGGAGGAGCAGGCGCGCGCCATCGGGCGCGACCTGATCCAGCGGATGTCGTTCAGCGATGGGTCTGCCGTCAACACGCTGTTCATGGGTAGTTATAGTGGCGAGGTGCTGACGCTGCCCGCAAATGGGGCGGGCGAAGGCGCGCAGTGGGATCAAGTGGATGCCGGCGGCAAGAGCATCGTGGCCGCGTTGATCAAGACCGCGCAGAGTCAGGCGGGCTCAGGTTACGTTGAATACCTGTATCTGAAGCCGAACAGCGCCACGCCGCAGAAGAAAATATCGTATGTCGTCGGTATCCCTGAATGGGACAGCTACATCGGCATCGGCATGACCATGGGCGACATTGAAATCGAGAACCAGTCTTTCCTGCGCAATTCGCTGCTGTTGATGGGCGGGCTGTTCGTCTTTGTTTTTTTCGTCATCTATGTGGCATTGCGTCCGGCATTGACTGGCTATCACGCCCTGTTGCGCCTGTTTGACGGGGTAACCCATAATCCTGACACGGCGCCGGCCATTCCGATTAACCAGTTTCGTGCCGGATCTGAAGGATGGCAATTGATATCGGGCTTTCAGAGTATGCTGTGGCGCATCCAGCAAAGCAAAGGTGAATTGCAGGCCAGCGAGCAACAGTATCGCAGTATCTTCGAGAACACCACTGACGGCATCATCATCATTACGCCGGATGTGCGCGTGGTGGAGGCTAATCCGGCGTGCTGCGCGATGCACGGTTCCACGCATGATGAGTTTATTCAGCTTTCGCCATATGACTTTTTTGCGCCGGCATCCTGGGTGCAATTGGATGCGTTTGTTGAATCGGTCAACGCCGGGCGTGAATACAAAACCCAGGCGGTTGCGCTGCGCAAAGGCGGCGCGCCGTTCGATATCGAGGTGATAGGGGCTGCTATCACGTATCAGGGCACTCCTCATTTGCTGGCTGTGGTGCGCGACATTACCGAACGCGTGCAGGCTTATCGTGTGCTGGAGCAGCGCGTTGAAGAACGCACGCGCGAGCTGACGGCTTTGCTCGACGTGTCGCACAACGTGGCTTCCACGCTTGAATTGCAACCGCTGCTCAGCATGATCCTGGATCAGCTCAAGTCGCTGGTGGATTACAACGGCGCAGCGATATTCATCACGGAAGGCGACAATATCGTCAACGTGGAATACCGCGGTTCGTTGCCGACGGCTGATGAACTGATGCTACATGCCTACGCTCCGAATCGTTCCGCGGCGGAAGAGGTGCTGCAACAACGCACGCCAATCCTCATCGATGACGTCCGGCTTCGCCTTGCGGATAGCCTCGCTTACGATATCCGCGCATGGATGGGCGTGCCGGTGATGACCAAGGAGTGGGTGATTGGCGTGTTGTGCTTGAACCACGGCACTCCTGGTTATTA
>CAIQQO010000457.1 GCA_903873965.1 uncultured bacterium
CATAGCTCGCCGCCACGTTAAGCGGGCCGATCACCGCGTCCAGGGTCTGATTCACCCCGACCACCACGCGGTTGAAGTCGCCCTGGTGCTTGGAAGCATCCGCGCGCGTGGAGAGTTTGCCCGCCACCGCCGCCTCGGCCAGCGCATTGGCATCGGCCACGAGCGCGTTGATCGCGTCGATCGCCATGTTCAGGTTGTTCTTCAACGTGTTGAAGTCGCCGTTGTAAGAATCGGTGATCTTCGCGGGAATAGCCCCCTTGGAAATCTGGTCGACGTAGCTCGCAGCCACGTTCAAGGGGCCGATCACCGCGTCCAGCGTGTTATTCACGCCCGCCACCACGCGGTTGAAGTCGCCCTGGTGCTTGCTGGCATCAGCACGCGCGGCTAGTTTCCCTGCTACTGCCGCTTCGGACAGCATAGCGGCGTCCTTGACAAGCGCTTGCACACTCGCCTGCATGGTCTTCATCCCAGCAAACAAGCTTCCGCTGTCGTTTGCGGCGAGCACGATCTCCCTACTTAGATCACCAGCCGCGATACGCCGGGCGATGTCGGTGGCATCGGCCGGTTCCCCCCCAATCTGCTGCTTGATACCGCGAGCCATATAGAGGCTCAAGCCCCCTGCAATGCCGATTGATGCCAAAAGCAGCAAAAGAGCAATCGTAAGCACTTGCCGAAACAGGCTCGCCGACCGGTCTACATCCGCCTTGCCCAGATGCTTTTCCAGAGCAACCAGCTTTTCAGTCGAATCACTCAAATACTTGAAGTTTTCGTCCGCCGACTGCATAGTCATGATGGCCGAGTTGAGATCAGCCGTCGCCATATCCAGGGCGCTGGCGATTGACTTCTTGTACTTGGCGATCTGCTCCACCATTTGCTTGCCGAGAACCGATTCCTGCTCGCTTAATCCTGGTCGGGACAACCAGGCGGTGAATTCTGCCGCGTTCCGGTCAAATTCCTCCAGCAGTATCTTGGTTTCCTTTTCGACATATGCATCGCCGCGACTGGCGCTCCAAGTCATGACACGATAGACCTGCGAGTGGGTCCTCAAAACGTCGGCGCTAATCTTGGTGGCCATCGCCGTGTGGTTGAACCGGCCATTAAACAACTCCTCCAGCGCGCTATGCTGCGAACTCGTCGACCAATAACTGACAGCGCCGAGGACCAGCATGAGCGCGACCGTGACTGCCGGGGCAATCAGCATCTTCTTGAGCAGATTCACTCGGCCTCCACAATCCTAGTCAATGCATACAGCCAACGGCAGCACGATCTGGCATGCCGAACTATTTGTAGATGCCGCAGCCAACGAAAATGTCCCCCGCCTTGGCCACGTAAGACGATTTGGCTTCGATCTTCTTTGAAGTGGGGTTGGTCCAGTTGTAGTCAACCCAGCCTTTTCCCGGGCCATTTACCATTGCGATAAAGTCCTTGGTGAACAATTTGCCATCAGAGTCTTTCACTTCAGTCATGTCCTTGCCTACCAGCTTTGGGTTCATCGGGTGGGCGAGAATGACCCCTTGCAAGGTATAG
>CAIQQO010000458.1 GCA_903873965.1 uncultured bacterium
AGAACGCGGCGCTACCGTTCAGCGCGGCGGATTTCAGCAGCCACTACGTCAGCAGTGGCAGCGCGGCATTGGCAACCGTCAAGATCACCAGCCTGCCCGAGCACGGCCAACTGGCACTCATCAGCCCGATCACGACGCCGATCACAGCCGGTCAGGAGATCACGGTAGGCGCGCTGGGAGGGCTGGTCTTCCAGCCCGCGCCGGACTGGTTCGGCAGCACCAGCTTCACGTGGAACGGCAGCGATGGCACGGACTATACTGGCGCGGACGCCAGCGTGACGATCACGACGACGTTCCAGTCGGCCTCGATGATCGGACATGTGGCGCTGGAAAAGCGCGGCGCAGCCGGCAACCCGCGCTGGATCACGCCCCTGTATCGCGTCAACGACCAGAGCATCATCACGGGTGGCGTGCGCCTCTACGAGGCCGGTACGACGAATCTGGTTGGTGTGTACACAGCTACGACCGACGCCAATGGCTACTTTACGGTGTCGATGCAGGAAACTCCGCCGGGTCAGTACGATGTTGTGGGGAAAGGCGCGAACACGCTGGGCAGCAAACGTCTGGCACTCAGCCTGCCGCTCATCGATGTGATCGACTTTGGCACATTGCGGGTTGGCGATAGCACTGCTGATGAGGATGTGAACGGCGCGGACGTGTCGTACATGGTTCCTTCATTCCTGAACTGCGCCGGGGAAGCCACCTTCCGCCCGCATGGCGACACCAATGTGGACGGCTGCATTAACGGCGCAGACATCTCGGCGCTGATTCCAAACTTCCTGATGCAAGGGCCGATCACCTATGGCGTCACGCTACGACCAGCGGCAGACAAGGTTGTCATTGTTGGTGCGAGTCGCATGGCGTTGAGCCGGATGCCCACATCGTTGCAGGCGGGTGATGTGTTCACAGTGGCGATTACAGTGGATACCGGCGCGTCGAACGCTGACACGGTAGACGCCTACCTGAACTTCGACGCGACAACGCTGGAGGCGGTTGATGAGGCAGCCTTGAACACGGCTGTGATTGGCAGCGCCGCGCTAAACACGTTTGACAATGTCGCCGGGACGATCAACCTGTCTGCGTCGCGCTACGCCGCGCCGTGGCTGCGCGGGGCGTTTACGGTTGCGACGGTGACGTTGTGCGCGAAGGTTGCGACGGACGGGCCGAGTGTGCAACTGGTGCGCGCGGGCAGTCGCAACAGCGACTTGTACCTTGCGGGTGAAAGCCTGCAGGCCAGTCTAGGCAGCAGTGGGTACAAAGCCTACCTGCCGATCATCGAGCGATAAAGAATAATGGTCTTCGCAAGGAGACGCAATTCTCCTTGCGAAGGCGGTAGATATCACCCCCTACCGCCCGAATGGATAGTGTTCCCAGACAACCCATCTCGTTTGTTAGTGTCCGATCTATATGAGCGAGTAAGGCCAGAATAATTGAACCGCCCTTCGCCAAACATAGACAGAGTTGCCACTGCAAATTAGCAAGCCCACGTATACCAGCGTGGGCTTTTTTGTTGCATGGTCGTATGCCCCTGAAACGCTTAAATTGCCACCGCCACTGATGCATTTCCCCTATTGATGGGCATCAAATAACGATACAAGAGCGCCCTGAGTGGCATCCTGTGGCCTTTGGATGGCTGCTACACCCCCCGTATCCTTACCTGAAGTGTGGCAACACAGACGATGACAAGACTTTTAGAATATCCGTGCTCATCGACGGAAAGAACCACACCATGGCCTCGTCACAACCGGCGGTTTTGTAGGCGCTCAGTTGTTCGATCACATCGTCCACAGTCCCAGTGATAGCGGACATATTGGCCGCAAACCACTCAAATACCTCACCAGCAGATTTCTCCGCGAAGAACGGGAACCCTTGACGCAAAGCGTCTGCTACAAGCTCCTTCTCGGCAGGGTCGCGCCAGCAGAATGTAGGAAGAAAGGCGGTTCGTTTTACATCACTTGGCTTCCTGCCGGCACTCACCAGCAACTTGTCTAGCAACGCCGATCGTTCCTTGAAAATGGCTAGTTCGGCTTGCTCGCAATTCCAGATGTCAGCATACTTGGCGATCAATGGCAATGTACGCTTGGGGCCAGTACCGCCGATCATGATTGGAGTGGGACGTTGCGGTCGTGGCATGAGGCGCGCTTCATGCAGTTTAAAGAAGCGCCCTTCGAACGTCACCGGAGCATCGCTGCGGAGGAGTTGCGCGACGACGTGTACACCTTCCTCCAGGCGCGACATACGAGTGTTGACGTCGCCCCGGTTGTAGCCGAACATGGTGTGTTCATCTTCGGCGCTGCCGGCACCGAGGCCAAGCACCATTCTCCCGCCACTCAGATCGTCGATTGCCATGGCTTGTCGAGCCAGCATGACGGGGTCGCGAAACGTGACCGGCGACACGAGTGTGCCGAAATGAATAGCCTGACTGTGTTCGGCGAGGTAGGCTAGCGATATCAATGCATCCACAGATCCTGCGCCACCGCCAAAATGATCACCTCGGAAGATGCCGGCAAAGCCGAGTTGTTCGATTTCTGCTGTAAGTTGCTTCCAGCGGATCCAAGGCAATCCAGAGCTGGCAATTGTGATTGATATTTCCATCTGTTGGCTTTGTGACCCTCCTGCAATAAGTTGAGTTTGCAGACAAAACTACACAAGGTGTTAGCGCCCGAGCTAAGTGAAGGCGCATAGCCGGAATGAATGACGGGAATCACCTGGAGTTGGTAAGAACTCCGGGTCGGCTTATCTGATCGTGCCTACTGACCCGGGGGGCGGTAACTGGGGTGTTTCTTTACTGCTTCGTCGACTTCTTCTGGTGTCATGAGCACCGTTACCTTGTTAGCGACAGCTCCGCTGGCAGAAACTATAAGACTGACCGCAGTCGCCGCGTTGTTGTCCGGGAGGTTAACGATGATGAAGTAATCATCACCACCGAAAGCGAAGTGGAAGGATTCAAGCGTCCCACCCAGCGATTGGGCTAATTTCGCAACGGCAATGCTGCGACCAGTACCGCCCTCTTTTAGCACCCCTTTTAGACCGTCAATCGTATAGTTACCGTGAAACAGATACTTTGGCATTTCAAACTCCTTATATCAAACGATACGCTTCAATTACTAAGACTTTAGGGTCGGCAGTATACTTTTATTGAAATAATTCCACCTCCTTAGCGACCAGGCATCGCCAGAAGGCTAAGCGTCGTACACGCCTCGCTGAAGTGCACCCAGTTGTGCGTCAGGCCCAGGTAGCCCAG
>CAIQQO010000459.1 GCA_903873965.1 uncultured bacterium
ATGGCGCCGGCAGTTTTTTTATCTGCAACTCCAGCCATGTTACTTGGCCTCGTCTCCCTCACAGCCACGGTACTGTCAGCGTGGTTGATTGCGCGGTTGCTACGTGCCTGTGGACCGGTCGATGCCATGTTGTTTTACGTACCCGTGTTCTGCGCGCACGTCTTGCTGGCGGGTTTCGCCCTCTCGGCGCTGAACGCTCTAGACCGGCTCGATGCGTGGGCTGCGGCCGGCGGCGTGATGCTGATGACGGCGTTGATCGTCTATGCAGTGCTGAAACTTCCGCTCCAATGGCCACGCATGCCTTCGTGGAAGGCCTTCATTCGCCGGTTCTCACATCTCGAATCATCGGACAAGCGGTTGATCGCGCCACTCTTGTTCACGGTCATCGTGCTGGCGCTGGTGAATTTCGACTTGGTGCGCAACACTGCCCCGCATAACTGGGACAGCATGACCTATCACCTGGCGCGCATGGCCTATTATCTGCAACATGGCAACCTTAGCGCCTACGACGCCAACTACTGGGCGCAAGTGACGCATCCGAAGAATTCCACCATCCTGACGCTCTACACCTACTTGTCATCTGGGAGCAACGAGAACTTAACGCAACTGGTGCAGTTTGCGGCGTATGGAGTCGCAACAGTCGCGGTATATGGCATCTGCCGCCGGCTGGGGCGTGAGTGCTCCGCCAGCCTGTTTGCTGCGTGTATTTTTGCACTGTTGACCGAGTGTTTGATGCAGGCGACCACGACGCAGAACGATATGACGTTGACGGCGTTCATCGGCATTGTGACTTATGCCCTACTGGCCTATCGCGAGCGCCGGCATCATCGCTATCTGCTGGTTGCCGGGCTGAGCACCGGTATCATGCTGGGCATCAAGTCGTCGGTGCTCCTCGCCGGGCCATCGCTGGCGATCATCGCCCTGTATGCCCTGATGCCACGCGTCAACTTCCGGCCTGCCAGGCAGTATCTCCGCAGCATTGATCTTAAGTCATTCGCGGTATTGGGGACAGCCCTCATCGCGTCAGCAGTGGCGCTTGCACTGCCATCTGGCTATCTGGAAAACATGCGCCTGTTTGGCAGTCCGATCGGCACCGACTATGTGCGCAAGTTACACTCCTTTGAGGGTGAGCCGTTGGCTTCAGTGCTGACGAACGGCACTCGCAACCTGTTTCGCTTCGGATTCGACTTTTTGTCGTTGGATGGCCTGCCGCCGGGCGGCGCCATCATGGCCTTGCAGCAAACCATACGGCGAATTCCGGTTGAGCTGTCGCAAGCTTCCGGGCTGGACCTGGAAACGAAGGAGGCAACGCGCGCGCCTTTCCAGTATGACAAAGCGCCGACAAGCCACGAAGACGGCTCGTACTGGGGCGTCTTTGGCTTTGCGCTGATCTGGCCGCTGGCTCTGCTTGGGCTGATCACACGGCGTGTGCCGTCAGCCCGCGTACTGGCACTGGCCGCTTTCCTGTTTATCCTGGCGCAGGCGTATTCGGGACCGTATGATCCGTGGCGGGGACGCTACTTCATCATCGCCGCCATGTTTGCGGCACCGTTGGTGGCATGGAGTGTGCACAACCCGCACCCATTGTGGCGCGCCTATCTCACTGTGATCGTACTATTAGGTTGCCTGTCTGCGTTCACCGGCGTGCTGGGGCGCGTCAACGACATGCCCGAGGTGGTGTACGACATGGATCGGCTGCAACAAATCACCCGTAATCGCCCCAGTTATACCGACGCCATCCGCCGTTTTGGAGAACTGGTGCCCCAGGATGCGACGGTGGCGCTTTACTTTGGCGAGGATACCTTTGAATACCCGTTGTTCGGTCCAGGACTGACAAGAACGCTGCTCCCGATCAACGCTTTCTGGCGAGGGGCGCAGCCTATACCCTCGAATGCCGGCTACCTGCTGTATTCATCGGACCTCTATACGGATCGGCGCGGCGGCGACATCCACCTGGGCGAGGACTGGTATCTGCGCGATCTGAATAAACCCTGACAACTGACCATACATAACGGAGGTTCAGATGACATCTGACTTGACTCAACCACGACAAACCTGGCACGACCGTGTGTTTTTTGGCTTGCATTTTGATCTGCATCCGGATGAAAAAGACACTGAACTTGGCGCAGGGACGACCTATGCGCACATTCACGCGGAGTTGGAGAAGGTCAAACCGGACTGGGTGATGTATGACTGCAAGGGGGTACCCGGCTATGCCGGTTATCCGACTACTGTAGGCGTGCCGTCGCCTGGTATCGTCAAAGATGCGCTCAAGGTATGGCGTAAAGTCACGCGCGACATGGGCATTCCGCTTTCAGTGCATTATTGTGGCCTATGGGACGATCTGGCATGGCAACGTCACCCTGACTGGGCCGCGCGCCGGCCTGACGGATTGCGCTATGGCGATTCACAGTTTGACGGTTGGCATGCGCACTCGATGGCTACAGATGGACCTTATGGCGAGTTGGTGCTCATTCCGCAGTTGCTCGAAGTGATCGACCAGTATGATGCAGACGGTGTGTGGGTCGATGCTGACGCCTGGGTCGCGGTCCCGGATTGGAGTGAGGTGACGCAACATCTGTTCATCGACGAAATGAAACAGCAGATACCCGATATCTCCGTTCCTCTCAAACCAGGCGATCCCTACTGGGATGACTATCTGGCCTTCAACCGGCGTCGATACGCGGCCTACCTGACACGCTATGCCGATGCACTGCATGCGCGCAAACCCGGTTTCGCCGTGTGTGCTAATTGGGCCTACAGCGCCCGCATGCCCGATGAGATCACCACGCCGGTCGACTATCTGAGTGGTGACTATACATGGACTTTTGCCGCTGACTCGGCTGCACTGGAGGCGAAGGTATTTGAAGGACGAGGAATTCCGTGGGACCTGATGGCATGGGGTTTCACCACTTCCGGACCGATGAGTGCAGCGCGCTGGACGACGCGTTCGGCTGCGGAACTGGAGATGGAAGGCGCGTTGGTGATGTCAAACGGCGGGGCTTTCTGGATCTACGACCAGCCAATACGCAATGGGCGCCTGGTCGACTGGCACATGGATACCTTTGCCGAGGTGGGTCGTTTCCTGCGCGCACGCCAAACTGTCTTCCAGGGGACGCAGTCTGCGCCGCATGTCGCATTACTACACAGCCAGAGCCACTACTATGCCGGCAATAAGACAACGGAGGCCACTTCGCCCCAAATCCCCGGTCCGCTGCATTACGCCGAAAAGCCATTGCGTACCATCACGGGCGCGTTGCAACTGCTTCTACAGAACCATTACCACACCGACGTGCTGAACGAGGATGCCCTGTTGCGCCGCCTCGAAGACTACCTGGTCGTTGTGGTAGCCGAACAGACATGCGTGCCGCAAGTATTACGGAGCGCGCTGCTTGCCTGGGTCAAGCGCGGCGGCAGGTTGTTACTCACGGGCAGTAACGTTGCGCATGATTATGGTGATGCCATTGGCGTTACACCAGATGGCGATCCGCAGATGGAACAATGGTACGTGCCATCTGAAGCTGGTTCTGTGCCTCTTTTTGGTGAATGGCAGCGTGTCAAACTAGCAGGCGCCAAGGTACTTGCGCCGTTATTGAAGACGCAGGAGGTGAAACGCGGACAGGTGGGTGCGCCGGCTGCCACGATCAAGAAATACGGTAAAGGCAGCATTGCGGCTATTCATGGGCCAGTGGCCTCCTCCTTTGCCGACTACCGCTATCCGCGCATCCGGGAGTTTGCGGGTCATGTGCTCAAGGCATTGACTGGACCGATGCCGGTAGAGATAGACGCGCCGGCCTGGGTGCAGATGACGGTACGTCAACGGACTGGCCAGTTCATCGTTCACCTGGTGAATACGGCCTCTACCAACCCGCTTTCGCCAGTGAATCCCTACATGGAGGGAATTGCGCAAGCTGGTCCGATCACATTGCGACTATGGTGCGCACGGCGACCAAAGGCAGTGACCAGGATGCCAGATGGCGATCTAAACTGGAAGTGGCGCAATGGCTTGCTAACGGTGACACTGGATGCGCTGCATATCCATGCTGCTATTGTGGTGGATCTGTAATTGATTAACAGGCGCACGTTCCGCAACACCATTAGCCTTGTAACCCTGCTCGTGTTGTTGCTGTTGTCATTCATCCCTGTGGCGATGATGGGCATCATGTCTGTGCGCGACAGTCTTAGCATCCAGTACGACTTTTGGGCGCTGCCGCGGCTGGCGAAGTGGAGCAATTATGGCGGCGCCTTGGTGTATCTAATTGAGCCGATTGCGCGGACGCTGTACGTGGCCGGTGCATCGATCGTCGGGATCATGCTGTTTGCCAGCGTTGCCAGTTACGCCTTCGCACGACTCAAGTTCTTTGGCCGCGAATTCCTGTTCTATGTCGTGATCTTCGTGCTATTGGTACCGACGGTGCTTACGCTCACACCCAATTTTGTGCTGGCGAACACACTGGGCATGCGTAACTCGCTCGAAGGTTTGATCGTTTTTTACATCGGAGGTGGACAGGCTTTCTCGATCTTTCTGCTGCGCGCCTTTTTTCAATCGCAACCCGAGGATATCTTCGAGGCGGCGCGCATGGACGGCGCCAATGAATTGCGCATCATCTGGTCCATTGCAGTGCCTTTAGCGCAGCCGATCATGATCACACTGGGCATCATGAACTTTCTCACCGTCTATAACGACTTCATGTGGCCACTGCTGATGCTGATATCGCGTGACCTCTACACAGTCACCATCATTTTGCAGAGTGCCAGCGGTAATCTCAGTGGGGCAATGGCGGGCTATGTGGTGGCATCGCTACCGGTGCTGGCGCTTTTTGCTTATGGAATGGAGTATTACGTCGAAGGGTTGACCTCCGGCGCTTTTCGAAACTGAATATTAAAAGGATGCGACATGTTTCAAACACACGATTTGTATGTTTCAACACAAGGCAACGATCGCTGGACTGGCAAACTGGCTGAGCCCAACGCCGCTGGTGCGGATGGACCATTGGCCACAGTGGAGCGAGCGCGCAACGTGGTGCGAGCACTTAAACAGTCGGGGAGCCTACCCGGGCCGATCACGGTGTGGTTACGCGGTGGGCGGTATCCCATCAAGCAAACCATCGAGTTCACTTGTGAGGATTCTGCGCCGGTTACTTATGCTGCCTATCCAGGCGAAAATCCCATGATTGATGGCGGTACGCCCATCACAAACTGGCAAGTCACTTCTGGCCCCCATGGACCTATGTGGATCGCCAGCGTCCCGCCGTCGTCGTCGTTCCGTTCCCTGTTCGTCAACGGACAACGCCGGTCTCGTCCGCGCCTGCCCAAAATACCTGCCGGTACCGATGGACGCGATGCTTTTTACCGCATGGAGCATGTAGCCAATGTGGACTTTGTCCGTAGCGGCGGTACTACGGATTTGTTCGATGGTTGGGATCGATTTATTGCTAGACCGGGCGACATTAACCAATGGCACAACCTGCAGGATGTTGAGGTGGTGGTCGTGCACTACTGGATAGAGGAGCGCATGCCGATGGCTTCCTTTAATCCCGACACGCGCGAAGTGGTGTCGACTCGCCACAGCATGTTTGCCCTGAAAGATGACTTTGTCGCGCGTTATGCCAAGTATTATGTGGATAACGTCTTCGAGGCGCTGAGGGAGCCGGGGGAGTGGTATCTGGATCGCGCTGCGGGACGGCTGCACTATATTCCCATGCCCGGCGAGACGCCCGAGAATACCGCAGTCATGGTGCCGGTGGTTGATCAATTGATCAAACTGACGGGCGATATCGACCACAATCGCTATGTTGAGTTCGTGCGGTTTGAAGGGCTGGGCTTTGAACACGCCGACTGGCGTGAGCTGGATGTGACGCTGGAACCAGATACAGGCATGCCTGCGGATCGCAAGTACGCGGCGTCGCCACAGGCAGCCAGCCACGTACCCGGCGCGATAAGTTTAACTGGTGCGCGCTATTGCGCCTTCGAACAATGCGCGATCCGCCGTGTGGGCTACTACGGCGTTGAGTTGGCCGATGGTTGCACGGGTAATCGCTTTGTGGGCAACGAGATTGCAGATATGGGCGCCGGCGGTATCAAGATCAATGGCGCTGATGCGCATGGACCGCAGACACACCGCACTGGCAAGACCATCATCACAGACAATCATATTCACGACGGTGGGGTGATCTATCACAGCGCTACCGGCGTCTTCCTGAAACACACCGGCGGTAACACGGTTGCACACAACCACATTCACGACCTGTACTACAGCGGCATCTCGACGGGCTGGGTGTGGGGCTACACCGACAATGTCTCCATCAACAACTGCATCGAGAAGAACCACATCCACCACCTCGGTAAAGGGTGGCTCAGCGATATGGGCGGTATCTATACCCTCGGTGTACAGCCGGGCACGGTTCTGTGCGGCAATCTGATCCACGATGTTGAAAAGGCCAACTATGGCGGGTGGGCTATCTATCTTGATGAAGGCAGTTCGCATATTCTGGTCGAAGACAACGTCTGCTATCACACGACCAGCCAGCCCTTTAACACGCACTACGGGCGCGAGAACATCATCCGCAACAACGTGTTTGCTCTCGGTCGTGAGGGACAGGTGGCGCTTGGCCGCGCCGAGGCGCATGTATCGTTCACTTTTGAAAAGAACATCGTGGTCAGCAATGGTCAACCGATTTTCATCGGTGGGTATGCATACGACTTCACGACGCGCAGCATCATCAGCGACTTGAATCTGTTCTGGGATATTTCCGGTGCCGCACCGGTGCTGACTGGCCCGCGCCAGAGCGGGCGCGCTCAGCCGGTGCCGACTCTCAACCTCGCGGAGTGGCAGGCGCGTGGCAACGATCTGCATTCACTCTGTGTTGATCCACGCTTCATCGATCTGGCGCAGTGCGACTTCAACCCGTTGCCCGATTCTCCGGTGTTTGCGTTGGGTTTTAGACCGATTGATATGACTGATGTTGGCCCGCGTCAGGCTATTGCGTAGCGCCCGGGAAAAATGGACTGGCAAAAGGAGATAGGTTATGGGTCAGAACAAACAGGACGATTCGATGCAGATGTTTCAGGCGCATTACGATACGCTGCGACGCCAACTGGGAGAGGTGCTTGCAAACAGTACAGTGCAGTATGAAGGCAACCTGAAGGTCCATTCCGGCAGTTCCACGACCTATCAGGGCATCTGGCCTGACGATTTTCTCTACCCGGTCATCATCGACCCTTCCCTTTTGGAACCCGACATGCGCGCATCGGTAGTCGAGTACCTCACAGAGTGCTGCATCGACCTGGACCATGTGCCTGACCGTGTCGAAGGGCGAGGCCGGGCGGTCATGCAACCCGGGGCGCTGAGTGCGCCTCATGCACTGCACATGCCGTTGCATCTGCCGGCAGCCTGGGTTCGACTGCTGGACTATATGGAGCAGCTAGGCACTCCCATTCCACACAAGTCGGAATGGGCCAGTCTGCTCGAACGTAGTTTTGCCCAGGTACCATTTTCATGTGGCCTGGCTTATGTTGACCCGCAATGGCCTTACGTCGGCTTTGGCTTTCACGATCCGTGCGCGATTACGGGTTGGGAGTTGATGAGCAGCGTGGTTCTGCATCGAGGACTGCTCAGGGCTGCCCGTATGTTCGATGGGGTCGCGGCGCCTGCAGTTTTACAGCGTTGGCAACGCCTTGCCGCAGGTGTTCGCGCCAACCTGCATCGCTTGTATGACGAGCAGGCCGGCGCCTATCTGGCCGGCTCAGTCGATTGCCGACAGGTCGATGTCTGGGGTAATGGTTTGGCATACTGGCTATCTGATGAGCCGCAGCGGCGTCGCATTGTCGCGTGGTACAAAGCCAATCGTGACCGTATCTTCCTGCATGGTTGCACGCGGCAGGTGGCAGAGGAGGGCGGCTGGCTGCGCCAGTTGGTGCCAGTGCCGGTGGGGAACTATACGAATGGCGGATTCTGGCCAACCGGCACGGGTTTCG
>CAIQQO010000460.1 GCA_903873965.1 uncultured bacterium
CATCAGCCCGCTGATTGGCGACAAAGTGGCCGTCCACCTCAACGCGCAATTCAACCATGCCCGAGGTGGCGCCGCGGTTCACGACGACATCATTCATCGCCAGCGCGTCAAACACGCAGTGCCCATCGCGCATCACCCGGCCGTGCATCAGGCTGCGATGATCTTCTTCAAACTCGCCACGCAACATCGGTGCCAGCACCGAGGTATAGCTGTCGAATGGAATGTCGGTGATGAAGCCCAGTCGCCCCTGGTTGATGCCTATCAGCGGCACGCCATAGTGGGCAAGCTGGCGGCCAATTCCCAGCATCGTGCCATCACCGCCCACCACCAGTCCGAGATCGCATTGCGCGCCGATGGCGGGGACGCTCAACACCGGATAGCCGGAAAACCCCATGTTGCGCGCCGTGTCATGTTCAAAAACCACTTCGCAGCCCTGGGCGTGCAAAAAATGCGCGATACCTTCCAGTGCCCTGCGGGAGGAAGCGCCCGATGCACCGGACGCCACCGTCTGGTATTTGCCAATCAGCGCCACATGCCGGAATTTTGATTTCATTCTCAAATTACATCACTAAAATGGCCGAATGCTGGATGACCGTGCCAAGTTGTTATTGAAAGCGCTGGTCGAGCGCTACATCGCCGATGGGCAGCCGGTGGGCTCGCGCACACTTTCCAAGGCGTCTGGGCTGGATTTGTCGCCGGCCACCATCCGCAACGTCATGTCCGACTTGGAGGAGCTTGGCTTGATTGCAAGCCCGCACACCTCGGCCGGGCGCATCCCGACCGCGCGCGGCTACCGATTGTTTGTAGACACCATGCTGACCGTGCGGCGTGGCCAGTTTGCAGCGCACAGCCTGGCTCCCGATCAACCGCAAAAGGTGATCTCCAATGCCGCCAACCTGTTGTCCAGTTTGTCGCAGTTTGTGGGCGTGGTTATCGCGCCGCGACGCTCCTCGGTTTTTCGCCAGATTGAGTTTCTGAGGCTTTCCGAGCGGCGTCTGCTGGTCATCATCGTCTCGCCCGAGGGTGATGTGCAAAATCGGGTGATCTTCACCGAGGTCGATTATTCGCAGGCCCAGTTGGTCGAGGCGGCCAACTACCTGAACAGCAATTACGTCGGCCTGGCAATCGAGCAGGTTCGGGAGCGGCTGCAAAGCGAGGTTGAATCACTCCGTTCGGAAATTGCGAGCCTGATGCAGGCTGCGGTGGCCGTCAGTTCCGACGCCATTTCAGAGACGCAGGATGAAGTGGTCATTTCCGGCGAGCGAAATTTGCTGGCCGTGAGCGATTTTTCCAACGATATGGGACACCTGCGGCGCGCGTTTGAACTGTTCGAGCAAAAGGCACAGCTCATGCGGCTGCTTGATATTGCAGGCCAGGCGGAGGGGGTGCGGATATTCATTGGCGGAGAAAGCAAGGTGGTGCCTTTCGAGGATCTGTCGATCGTCAGCGCGCCCTACGAGGTGGACGGTCAGGTGGTCGGCACCTTGGGCGTCATCGGCCCCACGCGCATGGCCTATGACCGCATGATCCAGATTGTCGACATCACCTCGAAATTGGTCAGCAATGCATTGAGCCACCACAAGTAGGCCCCCCGAGTCGTGGCTCGCGGGGTGTTGGTTGCGCAAACGCAGGCCGAGAATCAGCGAGTAAAATCCAGACTGTGGGACATTAGCTCAGTTGGTTAGAGCAGAGGACTCATAAAAAATTGTGCACCATGGTCGGAAACGCCGTGTGTGAATAGCGTCAAATTCGGCGAAACCTAAGTGCAGAAATGCATACGACAACGCCGAGCCAAGCTCAGTGTGAAAGCACTTTGAAGGTGTAGAGACTAGACGGCGCTCATCTAAGGCGAAAGCTATGATGAAGGCATAGTCCAAGGAGTGACGAAAGTCACGCAAACTGGAATCCTTTGGTCGTAGGTTCAAGTCCTACATGTCCCACCATGACCCAATACAAAGGCCGCTAACAACAGACAGTTAGCGGCCTTTTTCATTGGTAAATCAGGCACTTACGCTGCAGCGGCGTACAAAGGCTGCCATTGACTGCCAGATAAAACAGGGGGTACAAACGGGGGTACATAGCTGAATTTTTGATGATTTTAGGGGTTTGTACCCCCAATCTCACTGGTGAATCCGCTGACTTGAACTCCCCATCTTCTGATTGGAGCTGTACCCCATGCTGACCGATGCCCAATGCCGTAACGCAGTTTGCCCACCTGATCGGACAGTGAGGAACACATGGGGTTGGCGTTAGCCCCATTGCTCTACAACTCTCCCGAGAGTTGACGGGCTTCGAGGTGCTTGCGGCAACTGGCGTTGATGACCCGCAGTTCCGCCAGCGTCTCGTCAATTTGAGCGCGCTTTTTTTCCAACTCGTCAATCGCAGTATCAGTGCGGTCGATCACGTAGTGGAGTTGTTGTATGCGCCCCTCGCCGTGGTCGCCATATAAATCCAGATAGCGTTTGATTTC
>CAIQQO010000461.1 GCA_903873965.1 uncultured bacterium
AGATTTCGCAGATTCACGCAGATATGAGTGCCCGTTGCACTGGAGTGCGTTTTCCTGCGCAATCTTCCGAATCGGCTTAATCTGTGTCATCTGCGGATATATGATTGCCGCATGGGGCATGATCAATCAGTGGACGGCCCTGCGCCTTGCCTGGGCTGACCTATCGCCAATTGCCCGAAGCCGGCATCTCCGCTATACTCGCAGCCGACTCAGGTAATGGCATGCGACATCAACATGTCCACATCGGCTACACAGGTGAATAGAACATGCAACTCTCCAATGGCGTGATCCGTGTTTCATTTGACGACGTTTCCGGCTGCGTGACCGAATTGCGCGACTTGCGCACAGGCGAGGATCACCTGCCGGACACGCAGCATGCGGATCTTTTCCGTTTCATTGTCCCGGCGGAACAGTGGCAGTCACGTTATGCGGACGCCGCCGCCCAGCATTGCCGATGGGAAACACCACCGGATGCGGTGCTGCTGCATTATGATGAACTCGTGCTGTCTGATGCAACGCGCGTCCCGATTAACGTGGAGGTGCGCGTCGAACTGCCCGCCGGCAGCGCCGAGGCGTATTTCAGCATCACAGTGCGCAATCACAGCAGTTTCCCGATTGCCGAGGTGTGCTTTCCAAAACTGGGCGGCTGGACTGGCTACGCCGGTCCGGGCAAGGATGCCTTCGTCGCAGGCAGCAACTTGTGGAACAAACCTCTCGATCCGCATGCGCAACCCATCGCGCCAATCTGGGCCACTTTCATGCGCATACATCAGCGTTTCGCCGTGCGTTTTCCCACCAATACGTTTCTGCCGTGGGTGGATGTTTCGGGCGGCGGACGGGGCTTGTCGCTGATCAACTATATGCGCCAGGTTCGCATCGGCGGGATCATGATCGAGAATAGGCGCGGCTATGAACCCGGAACCAGCATCTCGTTCGGCTGGTTTTGCAATCCCGAGATCAAGCCCGGCCAGACGTGGTCACTCGCCACCTGCGGCGTAGGTCTGCATGAAGGCGACTGGCATGCCGCCGCAAGACGTTATCGCGAGTGGCTGAAGACGTGGTGGGCGCCTGCCCCCAGCGCGTTCGGCTTGCGCCGCAAAATGGCCATCCAGAACGTGATTTTCCGCAGCTTCGATGGCGAACCCGTGCGCTCGCTCGATCAAATTCCCGCCGTGGCGCAGAGTGGCTTGAAGTATGGCGTGACTGACTTGTGCATCTGGGATTATCAGATGCTGGGCAACTACGGTAGGCTATACAGCGCCACGCCAACCGATTATCCGGCTGACCAATGGGAGACATTGCGCAACGGACTGGCGTCCGCGCATCAGATGGGCGTGCGCACCAGTATGTTGATGAACTACAGACTGACAAACCCATCGAGCGCGTTCTACAAGGCAGGCGGGAGCGATGGCGTCATCCGCATGCGGGATGGATCGTTGCGTTCGGAGCCAGTGCCAACCTCCGGGCGCACCGCCGAATATTTCCCGTTCTGGATGGGGCCGCAGGCGCAGGTGATGTGCCCGAAGTCGCAGCAATTCCGCCAGTATGTGATGGATCAACTGGAACGTCTTCTGGACGTTGGCTTTGATGCGTTCTTCATCGACCAGCCCTTCGAGAATATGCCGTGCTATGCCGACAATCATGGCCATGTCGAACCGGGCGACACGCATGAAGGCGCGATGGAGCTTGTCAGGGATTTCCGCGCGCGCGTGTTGCAGCAATATCCCGATACCTACATCATCGGCGAAGTGCCTGAGGCCTTCGTGGGGCAGTTTATCGATGTGTGGTGGATGTGGCAGTGGTCGACCATTCAGCCCGAGATCATGTTGTACAGCGTCCCCGGCATGATTCACTCGTATGTGACCGACGTCAACTTTGATCATGCGCAGCAGGGTTTTCTGCACGGCATGTTGCTGCAATTGACGACACACGGGCTTGAAGGCACGCTCGATGACGCGCCGCAGTTCGGCGACTATGTGCGCCGCATGAGTGCCTTGCGCGCGCGCACGGCGACGCACACGTCAGAAGCCGAGTTTGCGGACGTCGATGACCTGACCAGTGAAGGTTGTCAGGCCAAGCGCTTTATAACCAGCACCGGCGCGAATGGTGTGACCATCGTCAACCAGACCGATGCGCCGGCGTGGGCCAGGATCACCGTGGGCAACACACGACCGGCACAGATGGTGTTGCAGCGGTTGGATGGCCGTTGTCACCAGGCAGGACGCCACAATGGCGACCATGCGACGCTGGAAGTGCGGCTGGATCCACGCGAATGCGCCGTGTGGCAGTTGGATTAAGGCTGACAGATGGCATCACTTGATTGCAGCAGGACAATGGGCGTTTTCCTGCTGCAACTTAACTCAACTCAGCCTGAACGTCTTCACCTCAAATGGCTTGATGCCGAACTCAAGCACGCTATCCACGATGGCGCACGTCCCCGACGCCACGGGTTCCTCAACCATGTTGCACTCGCTCGCATGACGCCATGCCTGCGGCAATGTCACGCGCACCCGGCCGCGCCCACCGTGTGGTTCGTACAGACGTATGATGACCCCTTGCCCATCCTCTGCCGGTTTCAGGGTATCGAGAATCGCTGAGCCATCGACTTGTATGAATGAACGCGCCCCTGCATCGGACGACGTCGCGATGCACGTGACGGGTGAATTCAACTCTGCCGCGCGGCGCACCACTTCGGCGTCACCCCAGCCTTTCAGGTGTGGCAACAACGCGTAGGTGAACTCGTGCTGGCCGCGATCGGCATCGGGATCAGGCCATTCGGCGCCGCGCAACAGCGACAGGCGCAGGGTGTTGCCGTACACATCGTAGCCATAGCGGCTGTCGTTGAGCAGGCTGACGCCATAGCCGGCCTCGGAGAGATCAGCCCAGCGATGCGCGCACACTTCGAACTTCTCGGAATCCCACGTCGTGTTGTGATGCGTCGGGCGTTCAACCGCGCCAAACTGGATTTCGTACGTCGCTTGCGGCGACATTACTTCGACCGGGAAGGCGACCTTGAGCATGACCTGGCGCGCCTGCCAGTCGGCATGGGTGACGAAGTCGATGCGCGCGACGCGGTCGTACACGATCATGTCCTGTTCGATCACGCTGTCGCGGTAATAGTGCGTGATGCGCAACGTGGCGCGCACAGGCCCGTGTTCAACCACTTGCACGGTCGTGCGCGCATCCCACGCGTACGCTCGCTTGGTGAGTGTGGCGTGTACGTTCCACGCGGCTTCGCGTTCGGGCCCATCCTGGAACAACTGCAGGACGTTGGCGCGTTGACCGGTTGGGATCACCTCGCGGTCACAGCGCTTGTCCAGCAGCCGCGTTATCTCACCTTCGTCATTGAGTTCGATCACGAAGAATTGGTTTTCGATCACATGCTCAGTCACAGAAAGCGAACTGGTCGCGGTCTTTTGCGCCTGCCGCGCATGGAGCGTGGTGTAGCCGAGTGCCGGTGTTGCGTCAGGCACAAACACGATCTGGGCTTTGCCGTTGCTATGCCCGATCACCTGCGCCGGTGTCACTGCGCCATTGGGTTGCGCCAACTCAATCGGCTCCGCAACCTCCTGGATTTCAGCGGTGACGGCATCGCCGCGCGCCCATGACAGGCTGTTGAACGCGATCAAGGCCATGGCGCCGGGTTGCGCGTTCCCGGCCAGCGCGTTGAGCGCTGTGTCGCGCACACTTTGCGCCGTGGTCGCTGTCACCGCATGATCGACCGCTGCCTCGCGATACACTTCGCCAATCGAACTGCCAGGCAGGATATCGTGGAACTGCAACAGCAGCAGGTTTTCCCACACCGGCAGCAGGCGGCTGATATCGACCGTTGCGCCGTTCAGGTTGGCCAGTGTGCCGAAGATCTCGGCATCGCGCAATAGTAGCTCGTTCTTGCGGTTAGCGCGCTTGATCGCGCTCTGTGTCGTATAGGTGCCGCGATGCGTCTCAAGATACAGCTCGCCCGACCACTCCGGCAAGGTGGCGGCTGCGGCGGACGCATGTACTTCGTTGAAGTAGTGTTCCTCCAAACCCTGGCGCGCCACCGGCACGCCGGGGAAGTTCGTGGCGCGCGCGGCAAATTCGAGCATCGGCTCAGTCGGGCCGCCGCCGCCATCGCCGAACCCGAATGGGAAGAGCGTCTCGGGGTAGACGGCTTTCTGGCTGAAATTGTCCCAGGCGATGTTGAGTTCCTCAGGATTGGGCCAGCCGTTGTAATAGTTCTTCAGGCGCGGGATGTGCGCCAGGATGCGCGTGCCGTCCACGCCGCGCCACCAGAACAGGTGCGCGGGGAAGGGGTTACGCGCCTGCCAGTGCAGTTTGTTGGTGTAGAAGTTCTCCAGCCCGCAGCCTCTCAATATCTGCGGCATCGACGCCGGATAGCCGAAAACATCGGGCAGCCAGCACGTCGTGGGCTTGACGCCGAACTCGTCGCGGAACAAGCGTATGCCATACAGGAACTGGCGGATGAGTGCTTCGCCCGAAGGCACGTTGCAGTCCGACTCCACCCACATGCCGCTGGTGCATTCCCAGCGCCCGGCTTTCACCCAGCCCTTGATCTGCTCATACAGGTCGGGGAAGTATTGTCGCGTGTACGCGTACAACTGCGGCTGGCTGCACGAGAAGTGGTAATCGGGATAACGCTCCAGCAAGCGGCAGGCCGTGGAGAAGGTGCGCCCGCATTTGCGCACTGTTTCGCGCAATGGCCACAACCACGCGGTGTCGATGTGCGAGTGGCCGGTGAGGAACACGCGCCCGGCTTCGGGGTCCGGCGCGATGGCGGCGACTTCGTCGCGCAAGATTGCTCGCGCCGCGCGCACGTCTTCATCAAACTGCGCCATGGGCGCGGTCAGGTCAATGGCGAGCAGCGCATTTTCAAGCGCAGCGCTCAGGCGTTGGCGGCGACGCTCATCGTGCGCCTGCTTGCCGGCGTCCCACGCGAACCACAGGTCGAAGTACAACGCCTCGGTCGCTTCGTCGATCTGGACGAAGGACGCGCCGCGCAGTGTGGCGCGCTCGCGCAGCATTTCCGGGTGCGACAAGGCCTGCCCCAGGCACATGAATTCGGCCTCGATGAGCAGTTCACGCCCCGGCGGCACCAACACGCGCGGGTGGTTAACATCGATGCCCGCGAAGGGCTGCCCATCGATGGAGAGCAGCCCTTCAAGACCGCTGGCATCAAACTGCAGGAAGATCGGATCGTTCGAAGTCAGCGCAGGCACAGCGATGCGCGTCCGCAGAAAGACGGTTTTTGTCGCCGGCCAACTCGTCTCGCCGGTGATGGTGCCCCAATCGCCGTCATAACGATACTCGCCGGGCGCGAGATGGTCGGCAGTGCGTGCCTCCCACTGCTGAATTGGCCAGACCTGCCGGGTGGCCAACTGGCGAATCCTATCGGTCTTTGCGCGGATGAGTCGCTCGTCCATGTGCTTCAATTCTCCGGATAAATGGAATCAGGCTATGCGCCTGAGAGTCATTATCGGCAACATGTAAAAAAAGCGGAAATTGATGAATTGAGGTGCGGTCAGTCCTCAATCATCTGCAAACACGCCGCCCAGTCCTCCGGCGTATTGATGTTGCGCAGGCTGAGCCATTGTGGATCAATGGGGTGCATGTCTTCAAGGCTCACGATCCGCGTGTTCAGTCGGTGCAGCAGGCTGCCCATCGAGCGCTCGCCTGTGTCAAGGATTGCATGAATGGCGTCCAGGCATGCGGCGCTGTAGATCGCGTGCAAGGGGTGCAGCCCGGCTGACTTGGCGCGGCGCGTACCTGCGCCGGCAGCTTGACCGGTCTGCGGCACGACGGCGTCATAACCCGCGAGTTGACTAACCATCCAGCGCAGCAGGTCGGCGTTGACGAAGGGCATATCGCATCCGACAACGATGGCCTGTGGGTAGCGCGCCACGACCAGTGCTGCGCTCAGCCCGCTTAATGGCCCTGCATCAGCTAAGGTGTCAACCACTTCATGATGCGGCAGGCCGATCAGCGCCGATACATACCGACCGGTCTGATTGGTTGATACGATGATGTCATCGGAGAGAACGGACAACCGGCTGATCACGCGCGCGATCAGGGGTTGCCCGTGAATGGAAAGCAGTGCCTTGTCCACGCCCATGCGCCGGCTATGGCCGCCGGCGAGGACAATGACGCTTGTATCGAACAGGGTTTGGCCTTCCCGCAGTGACACTACCTGCCTCGATAACGTGCATTAGGCGCTTCAAGGATGGCCTTCTGTCGTTCGGTTAAGTCCGGGTAGCGGTTCGCGTCGAAGTAGCCGGCTGACCATGACAGCGGGAACGGGCTGTACTTGAAGAAGACAGTGCGGCGTTCGCCCAGTCCGCGCCATGGGAGCGTGCCATGCGTCAATGCCTCAGTGAAAATGACGGCAGTGCCGGCTGGCCCGGTGACCGCGCGCATGAAAGGTTGCAGTTCGTCGGTGTCGCGCCAGTCGTCGGGATAGGCGAAGTTGCTCTTGTGGCTGCCGGGCACGCAGCCGGTGCCGCCATCGCCGGGATTGACATCGCGCAGGTTGTAGGCCACGACAGTTAACCCACTATACATGCGCCCGTTGTGATAGTGATAATACTGCGCGGCGTCAAAGGGGGTGGCTCCGCCGTGCAGGCGCGTTCCGATCGGGCCCTTGCCGCTGCGGATGATGTCGGCATAGACGTGATCAAGTCGAAATTGGCGGTTGATGAAGGCTTCGAGGTAGGGGGTGATGGTGGGTTGGTCGATTAAAGCGCGGTAGGCTGGACTCCAGTCGAGAAGCCCGCCGAAGCGGTGATTGGTCGCGTCGGTCGGCACATCGTGCGCGATGTGCTCATCGAGAATCGCGTTCAATTCACTTAGTTGCGCCGCGCTCAACGCGTCCGGCACGGTAATGAATCCCTGCAGGTCAAACAGAAATAAATCATGGTCGTTCATCTAAGTCCTCCAATACACGCCTGCCATTTGTGCCGCAAAGGGCGTGTTGTGCTTTTGATACTGGTAATCGTACACCGATCAGGCGTCTTTGGTTGGCATGAATGTTTGGTACAATACGGCACGATGTTGAATCGGTATCCATGGCTTTGCATCCCTGTGGGACATCGTAACGGTCGTCACCCGCGCGTGTGCGATGCCTTTCCAGTTCACTATTTTCGGATTTCACAAAGGCCTTTGGAATATTCCAGAGGCCTTTTTTATTGCCAGTTTATCGCCGGCAGGGCACAAAATGGTAACGGAGTAATAGATGAGCACACTCTTTAATCGCGACATTATCAGTATTGGGGATTTAAGCAAGGACGAAATTCAGGCGGTGCTTGGTCAGGCTGCCGAGTTCGAGCAGCAATTGGCGCGCGGCGAGCGTGCCACAGTTGGGCAGACGTTGCTCAACCGTGTGCTGGCTACTGTTTTTTATGAGCCCAGCACGCGCACGCGCTTGTCTTTTGAAAGCGCCATGAACAGGCTGGGCGGGCGCGTTGTCAGCGTGGCCGAAGCCAAGACCAGCAGCAGCGCGGCCAAAGGCGAGACGATCTACGACAGCGGGCGCATGCTTGAATCGTACGCGGACGTGATCGTGCAACGCCATCCGGCGACGGGTTCGGCGCGCGCGCTGGCTGATGCCGCCGGCGTACCGGTGATCAATGCCGGCGACGGCACCGGCGAGCATCCCACGCAGGCGCTACTCGACCTGTACACGATTCAACGTGAAGGCGCCGAGGGCGGCGCACTGCGTTCGCTCGATGGCTTGCATGTGGCAATGGTCGGCGATTTGAAGAATGGGCGCACGGTGCACTCGCTTTCCAAGGCGCTCTCGCACTGGAACGTCACGCTGAGCTATGTGGCGCCGCCGGAACTGGCGATGCCGCAGGATGTCGTGTCGTTCGTGCAGTCGCGCGGCGCCACGGTGCATCAGACGACCGATGTGACTGCGGCGCTCAAGACCGCGGACATTGCTTACATCACGCGCATTCAGCAGGAGCGTTTCCCCAGCGTGGAAGAGTACCTGAAGCTGAAGGGCGTCTATGTGATCAGCGCTGATGTGGTGGCGCGCGCGAAGCCGGGTATTGCCATCATGCACCCGCTGCCGCGCGTCGATGAGATCACCACTGATGTGGATACGCTCCCCAACGCCGCGTATTTCCGCCAGGCGCGCAACGGCGTGTTTGTGCGGATGGCATTGCTGGCTATGGTGCTTGGCGCGGTGTAGGAAGTAATTGGGGATTGGAGAGGTCAGCACTGCTGCCAGCGCCGGCAACAGTGCAAGAAGTAAGCGTGCGCCAATCTCGCCCTCTAATCGGCGATCTTATCCAGCAAGGCATTCAGGCCCAGCATGTAGCTGCGCCAGCCGAAGCCGGCGATGGTGCCTGTGCAGATGGCCGAGATGAAAGAGTGATGCCGAAATTCTTCACGGGCATAGATGTTGGACAAATGCACTTCGACCGTCGGCAAGGCGACAGCACTGATGGCATCACGCAAGGCGATGCTGGTATGCGTCAGCCCGCCCGGATTGATCAGGATGCCCGCAGCCCATGTGCGGGCATCCTGGATGGCGTCGATGATCACGCCTTCATGATTCGATTGCTTGATGGTCAACTCGGCGTTGCGTTGACTCGCCAGTTCGGTCAGGCGGGTGTTGATATCGTCAAGCGTGACACGGCCATAGACGGCAGGCTCGCGTAGCCCGAGCATGTTCAGGTTGGGGCCGTGGACAACAAGTATTCTTGGCATGGCTTTGCTTCTCTATCAGCGCCTGCGGCATGACCTCAGCGGATGCACAGCTTCTTTTCGCCCCAAGTCACCACACGCCCGTCGGTCAGCACCACCTGCCACCACACGCGCATCGTGCCGCCGTAGACGAAGTCCAAAGCGTTGAACGCAAAGGTGCCTTCAGGGGATACCTGCTGATTAATCGTCTTCTGGGTGGCTTTGTTGAAGCCGCACATACCGGTGTTGTCCTGGTCGAAATGGATCCACATGCTCTTCACGTTTTCGCCATAGATGCGCCAGGAGATCGACAGTGGCACATCGCGCCCGTTGTCGTATACCGTGTATTCACTGTTCGGGTCAGCCCAGGTGGGATCTTTGCCGGCGCAGAAGGGGTAGCTGGGATTCTGGCCGCGCCAGTCTTTGACCGAGGCGTCGCACAGCGGGCCGGATGGTGTGGGCGTCAGCACGGCGACCGTGGTGAGTACCGCGGTTGGCGGCAGGGCTGTGGGCTGCTCGGGCGCTGGAGGTTGTGTGGGCTGAGCCGTGGGCGATGGCGGCGCGGCTGCCGGAGCGATGCCTTGAGCGGCCGCATTGGCGCTGACCAGGTCGCCACGCACCCAGCCTACACCGTTCGGCCCTTTGTCGAATGCAATCTGCCACCATACGCCGTCGGAAGCGGCGTTCTTACCGCGCACCGGCGCCGTCTCGTTTAGATTCAGCTTGCCTATCAGATCGTAAGTGGTGCCGGGGCCGCTGCGCACATTGGCAAACTCATTCGTGATCGTCAGCGAAGGCGCCACATTGCTGGCGTCGACTGTGGTGACGGTCGTGGTTGTCGTCAGCGTTGCCGAGGTTGTGGCAGTGTCTGTGACCACAACCGGCGCACTTGTGGGAGCGGGAACAGGCGTCGGCGCTGGCGTCGCTGTAGGCGGCTGTGGTACGGTGGTGGGCGCCTCTGGCGCAAGCTTGATGACGAAAATCGTCGGGTCGGATACGGCCAGCAGTTTCTCACCGGCGCCATACACTTTCAATTGGACGAAGTGCGTGCCGATGGTCTGCGTTTTATAGGGCACACTGACTGGCAGGCTGGCCACACCGTTGTTGGTGTCAGCCGCGGCCACGGCCGTCAGCACGGTTGCATCGATGATGATGTCCACACGCACGATACCGGCGCCGTCGGCCTGCCCTTGTATCTGTATGGGGGCGTTGGACAGGAAATCGGCGTTAGCCAGTGGTGATGATATGACGGCTTTGGTTGCTGCGTTGTTGGCCGTGCCGCAACCGGCCAGGGCTAACATAGCCACCACGGCTACCAAGACCATGGCTCTGTATCCCGGTGGGATTGAGATGTGAGTGGACGTTTTGTGATTGGTTAGTGTTCTCTTACTCATTTTCAGCTCCGTGTCCTTATATTCTCAACCAGGCTTCGTAGCGCGTTCTTCGCCTGTTGTTCAGTTATATCAGAAGTTATAAAGATATCACCGGGGGCGCGCAATACGATAAACCGCAGCTTGCCACCGAGTTTCTTTTTATCACTTTGCATCAATTGCCAGATGGCATCGGCGTCAACCGCGGGCAGGCTGACCGGCAGCCCCGCGTTGTCCAGCAGTGCGGTGATCTCTTCGACCAGCGCGCCGTCGCATATCCCGAGCGCTTGCGATAGACGGGCTGCGCACACGATGCCGAGTGACACGCCTTCGCCATGCTTGATGGAGAAATGACTCCAGGATTCCAGGCCATGCCCGAAGGTATGCCCAAGATTGAGCAGCGCCCGACGGCCTTTTTCGTAAGGGTCCTCTTCAACCACATCGCGTTTAAGCATGATGGCATCCAGCAACGTGGCGAGCAGGTGAGTGTCCACGGCGCTTGTTGGGATGCCGGCATCTCCGCCGGCTCGGATGCGTTGCCAGGGGGCGCCGCCGGAAATCAACGCAGCCTTGATGATTTCGGCATAGCCGCAGCGTATTTCAATCGGCGGCAGGGTGCGCAGGAACTGGGCGTCCATCACGACCAGGTCGGGTTGCTTGAAGGCGCCGACCAGATTTTTGCCGAAGTCGGTATCCACACCGGTCTTGCCGCCGATGCTCGAATCGGCCATCGCTAGCAGCGACGTGGGAACCTGCACAAAAGGCACGCCGCGCAGATAGGTGGCGGCGGCAAATCCCGTCACGTCGCCGACAACGCCGCCGCCGACTGCGATGACGGCGCTGCTGCGTTCCACCCCATGTTCTGACAATGCGCGATAGATGCCTTCGACGCTGTGTAGTGTCTTATGGCTTTCACCCGCGGGCATTTGATGGATGAACGATGGTATGCCGGCATGCCGCAAGGCTTGTTGCACGCGATCAGCATGCAGTGGGCCAACCTGATCGTCGGTCACAATGGCGCATGGCGAAGACGATGGGTAGCGTCCTGCGAGGGCGTAGCCTAGGTGATCGATGACGCCATCGCCGAAAATGATATCGTAGGTCGCGCCTGCCATGTGAACCGCGATGCGATTTTGTTCAGCGCGATAGATAGCCACAACCTGCGCGGCGGTCTGCTCTGGCGAAGGGGTCGTTGTGTCGACGGTATAGTGCAATTCGCGATAGGCGGGCGCGCGCTCTTTCAGCAATTGCATGACGCGGACGCGCGGGTCGTCGCCGCGCAACATCGGGCGGGTGCTGGGGTTGACGCGTTGCAGGATGGCTTCAGGCGTCGCGGTCAGGCCGATGCACACGCCGGCGCGCAACAGGGCATGGCGGTTGGCCGTGTTCACGATCATCCCACCGCCGGTGGCGATCACAATGTCGTTGCGCAGACACAGCTCATGCACCAGTTCAGCTTCGATCTGGCGGAAATAATCTTCGCCCTTTTGCTCGAATATGACAGGTATGCTCACGCCTTCGCGTTCGACAATGATATTGTCGGCATCCACGAAGTCATAACCAAGTTGCTGTGCGCACAACCGGCCGACGGTGGTTTTGCCAACGCCCATAAAGCCCGCGAGTATCAATGATCTCGACATCAGGATGATATTGTAACGGGTTGCGGCTAGTTTTGCTGTGACCTACTCGTAACCGAATTTCCAGGGCACGTTGTCCATGGGGAGTTGATCGAGCCGCAACTGGCGCAGCGCTTCAAAACGCGGGCGCATTTCGGCGATCGAGTCGCCGCCGAGCTTTTCCAGCAAGGCTGCTGCCAGTACGTAGCACAACATGGATTCAACAATGGGGACGGCGCGCGGCACCTGGCAGAAATCGCTGCGCTCATAGCGCGTGTCTACCTGTTCACCATCGGCCAGGTTGATCGACTGCAGCGGATTAAGCGTGGTGGCGATGGGTTTGAACGCGGTGCGCACGACGATCGGGGCGCCGTTGCTGATGCCGCCTTCCAGCCCGCCGGCATGATTGGTGCGCTGCACGATGCGCCCATCTGCGAGGCTGAGTTCATCCTGCACTTCGGTGCCGGGCAGCAGCGTTTCTGCAAAGCCGTCGCCAATCTCCACCCCTTTGACGGCGTGGATGCTCATCACGGCGGCCGCGATGCGCGTCGACAGTTTGCGATCCCAGTGGACATGGCTGCCCAGCCCGGGCGGGACGTTCAATGCAACACATTCAACGACGCCGCCCAGCGTGTCCTTGTTCTGCATCGTTTGACGGATGGCAGCGCGCATGTTTTCGGCAATGGCTTCGTCGTAACAGCGCACGTCGGAGGCTTCGGCGGCCACAAGGCGAGATTGAAGATGGGCAACGTCGTTTGAGTTGTCGATGGGAATGTTGACGGCGCCGATGCTGGTGACATAGCCGCCGACGATGATGCCGAACTCGGCGAGAAAGGCGCGGCAAACGGATCCGGCAGCGACGCGCATGGTGGTTTCGCGCGCAGAAGCGCGTTCCAGTGACAGGCGCAGTTCGCGATAGCCGTACTTCACCGTAGCTGTCAGGTCGGCATGCCCTGGCCGCGGAATGGTCATCGGCTCGATCGCGCGGTCGTGCCATTTGACGTGATCGAGGTTTTCGACGATCAACGCGATGGGCGCACCGGTGGTGTGTCCAGCCATGACACCGGACGTGATGCGCGCGTGATCGCGTTCGATCTTCATGCGCCCGCCGCTGCCGTAGCCTTGCTGGCGGCGCGCCAGGTCGCGATCGATGTACTCAGAAGACACCGCCAACCCGGCGGGCATGCCCTCCAGAATAGCCGTCAATGAAGGGCCATGAGATTCGCCGGCGGTTAAGAATCGAAGCATAGTTGAAGCAAGAAGTTAGAAGCAAGAAGTCAGAGGTCAGAAGTCAGAGATCTGACCTCTTGTTTCTTGCCTCTGACTTCTGACTTCTTCCGCGTGTTATTCAGATATCGCGAGTGATCCCATCGGATCCCATGGACGCAGGTGGACGGGTTCGGTTTCGAGAAGGGCGAGCAGTTCGGGCGCTACGAAGCGTTTTTCGACGACGACTTCGTACATATACTCATCGAACCAGCGATCAGCCATGATCAGGAAGCCTTTATCGCCGCCTTTGTCGCCGTGGCTGTTTTCAACGCGCCACTTGGTGGGGTTGCCATTGGGATCGAGGTCGACGCCGGTGAAGACCATGGCATGCGTCATCATGCTCTGGCCATATTCCACGCGGGTCGCCTTATCTGCACTGAAGCCGGTGTTGTAGGCCAGAGCGTAGTCGTATATCTGGGTGTCGAGGATGCCAAGGTCGCGCTCGATGCCGTAGCCATAGTCGCAGCCGAACCACACAGGCGTGCCGGCGACCACTTGTTCTTTGGCAGCCTGTTTGAAGGTAGCATTGTCTACATTGATGTAGCGGATGATATGGCCGCCGACGACATTGCCCAGATAGTCCACCGTGTACATCTTGTTGAACGGCTTATCGGAGGTCGGGCAGTTGATCAGGCACACGACATTGTCGAGGTCATAGTGCACATAGCGCTTATAAAACTCCTGCGGGGTGATCATGCCGTCGCGGTGGAACTGGTCGTCCTTGTCGCGCCATTGCCAGTTGAACTCGGTGGGCGGCTCACCCAGGTGGATGGCGAGCATACGATAGACCTCGCTCATCATCTCCGCGCGGCGCGCAAGCAGTGCGGCTGAATCGTTGCCGGCCGCGTGCATACGGCGCAACTCGGCGGCGTCTTCGCGCAGCTTGGCGGTAACATGCGCGTTCATCCAGCGCGTGTTGCTGCTGCTTTCCGTCTCCGGCATGAAGACTTTGGGCAGTACGCCATGCTTTTCGACGAGATTGGCAAACATGTCCCATTGCCCGCCATCCTGGACAGGGTTCTGGAGCAGGAACATGATCAAGCGGCCGTCGGTCGGTTCGTCGAGCGTCTTCAAGATGGATTCGAGGAAGTAGTTGGCTTTCTCCAGCTTGTCCCAGAACATCTGGTAGTTCTGTGATAGCTCAAACTTTTCGACATTCAGATGCTTCATCGCTTCGACGCGGAACAAGTTCAAACCGGCGAACAGCCAGCAGCGCCCGCTGGCCAGTTGACTGGTGATCTCGTTGCTCTTCAGCATGTGCGAGAAGGTATGGTTGGTTTCAGCGACGACCGCGTGGTTCAAGGCAACGGCGGTGACGGAGTTGCGGGTGATGGCGTTAAGCGCCAGGCGGTTCTTGGGATCGGCTTCGAACGACTGATGAAAGTCGTTCAGATGCGCGCTTGTGATGGCATGTGATGCATCTATATCAGACATGGTCGAAAATCTCCTCAACATGGATTGGCTGTTTTGTGACTGTGTTTGCACACGATCGCATGGGGCGGCGCCCGTACCGTACATTATCACACCGACGCACTACGCCCCTGCCTCTGCGCGTGGCAACCAGCGCGCCAGTGCATGACTCAGCATGGTTAGTGAAACCGGCTTGCTGATGTAGTCGTCCATGCCGGCGGTCATGCAGGCATCGCGGTCGCCGACCATGGCAAAAGCGGTGAGTGCAATGATGGGGATGTGCTGTGAAGTTGACGCTTCATGTTCGCGCAACATCTTTGTGGCATTGATCCCATCCAGCTCGGGCATGTGCACATCCATCAGGACAAGCGCATAATCGTCAGCATGTTGCAGCAGCTCATCCAAAGCCAGGCGGCCATTTTCGACCGAGGTGGATTGCAGGCCGAGCGTGCGCAGCATGTGGGTGGTGACGGCGATATTGGTCGGATTGTCTTCAACCAGCAGAATGGGCTTGGATGAATACAATTGCGCCACGGTCGGCTTGACTACTTTGGGGCGATTGGCGGTGGACGGGCGCGGCGTTGCCAGCGGCACGATGAACCAGAAGGTTGAACCACTGCCCTCGGTGCTGCTATAACCGATTTGACCATTCATCAGATTGACCAGGCGCGAAGCAATGACCAGGCCAAGGCCGGTGCCGCCATATTTGCGCGTCATGCTGCCGTCGGCCTGGGAGAAAGGTTCAAATAAAATAGCGCGGGCTTTTTCCGAGATGCCGATGCCCGTGTCGCTGACTTCAAACCGGATCAGCGTGGCGCCATCGGTAGCCAGGCCGGCAGCGCTGACGCGCAAACGGACGGCGCCTTGGTCAGTAAACTTGATCGCATTGCCCAGCAGGTTAGAAAGGACCTGGCGCAGCCGGCCATCGTCGCCGATGACATTGGTGGGCACGCCAGGATCGACCGTAAAATCGAAAACGAGTTTTTTCTCAACGGCTCTGTGCCGGAAGAGGTCCACCACTTTGCGCAGCATGGTGGGCAGGTTGAACAGTTCGGCATCGATGAGCAGCTTACCGGCCTCAATTTTGGAGAAATCGAGGATGTCATTCAAAATGCTAAGCAGTACCTGGGCCGAACTGCCGACGATGCCAGCGTACTCGTGTTGCTCATCGGTCAGCCCGCTGTCCAGCAGAATCTCATTCATCCCGATGATGGCGTTCATGGGGGTGCGGATTTCGTGGCTCATGGTTGCCAGGAACTCGGACTTCAAGCGCGACGCTTCCAGAGCTTTATCGCGGGCGGCGGCCAAGTCCTCATTCTTGAACTCGATCTCGGTGGCATAGGCGCGCAACCGCTGAGTAGCTTCTTCGCGCTCGATTTCTGAACCGATCCACTGCGCCATCAGCCGGATGAACTCTTTGTCCACGGAGCTAAAAGGCTTTGAATGTGGCGTGGTGCTGGTGAAGCTGAGTGTGCCGTAGGTGTTGCCTGATACCATAACAGGCGCGCCGAGGTAAGACTCGATATGATGCAGGGTGTAACACGGGTGACGGGCCCAGTCGGTGACGGCGGCGTGGGTGATGTCAATCGGGCTGTGCGTGGTCAGCATGGCGCCGCAATAGGTCTGATGCAGATCCATGACGCTGCCGGTCTTGAATATGCCATCGGCCGGCTCGGACGCGATGATGGTGACGCTGTTGCCGCTCACGCGCGCGAGGGTGCCGTAATCCAGGTTAAAGTGACGCATGCCCATGCGCAATAATTCCTGAATTTTGTCTGCAAACGGGATGAGCTGGGCGGACGTTTCGTAGAGTTCGCGAATCGACTCTTCGCTCTGGCGCAGCATGGTTTCCATCTGTCGGCGCTCGGTCAGATCGGTGACGACGGCGATCGCGCCTGCAAACTGGCCGTCGCGGTAGCGCGGCACGCCGGTGATGAGCGCATAAACTTCATGCCCATCGGCGCCCTGGAGGCGGGTTTCGTAGCTGCTTGTCTGTCCGCTGGATCGCTGCTGATCGGCGCTGGCCAGTATGGTGTGATCCGCAGCGACGGTAAAGTCCTCCGGGGTTTTGCCGATGACCTGGCCGGGCGTAACACCGAGGATGGCGGCGTAAGCGGGATTGACATACTCGAACCTGCCTGCGGCGTTGGTTACTGTCAAACCCTGCCCCATCGTCTCCATCAGTTGCTGGGCAAACTCGCCGCGTGCCTGTGCTTCGGCCTGGGCCAGTTTCAGCCTGGTGATGTCCGTGCCGATGCCGAAGACGTAGTCGCGCGGGCCTTTGGCATCCGAAATGACCAGCCAGCGCCACGAGCCGTCTTTATGGCGCAAGCGGTGCTCATACGGCGTCGTGTCTACCGGGATTTCGCGCGTAGCAGTGCTCTTGATGTAGACCTTATCCTGCTCCGGATTGCCGCCGGACTTGCGGATAATGTTCCACCAGCCTTCGCCTAGCACCTCGTCCGGGCTGTAGCCAAGGATATCCTGGACTGATGGGCTGATATATTGGATCTGCCCGGCCGAGTTGGCGACGAGGATGAGATTGCTGACAAAATCGAGGATGCCGGAAGTCAATTCATGCTCGGCTTCTGTCACCATCCGATCCGTGACGTCGAGGCAATACAGATTGACATAGCCGGCCTGGGTGACGGGGACAAACAGGCACGAGTAGTACCTGTCACCGTAATGGATCATCTCGTCATGCTGGCGCCCGGTTGTCATGACGCGCCGGGCGAACTCAACCCAGTTTTTCGGCGCCTTGGACTGGAACGATATGCCGATTTCGCCGAGGAATGTCAGTGCATGCTGGTTTGCGTAGAGGAAGGTGCCATCGATGAGCATGCGCATGATGGGATTGGGGTTTTCGTCAGGGAAACGCGCCAGCCATTCCAGTTTTGTGGCGTCACTGCGCGCCTGGCCCAACTCGCGCAGGAAGGCGATCAATACGCGCTGATCGCGATAGACGTTTTTGCCGATCGACGCGATGATGGGGATGTCGTGGCCATCTTTATGCCTGGCGTAAACCTGACGATATTCTCCCATCGTGGCCTGGGTGACACTGCCGTCGCGAAAAGCGTTGACGAGTCCGGCATGTTTGGATTGGAATCGTTCAGGCAGCAGCACATTGAGCGGCATACCGACCATCTCGACTTCGGTGTAACCAAGCAAACGCGCGGCGGCGTGATTGGCCAAAACGATCGTCTGCGATTCATCTGTGATGATGATCGCATCATGGCTCATGTCGAGAAGTAGTTCCACCATCAGGGGCAATGATATATCAGCTAGCGCACAATGGCGGCAAGTGTATCGCGCATGATGCCGGCAACGCGATCAGCCGGGATGTGCGTCCAGTGTTCAAAGGCAACTGCACCCTGTTCAGCCAGCATGCCCATGCCGCCGTAGACGCGCAAGCCGGCCTGTTGCGCCTGCTGCATGAATAGGGTGAGTGGGGGCTTGTAGACCAGGTCATGCACGATAGCATCCCGTGGCATAGGAATTTCACTCAACCAGGGCGTGGTGTCGGCATGGGGCGACATGCCGGCTGAGGTGCAATTGACGATCAATCCAGCGCCGCGCGCGGCCGCCATGAGGCCGTCCGGCGTCAGGCTGAAGGCGCGTAATGGCTGGGCTGGGAATGCCGGTTGCAACGCGGCGACCAGTTCTTGTGCGCGCGCCAGGTTGCGATTGATGACGTGTACTGTCAGCCCGACGCTGGCCAGCGCATACACAATGCCCCGCGCCGATCCGCCTGCCCCGAGGACAAGCGCTTGTCCACACGCCGCCGGCTCGACGCCGTAATGGCGCAGGTCGTTGAGAAAACCTATCCAATCGGTGTTGTCGCCATACAGCCGGGTGCCGGCGCCGACCTTGACGATGGTGTTCACCGCGCCGATGGCGCGCGCATGCGGGCTGATCTCGTCCAGAAAGGGCATGACGTTCTGCTTGTGCGGGATGGTGACATTGGCGCCGCCAAGATCGGGATCGAGGCGAATCGCCTGCATGCGCGCCGGCAGTTCTTCCAACGGCGTGTTCCACAGTTCGTAGGTCCAATCCAGCCCGACAGCAGCGAAGGCGGCGCCCTGCATGCGCGGCGAGGCGCTATGTGATACTGGAAAGCCGATCAATCCGATGCGCATGTTGCTTTACTCCTGTGGCGCGGCTAATTTGGCCAGGTCATCGTAAAAGCCGGGGTAGGTCTTGCTCACGCACTCCGCGCCCGTGATGGTTGTCGCGCCCTCGGCGATCAGTCCGGCCACGGTCAGCGCCATGGCCATGCGGTGATCGCCATACGCATCCACGGTTGCGCCATGCAAGCGGGTCGGGCCGGTGACGATGAACCCATCGGGGGTAGCCTGAATTTGTGCGCCCATCTTGCACAACTCGTCCACCAAACCGTCGATGCGGTTGCTTTCCTTGACGCGTAGTTCCTGCGCGTCGCGCACGATGGTGACGCCAGTAGCTTGCGTGGCCGCTACAGCGAAGATGGGAAATTCGTCAATCATGAGCGCGGTCAGGCTGCCGCCGACCTCGATGGCATGCAGGGGCGCGGGAACAGGATGTAGATCGCCGACAGGCTCGCCGCCCTGCAAGTTGGCGTTACGAAGATAAATCTGTGCGCCCATCATGCGCAGTGCATTGAGCAAACCCGTGCGCGTAGGGTTCACCCCGACGCCCGTTAACGTCAGGCGCGCCTGTGGCACGAGCAGCCCGGCGACGAGAAAGAACGCGGCAGAAGAAAAATCGGCCGGAACGGTGATATCCAACGGGCTTAACGAGAGTGCGTCCGTTTTACCGCCGTGCATACTGATGCGGCCGGCTGCGCCATCGACAGCGATGAGGGCGCCCATG
>CAIQQO010000462.1 GCA_903873965.1 uncultured bacterium
CATGCCAGCATCCAGGGACGAACACTGGGGGCCGTCTCATCGCTCAACAGCATGGTGGCTGTACTGGCACCTTTGGCAGGGGCGGGCTTGCTGACACTGGTATCCGATGCTCCGGCGGGCGACCTCCGCTTGGGACTCCCACTCTTTGTGGGAAGTCTGATTCAGATCACGGCACTGGTTTTGGCGATCCGGCATTTCACTCGCCGCCGGCCACACACATAAACCCCCATGCAGATTGCAATCCCATATTGACGAGGGGTTGATCGATACGGTCATTCATCAGCTCATGAGTGTCAAAGTGCCGAGTTAGACGCGCTCTACCGTCAGCATTCTGGTGGCTCAATCCAATTCCGAATCGATCATGCGAACAACTTGGCAAGCCCACAGCTTACTGTCGAGTCCCAAGTCGAACATAACCAGCCCCTGGACTCGATGTACGAGCTGCGATCGCACCCAGATGGCCATATCAAGGCGGCGCTGGACAAACGACTGGGACGCAAGGTGGCTCTGGCCTCCGCCTAAAACTTGCTGCACCGCCACAATTGGAGAAAACTCGCACCCGACAAGCGGCATCCGCAAAGCGATCCATTGGCACCCTGACGTGGGCCGTGCTGACCATTGGCAGCAGCAGCGTCTACTTCAACGTGACCACCGGCATCGCGCAGGCCACGCTTAGCGTCAACGCCCCAGCGAGCCTGACCTATGGCGGCGCTATCGCCACGCTAACGTCTAGCGGCGGCAGCGGCACCGGTGCTGTCAGCTACAGCACCGGTGCATCCAATGGCTGCGCGGTGCTTGGCGATGTGCTCTCGGTCACCCGCGTAGGCCACTTTCACGATTTCGGCTAGTTTTCAGATGCCAGACGGTCGTTCAGTATCGGGGCGGCGTTGCCCGTTTCTCCAACTATGATGGTGGGTCGATGATCAAGCATATTCCGTTTCAGTCGAATTAGTGGTAAAAAAAGGCTTGACGTGTATGAGCCTTTGTTCCTGAGAGGTTCCAAATGAGCACATCGACCCACCAGATCAACAAGAGATGGAAATCAACACCGTAGGCGTACAAGTCTGGAATGACACAGTGGATGATCCGCGTACCGTCAAGGTCCAACTCCTCTAGCCTTCATGACCACGACAGGTCTTCACATTTTGAATGAAATGTTGGAACCACGTAAACGTCGAATTGTTTTACTCGATGCTACTCACTATTTCCTCCTAATTGATCTGGCAAAGCTGGGACTTTGTTGAAGTTTTCCCTAATGGTGGTAAGGGCGTCACAGTCGTGGGTGACGATGTCCAAAGCATCTACAGCTTTCGCGAGGCTAAGCCAACGACAGGGAACTGGCCCAAACGAACCATTCATCGGCGCATTTTTCGGTTTGCCCGATTGACGGATTGTGGTCATCAAGAGCCAACGGCCATCTCAAATTGCTCGCCAGATACCCGACATTGGAGGTCCCGCTCGATGTCTTTGGAACGATGGCCCAGTTGCCTCTTGGGGTTCCATGAAGCTGCCGCCCATTTTGCGGCGACCGATCCACATTGCAGACGCCGTTCTGAGCATTGGTGTTACCTGATACAGGTATAACGCGCATTACGTTATAGGGGATTGTAAGATTCGACTCACATTGTGAAAAGCCACGAAGAGGCTCTCTTTTCCGTCCCGTCATGGTCCGTCAGGGCGAGGGCTCATGGTGAGTATTCGTTCGTCAGGCCAATTTGATCAAATCACCTAGACTGCCCCAGAGGTTCGCATCTACTGCGCCGGAATGTGTTTGCGCAGGAAGGCTTGCACGCCCCTGTAAACATCCACCTGCACGGCTTCGCTCGAAAAACCGTGTTCCTCGTATTCCAACTCCACATATTCGTGCGCCTTGCCATGCTTTTGCAGCGCATCGCGCATCTCGCGACCGTGCACCACGGGTACGCGGCGATCCTTCTTGCCGTAGACCATGTACGCCGGCGCGGTGATGTGCTGCGGCTGCAGCGCAGGCGAGGTGGCGGTGAACTGATCCCTGAGCTTGACTGGATCACCCACCCAGGTGTCGAGCACGTAGTTCAGTTCCGGATCGTGCGAGCGTCCCGACGATGCGTGGTAGAAAAGGTTGGTCACCCCCAGCAGGTTCACGCCG
>CAIQQO010000463.1 GCA_903873965.1 uncultured bacterium
ACAAATCGCATCTCAAATCTCTGCTGTACGCAAACTCTCGTATGTGAATTTCGCTAATATATGATAGAACTCTGGCCAGGCGCATCCTTCTATAACCTGCCAGGCGGGTCACGCTATCGATCCAGCAACGCCTCCAACTCGGCGCTGCTGATGGTGCGCATTTGCTGCACCTTGCGCCGCCGCCCCAGCATGCGGGGAATACCCGCCAACCCGGCCAGCTGTCCTTTCAAGCGCATGCGCGCCGCCTCGCCTCGCCATGCTTTGACCGCGCTGACGGTGATATCCACCTGCGACTTCAGAATCGCGCCGCCATGTTTGCGCCACACATCACCCGGCACGTCCTTGACCAGCAGCCAGATGAAGTTGCGCCCATCATAGAAACTGTTCAGTATCCCGCCGCCGGTCGCGCTGACCTTGTGATACACGATCGCGTCATGCGCGAAGGCGCACTTGTAGCCAGCCAGTTGCGCGCGCCACGACAAGTCAACGTCCTCGCACGAGAAGGCAAACGTCTCATCCAGCATCCCGATCGTATTCAACATCGTGCGCCGGTATACCGATGCCGCGCCGCACGCGCCGAACACATACGGGCTGTCAAATCGCCCGTCATCGACCTGCCATACGCCGCGGTTGCCCGGCACACCGCGCACACTGTAGAAATCACCCGCCGAATGCAGTTTGTCGCGCTGATCGAACAACCGCAGCTTGCTGGCCACGAAACCTGCCTCCGGATGCTCCGCGAAGGCGACCGCGATGTTGGCCAGCCAGTCCGGATCAGCCTCAGTGTCATTGTTTAACAAAGCCACATACTCGCCGCTGGAGGCGCGCATGCCGATGTTGCACGCGCCTGCAAACAGCAGGTTCTTCGGCAGCCGAATGACATTCACCTCAGGGTAGTCGCGGTTGACGATGGCGTAGGTGTCATCAGTGGAAGCGTTATCCACCAGAATGATCTCGTAAGGGGTCAGGGTCTGCCGGCGCAATGCGGCAAAGCACGTTGCCAGGTGGCGCGCACCGTTCCATGTCGGGATGACGATCGATATCAGAGCGCGTTTTTGTAGATACGAAGCGGGTGTTGAATTTGGCTGCATTTTGTTGGTGGGCGTTTGTGGGTTAATGGACTCATTATAATTCGGACGCCATTCCGGCATACGGGTTTCGAAACCCGGTGACGTGTACGGTGTTATCTAACATGGAACACTTTGAGCGTAGTGAGATCGATGCGATACTCAACGGTAACGAGAGTATGTCATCGAACGTTGACGCAGTGACGCCGGAAGAGGATCAATCCATTGCCCGTCGGGCGAAGGAGGATCAGACGGCGTTCGGCGAGTTATACGAACGGCATGTAACGGCGATCTATCGATACCTGTACTATCGGTGCGGCAGTGTGGAGGACGCCGAAGACTTGACGGCGCGCGTTTTCATGCGGGCGCTGAAGCACATCCATCACTACGACGATCGCGGCGTGCCATTTACCGCGTGGTTGTACCGCATCGCGCACAACGTGGTTGCGAACTATCACCGTGACAACAGTCGCCACCCTTCAGTCCCGTTGGACGAAGTGGAGTTGCATGGCGCGCACTCAGATGATTCAGATTTGAAGATTGACAGTCAGCGACAGCGCGAGCGCCTGTTATATGCCATACGAACGCTGCCGGAGGAACGGCAACAACTGGTGGTGCTGAAGTTTGTGGAACAGCTTCAGAATGCGGAGATTGGTCAGATCATGAACCGCAGCGAGGGCGCCATCAAGTCGCTCTATCATCGCACGCTGATACAGTTGCGTGAAGCGTTGGATAAACTGGGATGAGATCAAAACTGACAATTGACGATATGTTGTGGCTCGAAGGCAGCCTGAGCAGCGCTCTGGCGCCGGTTGAGCCGCGCCCTGCGTTTGTTCACGATGCCAAGGAAGCCTTGTTCAACGGCACCTACGACGACACGCCCGACCCGCGCACCGCCGCAATCCCACTCCTCGCGATAGCCATGCTGCTGGCGGGTTTGACGCTGTTCATCACGACGATCTTGCGCCACCGCCGCTACCGCCCCATCTTGATCACCCCAGTTCAAAAGTCGTAACGCCGTAAATCTTGCGCAGATCCATGGCCGGGTTTTCGTGCGAATACATGCGCGCCGTCTCGAATATCGGCTTCATCATGGCGCTTTCGGCCAGCCGCACCGCCGCGCGGTTGGTTTCCGGCGTGTCCAGATACACCGGCTGATCGGGGCGGGCCCACTGGCGCAACCGCCCCAGCAACGCCGCGGCAATATCAGGTTGATCAGCGCATAGCGGGCCGATCTTATATCCGGCGCGGCATGGGCGGATCATGCCATACCCCCGCAACTGTCCCTCGCTCAGATATCCCACGGCCAGACTGTCGGGTTGCCTCAGCCACTCGCGTAGAAACGCGGCGCGCGTGGTGGGAAACACCGCCGCGTCGTAGGTCAGCAGTTGCGCAAAAGGCACATGGCTCAGCGGCAGAATCGGCGCGTGGTGGGCATCCACAGGCATGCTTGCGGGCGCGCCTAGGCCAACACCCTCATAGCGAATGTTGCGATAGGCCAGCTGAAACCCCGACTTGCGGTAATTGTCCTGTTGCGCCACAACGCCATCCAGCCCGATGTTTTGCGTCGGCAGGTGGCTCAGCGCGTGTTGCCACAGGCGCAGCCCGTAACCCTGATTGCGGTATTCGGGCTTGACGATGTAAAACCCCAGAAAACCGAAGCGCGCGTCATACGCCACTGCCGACATGCACGCCATCGGCTCGTCGTCCAGTAGCCCAAGAAAATAGCCTTGCGGGTCTGTCGCGTAAAAGGCCGCTGCATCATGCAGCCCCGGATTCCAGCCCTCTTGCGCCGCCCATGCCATCATCAAGTTCAGCTCGTCTTGCGTGGCGGTTCTTGTGGTGTATGACATTCAATCCATCCTGTCGAATCGCGAGGGCATTTTGCTCATGTAAGCAAGGCTTGCGGCACCTTAGGCGCAAAAGGCTCTACCGGCTGACGCGACGTTGCGCCGCCCTGGCCGTGTGGCGCACGTTGACCGCCATGCTGTTGGCCCATATAAACGGCGCGGCCACCCGATTGCAGACCATGCGCGTCCCATCCGCCACCTGCTGTGTAAAGGCCTGCGCTTTGGGCATAAAACGCGCAATCACCTGGCGCAGCTTGTACATACCGAACACCATCCCCGCCAGCAGCGTGAACACCACCAGCAAGGCGAATATCATCTGGATGATCAGAAATATCAGGGCAACACTTGCGCCAACCAACATGTCAACCTCGCATGAACGGAGAGTTGAAAAGAGAGATGCGGGAACCGCTGATCTCCCTTCCCTATTCTGCTTTCTGGTAAAGCTCGATTAAAACGCCAAAGGCACTGCGCGGGTGGATAAAGGCATACA
>CAIQQO010000464.1 GCA_903873965.1 uncultured bacterium
CCCATTGACGGCGAAAGGGTTTCAACGTAGTCAGGATTGCCTTTTAGTGTCAATGCATCAGTCTGCGCCAGGTCTGCCGTATCCAGCGTGCCGGCTTGCAGTTCAGCAAAGCGGGTGCTGTTGTCGGGGATCGAGCGGAAGATCAACTTGGTGATGATCGGCAACTGGGTGTAGTCCAGCTTCACCTTGCCTCCCCACCAATCATCGTTGCGCAGCAGGGTGATCTTATCGTTGGGTACCCAGCCATCGAACTTAAAGCGGCCTGTGCCAACGGGCTTGCCGGCCTGTGAGCCGTACTTCTCGCCTTGATCAGCGATAGCCTTCGGGCTGGCAATGGCGAAGTTGAACTGAGACAGCTTGACGGGCAGAAGACCAGAGGCCTCTTTCAGCGTAATGCGGAAAGTGGAGTCATCAACGACTTCGGTCTTGTCGATCAGCGCGCTCATTTCGATATCCCAATACTCGTACTTCTGGCTGGGATAGCGATACTTGCTCTTCGGATCCTGCCAGCGGTCGAAGTTGAACTTGACTGCTGCGGCGTTGAGCACCTCGCCGTCATGGAATTTGACATCCTTGCGCAGTTTGAAGTCCCACACTTTGCTGTCGGCTGTTGTGAAGGACTCGGCCAACCATGGCACTACCTTGGTGGATGTGCCGATGATGATGGTCAATGTGTCGTAAATCGGGGTGCATACGCGCGCAGATTCACCATCGGTAACGATAGCGGGATCGAGCAGCACGCTGTCGCCGCCGCGGCCAACGATGAAGACGCTTTCCTTAGCTGCAGGTACTGCAGTGGGTTCTGGCGCCTTGGTGGCCTCAGGGGCTTTGGTCGCTTCCGGTGCTTTAGTAGCTTCCGGCGCCTTGGTGGCTTCAGCAGCCTTGGGCGCTGCTGTTGCTGCGGGGGCTGTTGGGGATGGCCCCGCGCCGCATGCAGCCAGAATACCAGCTGCCGTTGTCGTGCCGGCCACGATCAGGAAACGACGACGTGATAAGCGATTGTCTTTCTTACTTGCCATATATCTTTCTCCTCCAAACTCTTTTTGCCACAGTTACTTTTAATAACCGAAACACAAATTATAACGGGATGGACGTAACGACACCCGGGTCATTCTCCGCGTCCACCACAATCAGGCGCTGCCGCTCAAGGATGGATCCAGTGCGTCGCGCAGTCCATCACCCAGCAGGTTGAAACCTAGAACAGTGAATACAATGGCCAGCCCCGGGAAGATAACCATGTGGGGTGACTGGCGGTAAAACTTCACCGCATCCGAAACCATGACGCCCCACTCTGGTGTAGGCGGTTGCGCTCCCAGGCCGAGAAAGCCCAGTGCGGCGGTTTGCAGAATAACGCCGCCGACGCCCAGTGTGGCTCCAACGATGATAAACGATATCAGGTTGGGCAAAATATGCCTGACGATGATGGACGTGTTTGACGCGCCCAGCGAACGCGATGCCTCAATATAATCGCGCGTTCTCAGCGACAAAGTGATTGCGCGGGCAACGCGCATACCGCCCGGGATGCCGACGATGGTAATCGCCAACACTGTGTTAAATAATCCCGGCCCGGACAGAGCAACAATGGCGATGGCTAGTGGAATACCCGGAAAGGCTTGCATCAGTTCGGCCAAGCGCTGCAGAAGCATGTCGACGACGCCTCCGTAGTAACCCGCAACCATGCCGATCGTCGTGCTGAAAACGGTGCCGACCAGAATTGAAGCGAGTGCGACGCTTAGTGAAACGCGCGCGCCATGCATGATGCGGCGGAAGATGTCACGCCCGATGAAGTCGAGACCAAACGGATGTTGCAGGGAAGGGACCTGACGCGAATTTTCAGTGTCGCTGTCAATCGTTGCGTCATAAGGATCAATGATCGGTGTTACGACAGATATGAGGATGATAATAGCCACCATCACCATACCGATGCGGCCATTCGCACCGCGAACGAGACGTCGCCATGCCATTTGCCACATGCTGCGTGGCGCGATCGTCTTGAGCGGATCTGGCAGGGCGATGCCAGGAACGGACGGGGTTGCCGGTGTTGAACTCATTGGCAATCAGCTCCTCGGCGATCAGATGGACGGACCCAGGCGTGCGTCCCTGTGTTACGATCAGAATCGCTTCTCGGTTGTATTCCTGAAATCATCTTCATCGCTGTATCCATTGCACTTTTATGTGACGCATTATCGTTTATGATTATGATCAGGCACGTTGTTGCTGCCTGCATAGGTCAGTGCGCAAACCGCCACAATCACGGCACAATGCGGACAGGCACAAAGCCCGCGCCATACACGATATACATGATTGACCGTCGCACCTTAAAAAACGTTATCGTATTCTAGCATCATTGCTGCAACTGGGTTGCTCCGTGCATCCTGTTTGCGGAACAAAGCAAGTCTTTTATACGTCTGTAAACAGTAGCGGCCGAGATTTGGGACGAATTGCCGGTCGTTTCCTGCAATAGATAGCTTGGTTCGCCGGGAGAGATTAAGATGCGTCATAAGTCAAATCAAACTATACGGGCTGTGTTGATCATCGGCGTGATGGTTGCGATGGTTCTCAGTGCATGCCGACCGGATGTGCCGGTGAATTCAACACCATCGATGTTGAATCCAACGAATACCCCCATACCACCAACGGCGACACCGTTGCCTCCTCGGCTCAATTTGCCATATACCCCCGTGCCATTGAGCGTTCTGTCGCCGATCGTCGTTCAACACAGTCCTGAGCCAGGCGAACGCCTGAATCCGGCCAAAGCGATTGAGATCGTGTTTGACCGCGCCATGGATCAAAAGTCAGTTGAGAGCGCATTTAAAGTGCAACCGCAGGTGGCCGGGACATTTGCGTGGTTGAATGCGCGCACCCTGTCGTTCAAACCTGCCTCAGCACTGCCGCGCAATGCGACAGTCGATGTGGCGCTGACGCAGGATGCGAAAGCAGCCGATGGCGCCGTGTTGCGCGAGCCGTACCAGTTTCGCTTCGCCACACAGGGTAACCTGGAAGTGGGGCAAACCATACCGGCGCGAGATACGATAGACGCCAACCCCGATACGATCATCACAGTGTTGTTCAATCACGCCGTCATCCCATTGACCACATTGAATGAGATGGCCGGATTGCCGCAGCCTATGAGTTTCGAACCCGCTATCGAGGGCAAAGCGGAATGGTTGAATACCTCTATTCTGGTGTTTCGTCCCGCAAAACCGCTGTCAGGCGGTACCATTTATAAAGGGCGCATCGCGGCTGATCTAAAAGATGTTGAGGGCAACCCTATGGCGTCCGAATACACATGGACGTTCAGCACATCAGCGCCGAAAGTACTTGACGTAATGCCGCGCGCCGACGATCAACCTGCGCGTATTGATACTGCGGTCACGGTTGTGTTCAACCAAAATGTTGACACTGCTTCCGCGCAGGCGGCTTTCGCCTTGGTGAATGGCTCAGGCAATACCGTTGCAGGACAAACCGTTGTGCTCAGCGACACGCTGGTTTTTACACCCACCGCCAAATTGGCTTTTGATACCGCATATACGATTCGTGTTGCGGCGGGTGTAAAGAGCAGCAGCGGTGGCAATGGATCGGTGGAAGCATGGGAGTCTGTGTTCAAGACGGTGCCGCTGCCCAGAATAATCGGCACCATACCGGCTAACGGTTCTCGTGATGCCTCGGAGGGCGCGCCATTTGTCATCCAGTTCAACACCGATATCGATCCGGCCACCGTGATGCCGCACTTCAGCATGACCCCACCACTATCACCATCGAAGGTCTATAGTTTCTATAATTCTTACGATCATAGCTTTATCATTTACTTCGGCGCCGAGGCAGCAAGTGATTATCGAGCTGCGATCACGCCCGGCATTGCTGACCCGTATGGCAACACCATTGATCAGACCATCAACGTTGCCTTCCATACCGGCAACCTTGATTCAAGTGCCTACATCGCGATTCCTAATGGTGTCGCTACGTTGAACGCCACATTGCCGGCGCGGTTGGTGGCCACCGTGGTCAATATCCGCAGCCTCAACTTTGCGCTGTCGTCGTTTGAGCCGCAGAGCCCTGCATACCTGATGCGGTCTCAGGCAGACATGAAGACAACGACGCAGCGGACGGCGATCCGTTCGTGGCAGCAGAAAATAAACGTGACCGCGAATAAGGCGGCGCATATTCCTGTCGATCTTGCGCCTGATGGCGGCAAGCTGCCGCCCGGCGCCTACTATCTTGAAGTGACTTCACCAGACATCCCAGCTGATCGCTTTGATCAACGTATGGTGCTGATCGTCTCGGAGATCAACCTGACGATGAAGAGCGAACCCTCGGCGACGCTGGTGTGGGCGACCGACCTGCAAACCGGCAATCCCGTCGGCCAACTGCCGGTGACGTTCTTTGGCATACAGTACAACCAGACGGAGGAAGTCTTTACCATTGGAACATCCACGACCGATGATCAGGGCGTGGCGCAGGTCGGCATCGATAAGGCGTTGCTTAACAACACGAGCGGCATCGTGATGGCGATTACATCAGGCCGTTATGGCGCGATCTCAAACAGTTGGACGGGCGGCGTCAACATCTATGACTTCAACTTGCCCACCGCGCGCTCCTATGGATTTTACGGTGACGCGAATACCAACTTGCGCGCATACGCCTATACTGACCGTCCGATTTATCGACCCGGGCAGCAGGTTTTCATGCGCGGTATCGTGCGCAGCGAAGACGATGTGCGTTATGCCTTGCCCCCTGCGGCATTCGCTGTGCATGTGCGGATCGATGATGCGCGCGGCCAGAGCATTCTCGATAAGCAATTACCCACAGATGCCTATGGCGCGTTCACAGCGGATGTGGTACTTGCTGCCGGCGCGCCGCTCGGTCCCTATAACATCAGTGTTGAGACTGAAACCGGCGGCATTGCGTACATACAGTTTACCGTGTCGGCCTATCGACCGCCCGAATATGAGGCGACGGTGACGCCGTCAAGCAGCGAAGTCGTGCGCGGGAGCACTCTCACGACCACGATCGAGGCGAAGTATCTTTCAGGCGGTGGCATGAGCAATGCTGCCGTGCAATGGAACGTGCTCGCGCAACCCACGCAATTTACACCGCCGCAATTTGACCGTTATACCTTCAGTGACAATGACAACCCGTGGTATTGCTTTATCTGCTGGCGCTACGACGGCTATCGGCCCGCGCCACAGCCACTCTTCAGTGGCAGCGGATCCACCGATGCTCAGGGCAAGCTCGAACTCACCCTGCCGATCTCGCTGAACTTGCGTACCAGTGCGCAGGAGTTGATCAGCGGCCTCGTCTCGCTCAGTATCGAGGCTAACGTGAGCGGCGCCGATAACCAGATCATCGCCGGGCGCGCGAGCGTCATGGTGCATCCTGCAGCCTACTATCTGGGTATCGCATTCAGCGACTATGTCATCAAGGCGAGTCAACCGGCAACGGTGGAAGTCGTGGCGATCGATTGGCAAGGCGCCCGTTTGGCGGGCAAGCACTTTGATGCCCAGGTGGTGCGGCGCGAATGGAAGAACGACTTTGACGAAGCTTCTGGACGCTGGAGCTTCACGACGGACGACATACCCGTGACAACACTGAGCGGCGTGACCGACGACCTCGGCAACGCGCGCGTCACCTTCACTGTCCCGAAAGCCGGCACGTACAAGGTGATCGTGCGGGGACAAGATGACGCGGGTCGAATCATCCAGTCCAGCCGGTTTGTGTGGGCAACGGGCAATGAGTTTGTGCCGTGGTTGCGTGAGAACAACGACCGCATTAACCTGATTGCGAACAAGGTAACCTATGTTCCCGGCGACACGGCCGATATCCTGATTCCATCACCCTTCGAAGGTGAACAGGTGGCGCTGATCACGGTCGAACGTGGTCACATCCTGCAGCACGAGGTCATCGCGATCACGAGCAATACGCAGGTTTATCACTTGCCGATAACAAATCAGCACGTGCCGAATGTTTTTGTCTCGGTCGTGTTGTTCAAAGGAGCCGGCGGTGACTCGGCGGCCAGCGCACTCACTGGAAGACCTGATTTCAAAGTGGGTTACATCAACTTGCTGGTGCAGCCGGTGGCGCAGGTGATCAGCATCACCTTGACGCCGGACCAGCCCCTCGCACAACCGGGTCAAACGATCAACTATACGTTACAGGCCTCTGATAGCAGCGGCAGGCCGGTGCAGGCGGCGTTCTCGCTCGATCTGGTGGACAAAGGCATTCTGAACCTGATGCCGCGCGAGAAAGACGCCATCGTCGGCGCTTTTTACGGCGAGCGCGGCACGCGCGTTCAGACGACTTCCGGATTGAGTCTATCGGCTAATCGCATCACGGAGGAGATAGAGCAACTGTATAAGCAGCAAACGATGGGCGAAAGAGGCGGCGGCGTATCCGCTTCGGACACGACAGCGACTGCCGCGCCCGCGGCGACTTCTGCGCCGGCGGCAGCCAATGCTGCGCCACTCAGGGCGTCCAAGGCATCTGAATCTGCCCCGGGTAATGTTCTGGAGGTGCGCGAAAACTTTGCGGATACTGCTTACTGGACGGCATCGATCACTACCGATGCGCAGGGCAAAGCGACAGTGGCGATCAAACTGCCCGACAACTTGACGACGTGGGTGCTGCGCGCAGTGGGTGTCGATAGTGATACACGCGTGGGCGAAGGCACAGTCAACGTTGTGGCCACCAAACCGCTGCTCATCCGACCGGTGACGCCGCGCTTCCTGGTAGTCGGTGATGTTGTGGAACTGGGCGCGATTGTGAATAACAATACCGATACACCCCAGACCGCCGTGATTGCGCTGGCGCAGAGCGACGGCATTTCGCTGACGACGCCATCGTCGCAGGAAGTGACCATCCCGGCGCAGGGCGAAGCGACGATGAGATGGACAGCGACTGTGGGGCAGGTCGATAGTATCGGTCTTGTCTTTAGCGTCTCAAACGCACAGTACAGCGACGCGAGCAAACCACGCTTGAGTACTGCTCCCAACGGCGGCATCAAGGTCAATCGCTACAGCGCGCCCGAAGTCGTGGGCACAGCGGGTGATTTGGATCAGGGCGGCAACCGTACCGAGATTGTTGCTCTTCCGCCCCGGCTCGATGCTAGTCAGGGCGCACTCACGGTGCGGCTTGACCCATCGTTGGCGGCGTCGATGCAGGCCGGGTTGATGTATCTGGAGAATTATCCGTATGAAAACGCCGAAGCCGTGCTATCGCGTTTCCTGCCCAATGTATTGAACTATCAAGCATTGCGCGAGTTCAGCATTCGTGATAGCGCGCTTGAAGGCAAACTTCAGGCACTGGTGAGTGATGGCCTTGTCAAGTTGACGATGCTGCAGAACAGCGACGGCGGTTGGGCGTGGTGGCGCGACATGGAGAGCAATCCGCACATCAGCGCCTATATCGTGTTCGGGCTGGTGCGTGCGCGTGATGCGGGCTTCACGATTGACAACGACACCCTCGAACGTGGCTTGAGTTATCTGCAGAGCACCCTGCGCGATATTAGCGAACTGCACCAGTACTATGAGTTCAACCAGCAGGCCTATGTGCTGTGGGTGATGAGTGAAGCAGGTCGGGCCAACGCGCAACGGATCGATGCCTTGTACGATGTGCGCGACAAGCTCAGCCTGTATGGGCGCGGCGTGGTGGCGTTGACTATTGGCAATGTCGCCGGCAAACAAGATGCGCGATTGAAGACGCTGTTTGCTGATTTGAATGGCAAGGTAGTTCAGAGCGCCACAGGCGCGCACTGGGAGGAACAGTATAACGATTGGTGGGCGATGAACACCGACACACGCAGCACCGCCATTATCCTGAGCGCGATGGCGAAGCTGGACCCCGCCAACAAGCTCGCGCCCAACGTGGTGCGCTGGCTGATGGCGTCGCGCAGAGATGGTTACTGGAACAGCACGCAGGAGACGGCGTGGTCGCTGATCGGGTTGACCGACTGGGTGCGTGCGACGGGTGAGTTGAAGGCCGATTATGAGTACACCGCGGTGCTGAATGACCGCGGTATTGCGCAAGGGCGCGCCACGGCGCAGACGATCACACAAACGACAGTGGTTAATATCCCCATCGCGCAACTGCTGCGCGATACCGGCAACCGGCTGACTATCCTGCGTGGTGATGGCCCCGGTCGGTTGTATTACACGGCGCACCTGAAGGCGTACCTGCCGGTGCCGTCGGTCAAAGCTGCGGATCGCGGGTTGCAGGTGCTGCGCCGCTACACGCTGGCAAGTTGCGATCAAGCCGCAGGCGCCTGCCCGGAAGTTACCAGCGCGCAAGTGGGCGATGTCATTCGGGTCAACCTGACGTTGATTGCTCCCAGTGAGTTGCATTACCTGCAACTGGAAGACCCGATTCCCGCCGGTGCGGAGATCGTGGATACCGCTCTGGCGACGACCAGCCAGTTGGCTGAAGGGCCGTCGTTGCAGCGTTCTGGTGCGTCGCCGTATTGGTGGTGGTGGCACTGGTACTCGCGCTCAGAGTTGCGCGATGACCGCGTGGCCTTGTTTGCCGGGTATCTTTCGAAGGGTACGTATGAGTACAGCTACACCTTCCGCGCTACGACGCCCGGACAGTTCAATGTCATCCCGGCCTTTGGCAACGAGCAGTATTTCCCCGAGGTTTTTGGGCGAAGCGACGGCGCGTTGTTCACGATCACGGCAAAGTAAATGGCACGTAGGGCCATAATAGAGGTATCACGGGTGTGTTCATCGGGAAGCGACACTACCCGATGAACACACGATTTAAGGAGAATGCACGATGACTATACCAATGGGTCTGCAACTGTATTCGGTGCGCGAGGATTGTGCCCGCTACCTGCCAAGTGCGCTCAAGGCGATTGCCGAGATGGGTTACGATGGCGTAGAGTTCGCGGGTTACTATGGTTATTCGGCTACCAACCTGCGCCGGTTGCTGGATAACTACGGGTTGAAGTGCTGCGGCACGCATACCAGCCTTGCCAGCCTGCAAGGGTACGAACTGGACAGCACGATTGAATTCAATCAGATATTGGGCAATAAATACCTGATCGTGCCATCGTTACCCGAACAGTACCGCGCCAGCAACGAGGCGTGGAAGACGACGGCGGGACTGTTCAATCAAATAGCCGAACAGCTCAAACCGCACGGGATGGTGACGGGTTATCACAACCACTTCATCGAGTTCAACCCGGTCGATGGCGCCATTCCTCTGGATGTGTTCTTTGGCAATTGCAGCCCCGATGTTGTGATGCAGATTGACATCGGCAATGCGATTCACGGCGGCGGCGACCCGATCGACTTCCTGCGCCGCTACCCCGGGCGCTCGATCACCGTCCATCTGAAGGAATATGCTGCCGGATATGACAAGGCGCTCATCGGTGAAGGGCAGGTGAATTGGAGCGAGGTGTTCAGCCTGTGCGAGAACGACGGCGGTACGGAGTGGTACATCATCGAGCAGGAGAGCTATGCCTTCCCACCGCTTGAGTGCGTGAAGAAGTGCCGCGAGAACCTGCGCAAGATGGGCAGGTAGAGCGGACAAGCCCGAAGATGTCAGAAGTCAGAACTTGGTTTCTGACTTCTGGCTGTTGAAGTGATGGCTCTGCATCACTTTGGGGTTACTGAGTTGGCCGTGATGAGATTCCGCGTGTCGCACACTTGGAATGAGAGTAGCGGCCTACCTTACCCGATACGTCCCTTCCCGCACAGTGTGATTGTCCATATACACCAGCCATGCTCCAACGCTCATGGCGCCAAGTTCGTTGTGTGCGACGGTTTTCGATATGGGCACATTGGCCTTTTGTAACTCACTCAGCAAAGCCAGTGTATTGGCGCGGGTGCTGTCGAATGCAGCGCATAGCTGCTCTTGCGTGGAACCAGCGGCCGGCCTGTAACCGTCATACTCATCAATGATCAGCGCTTCACCCAGCGCCACGCGCACGCGATGCGCCGCCCAGCGCTCGATCCCGACAATATGGGTGATGGCCTCGATATTGTGCGGGGTGGGCGATACGGTGCGGAAACGTGCCCCGATGCGCTGCCCCGATGCCGTCATGCGGTTGCGCATTTCGTCATAGTTGACATGGCGCGCGCCGCGTTCGCTGATGATACTCATGATCGTACCGAGTAGTGACTTCTTTATTTCGCTCATATCTTTGTATCCCTCTGTGGTCGTTTTCCTTCAAGGTTGTCGTGTCTTTACCGTTGCATCGGGCATGATCGATCCATCCGGGTTCAATATGCGCACCTTAAAATTCCAGTCGCCTTCTTTTTGCCCCAGCTTGACGAGTAAGGCGTTCAATCCTTTCTTAAGTTCGATAGGCGGCAGGTCATAATCGCGTGTGTCGTTCTCCATCGGACGATCGACTTTGTTGTTCCACACCGACTTGCCGTTCAACCACACGGCAATGTCTTTGTTCGACATCATGCCCAATAATCCCTTGCGATCTTCGGGTACGTCTACCCAGATGAAGGCATAGGCCATAGTGTTGAAGCCGGGCGTGATGAAGTCGTGCAGGTCAACGAGGTGGGCATTGGAATTAGATCGCGCCAGTTGGAAAAACGGGTCATCCGGCATCGGCGCGATATTGGTCTGTCCGCCCGGCAGTTTGTCATCATCGACACTCGCATAGGGATATCCGTTCGACAACCACCATGTGCGGATGTAACCATCGGCAGACGGCAGATAGATGCTGGCGCGTGCCGTTGCGATGATCCCATTCTTCGATTGTGCACTAAACAGCGCCGTTACGGCAGCATCAGCACTGTTGTGCGTTGTCGGCATGACGAACGATGTAGACAGGCCGGCTGTCTCGGTGAGTACGCTCGTTGCGGCGCCGTCGCGGAAGGTCACTCGCCACCATGTTTGCGCGGCCGCAAGCGGGTTCCCGCCCACGTCACTGGCTGCAGCGTTCAGCGTGACGGTTTGTCCGGGCAGAACCACATCGCCATTGCCGGGCGATATGATGCTGACGCTCGGCGCTGCATCACCTACCGTGATGAGCTGCTCCAAGTGACGCTGGCCGTCCTTCATGTCGCGGACGGTCAGTCGGACAATGTATTGCCCGCTGGCGCTGTATTCATGGGTTGCCACGATACCGGGCGCTTTGCTACCATCGCCAAAGTCCCACTCATAAAAGACGACATCATTCTCAGGGTCTGTCGTGCCGGCGGCGCTGAAGTCCACCTTGAGCGGAGCCATGCCTGTGCTTGATGTCGTGGCCAATCTGGCATCGGGCACACGGTTACCGGTTGTGTAACTGACGCGGCGCAACCCGCCGGAGTAGATTGACAGGTAGTACAGCATGCCATCTGGGCCGAATTTCATGTCAACGGGTTCGCCCATGCCTACGGCGAAGTTCTCGATGCGCACCACCTTGCCGTCTTTGTCCAGCACGGCGCGCTTGATCCACTGCACTGAGTAATCGGCGATGAAGAGATCGCCCTTCATCGACGCGGGGAAGTTGGTTCCAAAGTTAAAGTCGCCGCCGGTGAGAGAGGCATTCTTTGAGTAATGGGGGTAGTCCCATTCGGCTGGCGTCACGGTTTCGATCGTGATGCCCTTGCATTGCGGCTTCGATCCGTAATCAGGCCGGTTGATGATGCCCTCAACGCATGGCCAGCCAAAATTGCTGCCCGGTGTGGCGCGCCATAACGATTCGTAAGTGACGTCGCCTACATTGCCCACATAAGGGATGCCCGTGATTGGGTGCACGCCGAAGCGGAACGGATTGCGCATGCCATATGACCACACCCGCGACTTGGCGCTCTTGGGGTTGGCGGCATCGTAAAAGGGATTGCTCGGTATGCCGGCGCCAGTCTCTTTGTTGATGCGTAACAGCTTGCCATGCAGATCGTCGATGATCTGTGCGCGATAGGCCAGATCGGTCACTTCGATCGACGGCGCGCCTTCGCCCAGTGATACAAACAGATAACCTTCTGGCGACCAGCGCAGCGAATCTACCGAATGGTTCTGGCGGGTGGATTCGAAGTCAGACAAGATCAGTGTAGCGGTTTCGGGGCGCACCACATAGCCGTCCAGCACATAGCGCTCGATGCGACCCATCACAGCGGCGGGCGAATCATGCGGCATATCGGCCGGCTTGTAGGTGTAGAACAGATAGATAAAATGGTTACGGGTGAAATCGGGATCGACGGCAACATCGATCATGCCGCGATCGACGTAATCGTTGGTGTGCAGGCGCATGTCGATGACCGGCTGCGCGCGCACGATGCCGTTCTCCACCATCTTGACCATGCCGCCTTTCTCGGTCACCAGAATGCGCCCGTCTGGCAGGAATGCAAAGGCCGTGGGCCACTCAAAATTGCTGGCAAGAGTTTCTACCGCGAAGCCATCAGGGAACTGCATGGCAGCGCTTTGCCGTGCGCCAACAAGGCTGGTGCTTAGTAAGGTGCTGATCAGTAGCGCAACGGCTAGTACGATGCTGCGCGTGCGCGCAAAAGGACGCTGCGCGCGTGCGTGTATTGGTTGTGGCATATGTGTCTGATCCATAATTTTAATTCTATGCGTTGATTGTATCGATTCCGCGACAAGTGATGTGGCGACGCAGGGGACCCGTGCGCCGTACTGTTCGACCTGCATGTCATGGTTGTACGGCAGGTGTGCCGGGCAGCGTAATGATCACTGCGTCGTCCGGCCACGCGCTGCCGTCCGGCTTGAACGCGTTCAGGCGCGCGCCCGTGTCTGACGCATACCACCCGATACGCAGCGCCACAGCGTTGGGTGGCGCCACGAGTTGGCGTAGGTCGATGATCTGTTCACCTTCATCCCACATACTCGTCGGGTAAGCCCCGTTCAGGGGTTGCGCATCCTGCTGTGTGATGATCGTTCCATTGCGATCGATGACATGCACAAACAGAGTGTAGTCCTGTTTGGGTTGACCGAGACTGCGCCAGTGAAACGCAGGTGTTTGTCCACCTTCCGCCGGCGTGGATGCGGACTTGCCTGTCATCTCAGTAGTGTTCAGGTCGATGCCGTCGAGTTGTATAAGCCGTTCGCCTGTGCGGCTGAACACGGCGTGGAATGAATACTGAGGCGCACTAACAGGCATCATCGCGCCCAGCACTTTGAACGACCCTATGACGAACTGATCCGTCTTGGCATCGTTGACAGGGAGTAGCGGCGGATTTTCATAGATGCCGCGCACCGACACCTGCACCGTGGCGATACCGCGGCGTGCCTCAGGCTGTATGGACAGGCGATACTCATCGCGAAATACCTTGCCCGGCTCCCAGCGCTGCGTTTCGAAGCGTCCGTTATAGGGAATGGCTTCGACTCGAGCGATCAACTGGCCTTGTGCGTCGCGCGCCGATAGGATGGCGCGATAGCTTTGCTTCAGCGGTTGTGCTGCGCCCCAGAACAGAGTAACGCGCAAGCTGTCGCCCGGCTGTACTGTGCGGTCTTCTATTTGCGCGTGCTGCAACATGATTTTGCTGTCAAACGTCACGCCGGTCTGACCCGGCAACGCCGCGCGCTGCGCGTCGGTCAGGTACGCCGGTGGCGCGAATGCTGGTTGCACAATGGCGAATGGCGTCAATGCGCTAAGCATCAACATGCCGCCACAGACGATCCCCGCAAAGGCACGCTGCAACCACAATGGCCGCAGCGTCGACCACCCGGCGGCAACGGCGCATGCCACCAGGGCGATGCCGGGGAAGATCAAGCGGCTGTTCTCCGTTGCGGTGTAATCACGCAGCCAGATGACATACGATGCCAGCAATGCGGTTTCCCATGCGAGCAGGATCAACAGCGGCGTAGACCATGTACGTGCTGTGTTGCGTAAGAACACCACGATGCGGAATGCCACACCGCTGACAGCAATAGCCAGCAGCACGACAAAAATCACGTCAATCCATACCGGGTAACGCAATTCGATTCCGATCACGCCCCAGTATGAGATCACGATTTCGGGAATCGATTGGATCACATGAATAAAGGTCAGTGGCGGAACACGCAATAGCGACTGGTTTGCTGCCTGTACCTGCACCCATGCCAGCGGGTTGCCGTAGTATGTGAGGTTATATATAAACCACGGCCCGGCACTTGCCAGCATACCGGCGCCCGTTGCTAGTGCGCGGCGCAGCATGCGCCCGATGTCGCCGTAAGGGACGACAGGCGTGTGATTCCGTTCGACTCGCTTGTCTGCCCAGCCGGCTAGCAAGATGAGTATGCCAGCAGGCGCAAGTAATCCCAGCCCGGTGACCTTGCACAAGATCGCCATACCGATCAACAAACCGAGGACGAAATACCCATACCTCTGGCGCTTGTTTTGCCAAAGCCGCAGCATCCACCAGCAGGCCAGCGTTGCGGCAAACGTTATGGCGATGTCATTGCTGACGATACTGGCGACGTGGATGAACTTCGGATTGAGCGCCACGACGGCTGCTGCGATCAATGGTACGTGACGCTTAACCGGCTTGTCTCCTGCCACTATCCCCGGGGGATGCAGAGCCATCTGCGCGATGGCATAGACCAGCACGATGGTCAGTGCGCCTAATATGAGCGAGAACCCGCGCGCGACGTGGACAGCCCATACTGCACCCTGATAAGGGAATGTTTCTGCACTGGTGTGATAGTACTGATTGGCGACACTGCGATGATCGGCGTTGACATCGGTATCGAACCAGTCGGGGTTCAGGTGCGATATCTCGGCCAGGTTGCCACGCGGGAAGGGCGTGATGAGAGCAGCGACCAGCGCGTAATAGAGCGGTGGCTGGATTATTTCGTGCGATATCTTCAGGTCGGCTGTCACATCCGGCAATTGACTGGTGCGCGCCAGCAGGTTAGCATACGCGAAGTGGTCGCCCTCATCAGGCGCCTCAAAGACAGGCTGGGTGATGTTGTAGAGCAGGCTCAGCAGCACGAAGATGGCCAGCAGTCCGCCCAACCATAAACGGGCGCGCGATGCCGGGAGGCGCGTCACTGTCGGCTCAGCCATCGAAACAGGTTACGGGCGAAAGTGCGGTCATCGACTTGGTCAATGTCGCTACCGGGTCCGGGGCCGTTCTGGAAGCCATTGCGGTCGCACACACCGGCCAGCCGTCCACCACCGGCATTCACGCGCACAAAGACACACGCGACTACGTCGCCCTTCTTTACCTTGGGCAGATCGGCCGCCGGCAGGATGCACCCGCTGCGTGTGAGTGGCGAGCAGCGTGCCAGCACCTCATTCTGCGTCAGCGAGGCGGCGCTGACGATGAACTGGCTGATGCCTTCGCCGCGAAAGGCGGTCACACCTGTCATCACCACGTGCGTTGTGACAATATCGGTGATGTTGACGGTGGGCTGGAAGTTATCCGCCAGAACCACCACGCCGTACTGTTTGAGGAAACTGTTATCGCTGTCCCAGTTATTCGGGCCGTACTGGAAGTCGGCGTAGGTCAGGATACTACCGCCGTTGTCGTAGTATGTTTTCAGCGCCGTGACCTCGCTTGCAGCCAGCGTCCGCCCGTTGGAGCCAAGTACGACCACGCCATACGGATTCAATAGCGCCGCGTCGATCTTATTGTTGTTGGTCAGCACGAACTCATCGACGATGAGGTTGAGATTGCCTTCGAGCACTTCGTGACGCAACCGTGTGAAGCTTTCCGGTTTGCTGCCATCATCCGCAACGCGTGAATGCGGATAGCCGCTCTCCGGGATGTGATCGCCCTGAATAAACAGTACGCGCCGGTTGATGACCGGAGTCGGAGTAACGGTTGGTGCTTGCGGAATCGCTACTGCGGGCATGTAGGCGCGCGGTGTCATGTCAGTTGGCAATGGTGTGATAGAAGTCTGTGCCGCCAGCCGTACGGGGTTCTGCGGCGCGCATGCACTGAGGATCACGACACCCACCAACCAGAAAGCACCGAGTAAGATCGCACCCGGCGGACGAATAGAGAAACCCGGCAATGTGATGAAATGCTTTACTGGCTGACCTGTTGCCATTAATCTCCTCATGCGTTCAGGCGCTCCTTGTGCGCACCGCGAAAGTGCGATGCAACAGCCGCAGCAGCGCTGCACGGATCGGATGTCGAGTTAACGACACGCGTGTTCGCTCCGCGCCTACGTCTGCGGCTGTGATTCAGTAGTTATGCGCCGTACTTGGCAAGCCGTTGTGCATGGGCCAGCGCCAGCGTCATGATATCGCGTGCATGGAACGTGCCCAGTCCGCCAGTCGATGCTTCGCGCTCGCCAAACACCACGCTGCGGTCGCGACGCACGGTACCGGGCGCCCACAACAGCAGCGGGACGGGGTGCCATGAATGGCCCTTCATCTGGCTGGGCGTACAGTGGTCGCCGGTGATGACGAGTACATCGGGTTTCAGTGCCAACAGTGTTGGCAGCGCTGCATCCACTTCCTCGATGACCTTCATCTTGGCATCGAAGTTGCCGTCCTCGCCGCGCGAGTCGGTGTACTTCACGTGGATGAACAGGAAATCGTACTGATCCCACACCGTGGCGGCCGCCTCAAATTCTTCCTTGACGGTATGTGCATGATGATCGACCAGTTCCATACCGACAAGCGACGCGACACCGCGGTACATCGGGTAGACGGCGATGACTCCCGCCTTGAGGCCATAGACGTCTTTATACTTCGGCAGCGCTGGGTCACCCGCAAAGCCGCGCATCGTCATGCCGTTGGCGGGGTGTTCGTTGTGAATGACGGCCGTTGCTTTGGCGATCCACTCGTTGAACAGTCGGGCGGTGCGCTCGGAGGCGGTATCACGTGCCACAGCATGCAGTGGCGCCACGCCAGTTCTCTGCGGATCGGTTTCATTGATGGCGCCGCTCAGCCCTTCACCGCGTGCCACTACGACAAAGCGATAATCCTGCACAGGGCGGACAAAGAACTCCACTCCCGCTTCCGGATTATTGATGCCTGCCGCGTTGATCTTCTCGACCAGTTTGGCGCATACCTCGGTGGGGATGCGGCCGGCGCGCCGGTCGGTGATCAGCCCTTCGGCGTTGAGTGTGCAGAAATTGCCGCGCGCGCAGATGTCCTGCGCCGTGATTGGGAATCCGATGCCAACAGCTTCGAGCACGCCGCGCCCGATTTCATATTCGATCGGATCATAGCCAAACAAACCGAGGTGGCCGGGGCCGCTGCCACCCGTAATGCCGATGTCTATCGGGTGATGCTGTCCCAGGCACCCTTCCACGGCCAGTTGGTCCAGATTTGGTGTAGCAGCAGCTTCGAGTTCGGTCTGATCATCGCTTGGACGAGGCAGTCCACCTACGCCATCCATGACAAGCAAAACGATTTTCGTTTTCGCAGGTTGTATCAATTCCTTGAGAAGTTTAAAATTAGCCATTTGCTGTGATTATATGATGATGACAGCGATGGCATTGGCATTTACAATTGACACAGGAATACCTTATGAAAACGTCTGAACTAGCACCCAAAGACTGGCAGGAATGGTTTGACCAGTTCCTAGAGGTTTACTGTACACGTGGTCTGGCTGATCTTGTTGCTGCAATGGGCGACGATGATTCACTGTCGGGTCTCAACATGACTACAGCCTTTGTTGTCCCGGTGCATGTCACGATGTGTACTGCATTCATGCTGGCGTATATGCAAAAACCGCGCGACCAGGCCGAGGTTGCGAGTGCGTCCATGGTCAAAACCATTGCGGAAATACGCTTTGACAAAGCGCCGCGCGGGCTGAAAGGCAAAATCAAGAAGAAGTATCAATCGATGGTCCAGGATGCTTCGCGCATTACACCGCCGATGGCTGATCTTGTTGCCGAAGCGTTCAAGTGCTATGCCAACGATAACTACAATCACACACTGGAAATCAACACCGATATCCGGGACGCCAATACGCTGCTGCAGGCGCGCAGGCGAAGTGAGGCCTATCAGATCATGGGTCGCACCGGTGCAGCCATCTTGCGCGGTGCGCCCATGTGGGGAGGATGGTTGAATGAAAGCAGCGGCGAATTTGAATTGTGGCTGCTGGCACTGACCTCGATGCGCAGCGCGTTGAGCAATGTGATTCCGTTGCTGCCTTATTCAGAACAATGCGCGCATGTTGACAGTGTCCTTGCTGGGCAGACCCAGATGTTCAAAGAAGTCATGACAGATGAAGGCTCTGCAGAAGGGCTGGTGATCAGCAATGATGAAGGTGAATACTTTCGTCAATTGGACGAGATGGCCAAACTGGCGGTGCGCGATGAGCCCTTGAGCGATGATGAGATCAAGGAGCTGGGTGACAGCTACGATTTGTTCGGTCGCATGTCGGCTCAGTCACTTGGGGTGATTCAATTTGCACCGGAGGATGACGAAACCTCCAATGTGCTTCTTCTATTTGTGAGAGTTCTGGGTATCCTGCGTTATCCAGACTCGCGTGGCATCACGCAACTTGTCATGATTGCTGCCGGTGCAAATGAGCGCGCTGATGAAGAAGCCATTGACCTGGCTGCAGAAGCGCTTGAGCAGATTGGGCAACCTGCAGTGCAGCATGTACTTGATTTTGTTCGCTACAGCAGCCTGGAAGACGCGCGGAGCGACCTGCTGGAAGTTCTTGGTGTGGTGGGGCGCGGTTCAGCCGAAGTATTCGACTACCTCAACAAACAGTTTGCCGAGGCCTCGTGGCTTGATGACAAGTATGACTATGTGAAGGCGCTTGGTTTGACGCATGATCCGCGTGCTGTGCCACTGATCGTTGAGGCGCTGCGTGATCCTGCAGTAGATGATGACATCGTGTGGGAATTACTCGATGCATTGCAGGAACTGTCAGTCACTTTCTATATCAACCACGATAGCCAATCGGTGAACATTCCCGAATACGGCGTGATCGAGAATATCCTGCCGCCAGACTGGCAATCGCGCAAAGAGCTGGAGCTGGCTGAAGACGATTGGGACGAAGACTGGGAATATGATGGCGAGGGTGACGAAGATGAGGACGACGACCAGCTGGATGATGTAGTGACGTATGATGAGGATGGCACGCCGCGTTGTCCTGACTGCGGCGCTGTGATGCATTATATCGATGGCAGCTGGGTGCATGAAGGCGATGTCGAAGAACCCAAATCTGCCCAACCCAAGATCAGATCCGTTGGGCGCAACGATCCTTGTCCATGTGGCAGCGGTAAGAAATACAAGCACTGTCATGGTCGAGGGGAGTGAAGTAGCCGCGGAGAGAAAATGGCTTTGCATTCCTCTGGGAGGGAAGGTACGCGCGCCATGCTGTATGGCGCCGGCTTGGCAGGCGCGGCAATCGCCTTTGTGGTACTGGCTGTGCTTGCCACAACCGCAGCATACTTTCCCTTTGACCTGACCATCACGCGCGCGCTCCAGGCTTTTCATCCGGTTTGGTTCAACGCGATGATGGTCGCACTGACTTGGATGGGTTTTTCTCCGCAGGCGTACGTGATCGCAGCGCTTGTGTTCTTGTTGCTCGTGGTCTGCCGGCAGAGGTGGGAAGCGCTTGTCGGCGTTATCAGTGTGATTGGATGCACCTACGTGGGCATGGGCATCAAAGAACTGGTGGCTCGTCCACGTCCAAGCCCGGAACTGGTCAATGTGGTTTATCCATTGAGCGATTTCTCTTTCCCGAGCGGGCATGTGCTGTTCTTTACGGTGTTTTATGGCTTTCTGATCGTCGTGCTCCTTTCCCGATTCAAATCAGTGTGGTGGCGAACCGTACTGCTGGTTGTGATGAGCCTGCTGGTGGGTTTGATTGGCGTATCGCGCGTCTATCTGGGACAACACTGGGCCAGCGATGCGGTGGGCGGATACATTCTTGGCGGCATATGGCTCGCTCTGACCATCGTGGTGTACCGCCGGGGGCGAGCTCGCTTAATGCCCGGCCCACGATAACTTTTCGGACTTCTCGGATTACTACAATTCATTTCCAGTGTTATGAATTATCATGGCTTTGCATCCCATTGGGATGGATAAACTTTACAACCGGAGTTGACATGTCATTAACCAACACCTACCTGGATGAGATTCAGGCACGCATCGCCAAAATGCAGGCGACGCGTATGAGTCAGATCGAAGCAGCCGCTGAGTTGTGCGCCAACAGCTTAATGAAGAAAGGCGTCATTCATATCCATGATACCGGACACATGGTGTCGTCTGAATTGGTCAACCGCGCGGGCGGATTCCTGGCGTTCAGCCGCCTGTATCTGTCGATGAACATCGATAATCCGAACAAGTACCGTGCATCTCAGCCGAACCCGAATGGGCCGCAGCTCGGTTTCATGCCCTATGCTTTGCGCGCGAGCAACGTCCGTCCCGGCGACGTCATCATCATTGGTTCGGTGAGTGGACGCACGGCGCCGCAGGTGGAACTGGCATTGCAGGCGCGTGAGATGGGCATCCCGACCATCGCACTGACGGCAGTGGCGCACTCATCAAAGCTCACCTCGGAGCATCCCACGGGCAAGCGTTTGTTTGAGGCTACCGACCTTGTGCTCGACCATCCCACTGAGTATGGCGACGCGATGTTCGAAGTGCCCGGTCTGGCCTATCCGGTCATCCCGTCATCCGGCATCATGGGCGCCGTTATGCTGTGGTCGGTCGCAGCCGGCATCATCGAGCGCATGGTCGCAGCTGGCATGCCCCCCACCGTCTTCCGCAGCGTCAACCTTCCCGGCGGCGGCGACATGATCAAGGCTGTCGAGCAGGAATACGTGGAGAAGGGATACTAAGAAGACAAGAAGCAAGAGGTTAGAGGTTAGAGGTCAGAATTCAGAAGTCAGATCTCTGATCTCTGATTACTGGCTTCTTGCTTCTCGCCTCTTGCTTCTCGCTTCCATATTCCCCAATAATGCGATACGTATTAGGTCTTGACGGCGGTGGGTCGAAGACGGAGTGCGTGGTGACGCGCGAGGATGGCGTTGTCGTTGGCCGGGCGCGCGGCGGTGGCGTCAACCGAAACTTCATCAGCGCTGAAGGCTTCGAGCGTTCAGTTCATGATGCGGTGCAAGGCGCACTCGATAGCGCTGCCGAAGTACGTGAACTGGCGTGGGTGGTTGGCTCGATGAGTTGCGACGGCCCAGCCATGCGCGCTATTGCGCACGCCTATGGCCTCGACCTGGCGCACATGCAGTGGGTCGGCGAAGCGTTGCCGGCGCGGGCTTCAAGTGAGGTCGCGCACTTGCGAATCCCGGACATTGTCGTTGTCAGCGGCACTGGCTCGCTGGTAGCAGGCTGGGGACACGATGGCAAACATCGCGGTGTTGGTGGCGCAGGCTCGATCGTGGGCGACGAAGGTAGCGCCTACTGGGTGGGCGTGCGCGCTCTCACGCGCCTGGTCGAGTGTTTCGATGGTCGCCGATCTTTTGAGCGTTTTGCGCAGGAATTGACCCAGGCGTTGCACATTCCAGACCATCATACGCTGATTGAGTGGGTTTATGGGCGTGGCGTCCGGCCCATCACGCGCGATGAGATGGCTGCGGTTGCGCTGCATGTGGCAAAACTGGCGAATGCGGGCGAACCCTTTGCGATCGATTTGTTTCGCCGCGCAGGTGAGGAACTGGCCTTTCAAGCCAATGCGGTGATTCGTATGATTGGAATGCAGAATGAGCCTGTGCAGGTGCAACTGTATGGCGGGTGCTTTCGAGCTGGCACGGTGATCACTGAACCGTTGCACGTCAGCATACAGGCCTATGCACCCAAAGCAGAATTGCTCCCACCGTTGAAATGCACGGTCATCGGCGCAGCAGCGATGGCATTGCGCGCGATAGGTGTGAACGCGTCTGAGAACCGTATCCGCGAGCAACTTCTGGCCGGCGGTTTGAAATACGATCTGATCTAGCACACAGGCCGTCGTAGGAAAGCTATGGCGGCCTGTGTGCCGTCCTTCCGCTTATTCTGGTAGTAGAGCTGTTGTGCCGGTGTAATACAACGCGGTTGATGCGGGCGGCAACTCTACGTTGAACTGCGCTACGTTGCGCCCAATCACCTTGGCATTGAACAGGTCATAGACCACTTCGACTGTCTTTGGCAGCTTGAATACGCGCGATCCACCTGCGACGCTGTGCACGCTTAGCAGGTCGGGTGTGGCATATAGCACGTCGCCGTCTTCGTTGTACAAATGCACACCTGCGTGACGCGCCACCCCGCGCAACACGGGCGCAGGAATGTCAGGCGACGCCATATACACCGATGACCATGCATTGGCCGGATCGCCGGCATTGAACGTTTTGATGCCAAAACCTGGCTTGCAGCGCCCCAGCGTGTAGACAATCTGGCCGAGTGCGACCGCATCGGGATCTTCGATGTGGAACAACGGGCCGGTCGGGCTGGACGAACCCCAGAACCAATCCTGCGGTAATCCGCGCGTGATCGGGTGGGTGAAATTCGTGACGTGCATCAGGGGCGTCCATGCGCCATCGCTCTGCACAAAGCGGAAGCCCGTCAGGTCGGTCATGTTGTCCACGTGCGATGGCGTTGCAGCATCAGAGTTGATGAACCCCGGCGCATAAAGCCATAGTGATGTGCGCCCGTCGCGCCGCAGAATGCTCTTTAAGCGCTCGCGTCGGTTGTTATTCAGGTGGAACGGATTGAGGAACACATACAGCTTATAAGGCGGCAGGTTACACTCTGCGTCCAGCAGGTCGTCGAGAAGATACACATCGTGCGGCGCGCCAAAGCGATTCAGGCTGATCACGCGCTGGTGCCAGATCAATGGCAGATCGACCGTATTGCGGATGTTCTCGTAGTAATACGACTCGTCATCGAGGAAGACTGCTACTTCTGCGCTGGGTTTGCGGTTCAGCGGTAACGCCCACTGCCCCAGGTCCTGAAAGCGCTTGACCCAGTGGTTGCGCTCTTCGACCAGGCTGTCATCTTCGTGCAATTGTGCTGTTTCGAACCACGTCACGGCGTGCGCGTGTGTGATCGATTGCGCGAAGTTGCGTTGATACACCGCGATCGAATTCTCCACGCTCTGATTGCGCCCGCCGGGGTCGAAGTTGTTGTGCATCAGCGTGTCTTCTTCCATCAGATAGATCTTGCCATTCACGCGCAATGACTCGGCCGGCTGCATCGGCAGGCCGTCGCCGCCTAATCCACGGAAGGCATAGCCATAGGGGCTGACAAGGAAGTCGATATCGGGCGACTTGAGCACTTTGCGCAAGCCCAGGTGCCCGCTACGCTGAATTGTCGAAACGGCACCTTCGGCTAGCGTATTGTTGCCGGCGAAGAAGCTCATGTTCCATGCCAGCTCCATCACATAGCCGAAGAAGGCTCCGGTCAGTTTCTCGCCATTCGTAAGCTCTCTCATCGTGCGGCAGAAACTCAGCAGGTCATCGGCGCATAGCTCAGACAGGCATTCGTAATAGTCGATCACCTTGCGCTCGCGCTGCGGATCGCGGAAAACGCGCCCGGAAGTGGTGTTGGACTGCTCGTCATAGGTAGGCACTTCGGCGTTATCCAGTGTGGCTTTCGGATCGGCCCACGCAGCCTGCAACGCCGAGTCTGTGCCATAGCGTGCGCTCAGCCAGCTGCGGAAATGTCTGCGCATCGGGACGCCGTAGTCATTGGTCGGCAATACCATGCACGATGTATCCTTGATCCATTCGCCCGATGACCCGGCAGCGATCTGGTAGGCGATGACACGCTCATACAGGCCAATCTTGTGCAGATGCTCGACAAAAGCGCGCAGCATATCGTTGACCTGCGCCTGCCACACCTTCGAGGCAAATGATTCTCCCCATACGACGCCATCGGATAAAATCTCCACCTCGTCGGGATACGCCTTGTTCCACCAGTTATCAGGCACCCAGCGCGTTTCAAAACCCATGCGCATCAGGAAGAGTGCGTCCGGATCAACATCGATATAGGCCTGCATGCGCGGGCCGACGAGTGAAAAGTCATACGGACTGCCACTCGGATCTTCGGGGCGCGGGCCGCGCCATTCGTGCGTCAACGTGTCCACAGAATAGATATGAATACCAGCATCCTTGTATTTTTTCGCAAACGGCTGGTGCTCAGTCAGATTCTCGGGATTCATATAACCGACCAGATGACAGCCGAAAAACGCCGGCTTGTCGTCCAGATAAACGGTTGGCGTACCGTTCCACTGCTTAAGTTGAGCTTTCATTATTGTTTCACCTGTGGCAGCAATGTAGCATAAATGCCGTGAAACGTGAAACGTGAGGCGTGAAGTGTGCGGCGGGCGTGAAACGTGAAGTGTATGCCCCGAAACGTGATCAGATTGCTCCGATCACGTTTCACGTTTACGCTAGCGCCTCAGAAGCATGGGCACGAAGGTTCTGCGCGTATCGAAGTTGGCGATGACGGTCGTTTCTGACGTGATCGTCAGTGTGATCGGACTGGTCGTGCTCAAGATGCCGCCGCTCCAGCCTGTGAAAAAACTGGCCGGGCTGATGACGGCTCTGAGTGTCACCTGCGTCCCGTAGTTATACAAGGCTAGCGTTGGGCTGATGACGACACTGCCGCGTCCCTTGCCGGCGGTTGTTACGGTCAGTGCGTGCGTATCAAGTACGAACGTCGCTGTCACGGTACTCGTTGACGTCAGCGTCACGCGGCACAAGTTGACTTGAACTGTACAGTTGGCGCTCCACCCGCCCAGATGCGATCCGGTGGCAGGCGCAACTGTTGCCGTGATCGATGTGCCATAGGGGAAGGAGGTGCCGGTTGGGCTGAGCACTACGCTGCCAGCGCCATTGCCGCTGGTTGCCGTGCGCATGAGGTACCACATCGCGACGAACGCGCTGCTGCTGGTAGGCGTTACGACGCCAATTGCTGTCGTCAACGCCGTGTTGCTGATTGTAGAGACGCCACCCAGATCAGTCTTGATCATCCCCGTGATCGTAACAATACCACCCATGCCGGACGACAGGTTGCCGACGTTCCACAGGTAGCCTGATGCGATCTGATTCATGGTGATCGCACCCGTGTTGGTGAATGAGACGCTGGTCAGTGCTACCGGCATCGAGTCGGTGATCATGGTGTCATAGGCGGTGCCCAGTCCCGCGTTGCTGTAAACCAGCGTATAGGTCACAAATTGGCTGGGTGTAGCTTTGGTAGGCGTTACACTCAGCGCCAATCGCAAATCAATAGGCGAGTATTGTGCGACAAAGGTGGCAGTGATCTCCACATCCCCGGTCATGACTACCGTAAAGGAAGTCTGTGTGCTTGATATGGCGCCTGTCCAACCTGTGAATACACTCCCGGAATCGGCGACGGCAGTCAGGGTGACCAGTCTGCCATAGTTAAACAGGTTACTGCCTCCATCCGGCGCTGGATCAAACTGAACCGTGCCTTGCCCGCTGCCCTCATAACTTGTAATAATCGAGAACTGATTCAAGAAGAACGTCGCGGTGACATTCATCGTTGAAGTCAGTGTCAGGTTGCACAGATAACCATCTCGCAGGCAGTTGCTGCTCCATGTCATATCCGATCCAATACCTGCGGCAGGCTCCAAAACGAAGTCCGTCCCGTACGGCGCACTGATGTCAGCGTTACCCGGGTAAGGTTCGCCTCCCGGTTGATAGATAACATAGCTGCCAGTGCCGTTGCCATCTTTCGCCGCATGCAGCCGGTACCAGACGTTGAAGTTTGTTGAGACGGAGTTGCTGCTGCTTGAAGAGCCATCACTGGCCTCAATAATCGCCGTGCTCGGAATCGTCGCCACGCCGGCAACATCCGGTGTCAGGATGCCCGTGATCGTGACGATGCCGCCGCTATGCCCCGGCAGACTGGGAATGCTCCACTGGAACGGTGCGCCGCCTTGATTCACAAATACCGTCCCGGTATTCGTGTAGGCGACGTTTGTCAACCAGCCAGACAGCAGATCGGTGATAAATACGGTGCTGGCCACGCCATCGCCCGCGTTGCTGTACGTCAGCGTGTACGTTAATGCTTCTCCGGCGATGACATCGGCCGGTGTGACATCCAGCGTAAGGCGCAAGTCGATGGGCAGAGGGTCGTTCGTCATGATGAAGGTCACCAGAAAGTCTGGATCGTCGATCCCGTTGGCCGTTGCAGTGACTACATAATTGCTGCCCGCAAGGTTATTCGCGCGCAACAGCACGCTCGCAATACCGTTCTCATCGATGATCCCGATGGTCGTTGTCGGTGCTGTGCCGGCGCCTGACGAAGGTGAGATGAAGCTGATGCGGCCGCCTGTGACTGGTTCACCCGCATCATTGAGTACCGTCACACTGATCGGCACTTCGAAATAGCTGTTAACCGTCGTGTGCTGCCCGCCGCCTTGTGCCAGGTCGAAGTAATAGGCAGCCCACTCATGCTGATACGCTCCGGTATCACAATGATCGCCTGGGCGGATTACTCGGCGCGGATCATGCGCAGGCGCACCATTGCAACCCGTACCGGTTAGCAGATAGATAGCGGGGCTGCCTGGAAGCACAGCCACCGTGTGTAACGTGGCAGGTATGTTGGGATCCAGGTTCAAAGGCGCCAGCAGTGGGTTTAGCGGTGA
>CAIQQO010000465.1 GCA_903873965.1 uncultured bacterium
AGGCCCTCATCATACGCATCATCATGTAGTTATACACGACCGTCTCAATTGTGGCTTCAGGCATGAATTTGCGCGTGTCATCGTCGAGCAAATCATGCTTCCGTTTAGCGTACTGTTGTCATCATCCCGCCTATTGTGCTACATTCGCGTCAGTCCTGAGATCATGGTTTGGCTGTCGGCTGCGGATTTGTCGGCATCGGAGGAGCCGTTGGCGCCGGAGTCGCTGGTGCCTGAGTCGGTGCCTGAGTCGGTGCCTGCGTTGGCGCCTGTGTCGGTGCCGGAGTCGGCACTGGCGCCTGCGTCGGCGCTTTTGTCGGCACCGGATAGGTTGCCGTCGCTGCGGGTTTGGGCGTGTCCCTGGGTTTGGGCGTGTCCGGCACAGTTGTGGGTGGGGGCGTGGGCGTGTCGTTCACGACGATGGTCGTGACAGTCGGTTGAGCGATAGCCGGAGCAACCGTTGGCGCGCTGGGTACATCGGTTGGCGTTTCGGTTGCCTGCCCTGAGGGCATCAGGGTGACCGTGGCCAGGGCTGCCGCGCCATTGTTGGTTGCATTGGAATTGCCTGTGCCGACGTTAATCACCACGCGAAATCCGGTGTCGCTGGTGGCTTCGTCGGGGCCAAGTGATGAGCGTTGCGTCGTGCGCAGTTCCACTGCCGGGCTCAGATAGCCTCCCCCGCGCCGCACCCTTCTATCGTGACTGGTGAGATCCTCGCGGCCATCAGCCGCGTCATACGGGTAGCCAAAGGTCGGTTTTTGCGGGCCAGCGCCCCACAGGCTGATAGTCCACTCCCACACATTGCCGGCCATATCGGCGACGCCCAGCGGGCTGTCACCCAGCGGGCTATGCTTTCCCACCTGCGTTGTCTGCGTCAGGTTCGTGCCAAAGGTGGCCAGGGTCAGGTCAGGTTTTTGATCGCCCCACGGGAATAGACGCCCGGGCGTCGAATTGCCGCGCGCCGCTTTTTCCCATTGCGCCTCGCTGGGCAGTTGTATTTTGCGCTCGGTGATGGCGCTAACCCATATCGTGAAAGCCTCGGCGTCATTCCAACTGATCTGCGTCACCGGCCAGTTGTCCTTGTCGGTGATGGTGCTTTTGGGCCCTGTTGGGTGTTGCCAGGTGGCGCCGGCGGTCTGCACCCACTTCTTGCCGTCAAAGGTGGCGCCGCCGCCATTCTGTTCTGCGCTGGTGCGGTAGCCTGTCGCGCGTACGAAAGCGCCAAACTGTGCATTGGTCACTTCATACTGCCCCATCCAGTACTCATCGAGCGACAGAACGTGTTGCGGCCCATCGAAGCCGGCATTGGCGGATGCGGCAGAAGCCTGGCTACCCATCATGAAGTCACCCGCAGGAATACGAATGAATGGCATGACGATATCGGGTGCCAGTGTTGCCGTGAAAGCGTTACCGCTCAAGGCGGGCAGACTGACGGCGGTGGGACTGGGCACAAGGATCGTGACCGTAGGGCCAACCCGCGTCGCGGGTCGGGTTGAGACTTCTGTAGCGGCTTGCGTAGTGACTGGCACCGTGGTTGCAGAAGGAGGTTCGCTGGCCGGTGCGAGTAATCCGGGCACGATGAGCACGCCGGCGACGATCAGCACGATCAATATCACTGCGCCGATCAACAGCCCCACCAGGCCGGATTTGGCCTTCACCGCGGGTGGGGCTGCAGCTACACTCTTGTTGGCATCAGGCTGGCTGATGGGTTGCGATATGGAAAGGGGCGACTTGACAGGGACCGGGGGCTGACTGGGTCTAGCGGTTGTACTGACCGGCGCAACCACCGTCGGCGCCTGAACTGGGATGCTGCTTGTCCGCTGGTTATTGACTGTCGCATTGGGGCGCAGTGCTGCGCGCATGTCGCCGGCAGTTTGGAACCGTCCTTTCCGATCCAGTATCAACGACTTCATGATGGCGCGCGCGGTGTTTTCGCTGATGTCGGGGCGCAGGTGGTAGACATCCGTGAGGATATCGCCGGCGCTCTGGTCGGTTGCGCTGACGGGCAACACGCTCGTGAGCGCTTGATACATCGTCGCCGCGAGTGAAAACAGGTCACTGCGCTGATCGGTGCCGCCTGTATATTGTTCCGGCGGCGCGTAATGCGGCGTCAGCCCGCGCATACTGCGGCTGACCATGCTGTTTTCAGTCAGCTTCACCAGGCCGAAATCCACCAGGAATGCCAGCCCGTCTTCCCGGATAATGATGTTGGCGGGCTTGATGTCGCGGTGGACGACGCCTTTGCTGTGAATGTACTCCAGCACATCCAGCAACTGATCCGCGTATCCCAGCACGATGGATTCGGGCAAACCGCCCGGCGGAATGAGCTTATCCAGACTCTTCCCGCTGATCAGGTCCATCGCCATGTAGTAATTGCCGTTTTCCACGAAATATTGCGTCACGCGCGGCAGGTTGGCGTGGCGAAGACTGGCTAGTGTGCGCCCTTCGCGCTTGAATTGCGACACTGTGGAGGCCACGTAGGCGTCGTCCTGCGGAAGAAACATTTCCTTGATGACGCAATCTACATCCAGTTCCAGTTCGAGCGCCTTATAGACAGCGCCCATGCCGCCCTGGCCGAGGATGCTTTCGATTCGATAGCGCCCCTGCAACAGCTGGTTGACTTTTAACATCGTGCCCGCTCTCCACTATTCCCTGAAGTTAAATCGCCCTGATCAGCCACATTATAGTGCGCAATCATAGCGATATACTACTACTCATGGAGCATATTGAAGTATCAATGGGTTGGAAATTGCCAGAAGGCAATCGGGTGAAGGCGACATTCGACACGCAATTCGTGTCGTATGAAGCCGGCAAGGATCGCTGGGTCGTGGTTTTTGAGCGCAACCTGACCGATCTAACGGGTGTGGAAGCGCACGCGCGTACGCTGATTGAAGCCCTGGCGGGAAAGTGGGCCTATGTGCCGAATGAAGCTCGTGATGGCATCACGCTACCGTTGAAGTATGAGACACTCACGGGTCAGATTCGCTTCTATTACACTGCCGATCCGCGCGCGCAGGCAGCGCAGGCCTCATGAAGCGCCTGACCTCTGGCGGCATGGCCTGGTATCAGTTCGACAGTCTGAGCGCGAATGGGCTGCGCCACGGTGTATTTACGCGCCTGGGCGGCGTTAGTGAGGGTCAATACCATTCGTTGAATCTTAGCCGCAGCACGGGCGATGCCGTTGAGCCTGTGCGCGAAAACCGGCGTCGCATGCTGGGATCGTTCGGGTTGCAGCCTGATGAAGCGCTGACATCGTGGCTGGTGCATGGCAATCACGTTCGCATGGTGAGTCAAGCCGATCTGGGGCAGGACGATGTGCATGCCGATGCGATGGTGACCAACACGCCCGGTCTGGCGCTGACCTTGCGCTTTGCCGACTGTGTCCCGATCCTGTTTCATGACCCCGTTCGCAAAACCATCGCCATTGCCCACGCCGGGTGGATGGGGATCGTGGTGGGCATTGTGCCGGCCACCGTTCACGCGATGACTCTGGCGTTTGGCTGCCAACCCGGCGACATCCACGCCTGCGTCGGGCCATCGATCGGCCCGACACAGTTTGAGGTGGGTGAGGACGTGGCTGCGAAGATTCAGGGCGCTGTGCCGCACAACGTGATTTCGTATCCGGGCGGGGCTGGCGCCAAACCCCACGTCGATCTATGGCAGGCCGCAAGTGCCCAATGCCACACCGCCGGCGTGACTCACGTCGAGGTGGCCGGGCATTGCACGGCGAGTAACACGCAGGAATGGTTCTCACACCGCGCCGAAAAGGGCAAAACCGGCCGATTTGGGGCGGTGCTTGTCCTGGATTGAGCGGCAAGCTGCCCGGTTTGTATCCCTTTTTGTCCCTGTAACCGATATTACATTCACGCCCCGGCCGCGTTACAGTAGTCATGCGGTCGGATGTGATTGATCGGTGACAGCCAATTGGACAGAGTGAAACTATGAGTGAATCGGGTAAAGTTGAGTCTTTTAAGTGTGACAACTGCGGCGCTCCCATCGATTATGATGGCCGCGGAGAGAAGACGGTAAAGTGCGGCTATTGCGGCAGCATCCAGCCCGTGCCCGTCAATTTATTACCGCCGGCTGAGCCGTTTCGCGTCAGCGTACAACCTGTCCAGTACCAATTCACGCCAACAGATAGGAAGATCGCCAAGGCAACGGTAGCCACCGGCGCCGGCTGCGTTCTCGGCAGCGTCTTGTTGCCGCTGGTGATCCTCGGGGTTACGGCCATCATCATTTTGGTCGTCATGAACAACGTATCGAATATATTCAACACGGCCACCTCAAATATGAAGCCACAGTTGGCGACGGTTTCCGCGCTGTCCACGGCCGCCAAGGCCGCAAAATCGCCCACTCCAATCCCTTCGCCTACGCGCGCGGTCACGCCCACGCCTGGTTATGCCATCAAGGTGATGTCTTTCGGGTCAAAGGGCACCTCGCAGGGTAAGCTGAGTGATGTGCGCGGTATGGGAGTGGATAGCCAGGGCAATATCTACGTCGCCGATTATTCTGGCGGGCGCGTGCAGGTGTTTGATAAGTCGGGACAGTACGTGTCGCAGTTCAAGACAGGCAACACCAAGTCAGTGACCGTCGGGTTTGCGGTGGACGCCAAGGGCACCGTGTACGTGCCCGAGAACGGCATCGTCGTGCGCTATAACGGGCTGACTGGCGCCAAGATCGGGCCGCTGGCCTATAACGGCGGCCCTGGAGCGGGTTTTGCTGAACTGGCCACCACGGCCGATGGCGGGTTGGTAGCGATGTGGTACGAGCGCCGCAACGGTTTTTTTACGTCGCGTGAGGGCGCGCGCGAGGATCTTGTGCGCTGGGATGCCAAGGGTAAAGTGACACTCACTGTGCAGGCGCCCATTGGCAATCAGACCGACAATCTCGAATTGGACAACGCGCCGGTGGTCGATCAAAAGGGCAATATCTATATCTATGCCAGCGGCGAGAATGCCATCTTCAAATTCTCAGCCGATGGCACTTACCAATCGCGCTTCGGCAGCGCCGGAGATCAGCCCGGGCAATTCAGCAATGCCAATGGCATCGCGATTGATAGTCAGAACATGCTGTATGTGGCGGAATCCTCTCGGGTCAGCATGTTTACCACCGATGGCCGTTTTATCCGTGCCTTTTCGATTCAGGGTTCTGCCAACGCTGTAGTGCTGGATGCCGAAGGTAACCTGTTTGTCACCGATGGCTCGACTGTCACCCAATATGCGCTTGGTCAATAAGTCATATAAACAAGGTGCATGGCGCTGACCTGAAGGACAAGGGAAGAAAGCACCGCATGGTCAATTCTATGAATGAAGCTATGTCTGGCATGATGATTGCACCGGCGATAATTTTGAAACGCTGGGAGACGAACCTGGTATTTGATGGGTTTCCCCAGATCAGGTTGCTTGTGGAAGTCCAACCTGCGTTACAGATGGCCTTCACGGCCGAGATCAAAACGGTGGTGGATCGATCACGGATGGCGCTGCTCAAGGCAGGCGCTGTCATGCTCGTGTCCTACGACCCTGTTCAGCCCGCACGAATCAGTATCGCTTCATTGCCAGACCCAGACAGCCTGCCCGAACTCGACGAACTCGGCGAGTGAGCAGAATGTTGCGTTAATATCATCATGCCAGAAACCAATCAACTCAGTGTCATGCAATGCCCCAAGTGCGGTGCGCCTGTCGAAATGGTCGCCGACGAGGTGAAGTGCAGCTATTGCGGCACCAAACTCAAACATCAACACCCCCAGGTGCAGGAGCGCGTAGTCGAACGCATCGTGGTGCAGCAGGCGCCCGCTTATGAGGCGCCGCGTTATGCGCCATCGCGTTATGTGGCGCCGCGTCGCCGGGGATCAGCCTTGGGCAGCCTGTTCAGCGTCATGCTGACTACGTTGATCATCGGCACCGTCCTGTACTACATCGCACTCAGCGAAGGCGATATCAGCGCGATTACCGGGAAGGCGTTTGAACTGCCACCCTATGTCTACAAGAACGCAGTCCTGTTGCCGCGCGCCGAGGATGCTGCGCAGAATTTTGTCGTGCGCGCCACTGACCTGAATGCCTCGAAAACCTATGTCACGGCAGTGGATGGGGCGACGTTGTCGACCCTATGGAAAGGCCCTTTGTTGAACAAGGATACCGCCACACAAACCCCCCTCTTGTCCGCCAATGGTTTTGTCTATGTCGTCGACCAGACCACCTTGATGGCGCTCGATGCCACATCCGGCGCGGTGACGTGGCAAGTCTCATTGGCCACCGGGTTGCCTGTGAGTTGTCGGCCGGCGTGTCTGGCGCTGTATGGCCATGATGTCGTGGCCCTGAATAAAGATGGTACGTTGCAGAGCTTCGATGCCGAATCCGGCAAACCGGCATGGAGCAAGCGGCTGAACACCACACCTCCGGGCATTCTGGATGCCGCAGGCCGGGTGGTGGTGATGGATCAAACTCAGCAGGGCGGCGGTGATAACGTGGTTCTTGTCATCGATCCCGCCAGCGGCGCAGTACAAAAACTGACGCCAGCCTGCAGCATAGATAACATCCGCATGACACTGGCCACCTCGGACAATATGGCGGTGACCAGCGATGGAAAGGCGTTGATCACAGTGTATTCGTGGTCGTCGTTGTGCATTCAGCGCTGGGACATCGCTTCCAATAAACAGGTGTGGAGCACGATCGTGTCCACCCAGCAGATGTCGGTGTTTTTTGTGACCAGCGAGAATCGGCTCATGACGGCAGACGCGATGTTCTTGACCGGCGACTCGGGCAGGACTGGGTGGGTAGCCTCGGTGGATATGAAGAACGGCAAGGTGCAGCGCTTCGACGAGGACAAGCGTTACAAGTTGACCTTTCAAGGCGTGTCTGCAGGCATCCTGATCGTCAGCGCGGTGCCGGACTATGATAATCAGACCACTGAACTGTGGGGACTCGATGTAGCGACGGGTGAACGCCAGTGGCAGTATGTTTTGCGGACAAAAGGCATTCTACCCTCATGGTTGACTCACCTTGGCATAGGCGGGCTGGCCGTGGTTCAGTGCGTCAGGGACGAGAAGACGTGCTCACTGGACGTTCTGGATGTGCATACGGGCGTCGGTTCCGAGACGTTGACCCTGCCGCGCACGCAACCCTATGGCAACCTGGATGGCGCTTCGTGGTCGGGAAATCTGGGCTATATCACGATCAGCGGGCAGGTGCATGTGGTTGACACAGCCAGCCTCGCACAGCACTCTGTTTGGCCATAGCGACTTAGTATACCTTTTTGTATCCTTTGTAGATATTTACATGTCACTTATCGTGGAGTATAAATAGGTTGCGTATTGTCTCGGATAGTTGAAATCAATGAGCGGGAGTCAGATGAACATGAGCAGCAATATAAAACTGCAGCTTGAGAACATGCCAATCGTAGACGGCCAGGGAAACATCTATGTGTTGAGTGTATTTAGTGATGCTGTCTACAAATATAGCTCGAATGGAGATTATGTCATGAGTTTCGGGCAAGGCGGCGGTGAACCTGACGATCTGGATAATGTTGACGCGTTTGCGGTGGATCGTATGGGTAACGTGTATATTTCTGAGTGCAATCAAATCCACTTCTTTTTGCCGGATGGCCGGTTTGTGCGGCGCTTCGACGCTGCCAGTCTGTCGGTTGAAGAGAATGAGCCGTTGGAGGCTTGGGGCAGGGGAGAGGAGTCGATTCTCAATCCCGGCACCCTAGCCACTGGTTTCTGGGCTAATAGATCCCTCGTCGCATAACATCACTCCCCCAAGCATGTTCTGCGGGGTGACCTGTGTGTCACCCCGTTTTTATTTTTCCCTGCCGCACTCCTGGCGCGTTCCTGCTCTCTTTCACCGTATCTCCGCATCATCTCATTGTCCCCTTCGTTTCCACAGACGGGTATATCTCCTTTTCTCCACTTATCCATCACCCGTGCAGATATGACAATTCAGGGCCTGGACTCGTATAAATGAGATAGGAAAACACGATGCAACAGATGATTTCATTTCGATCAATTACTCAGTGGGTGAATTCGATCACGCGGCGTACGCGCTCGATGATGGGACATGTGCGCATCACTCGACACGAACCCGGTTTCTGTATCTAAAGAACACATTTAGCTGAAAAGGAAAATCATGAACAACATCAAACAACACACCGTGGAACAGGAATTGACCTTCATCTCAAGGAACGAGGAGGCGAATGAGTTGCTCAATCAGCGCGCGACCATTTTCTGCTTCGCACTGGCCTTTGCCTGCCTTGTGATCCTGTTCGTCACAGCCGCTGTTCTGGCATAGCCATTCGACCGGGTATCAATCGGCCATTTGACGGATACCGCTTTATGCCCCTAGCGGATATACATATAAGGCAATTTAGTTACAGAGTGCAACGGAGACATAACGAAGACATGGGTGTTTCACCCCAAACAGAGCAAGCGATACCAATGTTACAAACAGAAAAAACCGAAAAGACACACATTCAGTACATGGCTGACATCGAGAATGTCAAAGAAGTCGCCCTGTTTGGCAGCACAGACTTGTCATACTGGCAGCGGATTTTGCAGCCGATGCATCTTCAGCCGGTGAGTGTTGATGGGCATGGTGTGATGCAGATCAGCGCATCCGATTTGAAGTATATGGGCAGGCGCTTCAACGAATTTACGATTTCGGTGCTGGTGGAGGCTGCGGGAGACAACGGCGCCGTGACAGGCTTCTATCTGGTGCACGCGTATAACACCTCGCTGATGTTTACCCTCATGGAGCGCGCCTTCTTCTCCACGCCCTATTACCATGCCAGCATCGAACTTAAAGAGACAGTGCCGGTGTCGTTCGCATTGCGCGATGGCAACGGCGTCGTTCTGTCGGCCATGTTCAGCGGCTCTGTGTCGGCCCAAAAGAGCCCCGAGCTCTGGGAAGGTCCCATCTACTTGCCGGTGCGCGCCGATGAGACCGGAAAAGAACCGCTGAAACTGTTCTACGTCAGCCTGGGCGGTGAAACCGAGGTATTCGCATTTTCACCGGACGATACGTTCCGTGTGCAGTCGCCCCATCAAGGTCATGCGCTGCAGACGCTGGTTGACTCGCATTTCACGCCGACAGAATGGCGCGTTCGCCAGAGCGCCAACCACAAGAAGTCCAAAACCTATACCTTGCAGGGGTAGAGGTTCATCATGGCACCTGGTATCAGGACGGCGATGACACCGCTTCCTGTTTGGCGGTTTCTTTGCGTTCGGTTGGTTTCTCCACGCTCTTGATAACGAGTATTGGCTGGTTGATGCGATGCAACAGGCCGGTGGCGACGCTGCCATAAACCACGCTCGCTAATCCACTGCGACCATGGCTGGCCAGCGCGATCAGGTCGGCGTTCACCTCATCGGCGATCTCGATGATGCTTTCCACCGGGTGCCCATCGATCACGCGATACTCGCAGTGAATGCCCTTTGCTCTCCACAAAGTGACTCGCTGCAACAAGTAGTTCTCGGCCCGCATGCGGCGCTCGCTGTAAAGCTGAATTTCAAGCTCGATCTGGTTTCCCGTCATGTCGAGCACCTGTGCTTTCTGGGTGAGGACATGCAGGAAAATGACGCGCGCATCGCTACAACGTGCCAATTCTTCAACATGCGGCAATATGGCTTCGGCCCTGCTGGACAGGTCTAACGGAACGAGGATATTTTTGTACATCACTACCTCCAGACATTTAACGTGTCAACGAGGAAACGTACGATACTGGCATCGCATGGTTATCATGTGATGCTGCGTACTGATAATGTACGCCAGAAGTATTAGAAAAACATTGAAAACTCGCCGCGCGCCGTGTAGGTTACCCCGGCAACATCACGATGCGGAACCCGATGCTGTCGTATTTGCCGGTCGGGCTATAGCTCTCGCGGTTGGCGCTGCGCACGCCACGGCCGCCGGATATAAAGCCACCGCCGCGCACAGCCCGCCATTCATCAACCTGCAGGTTCTCACGGCCATCGTCGTTGCGATAAGGGTAGGCGCTAAGGAGGCTGCTCGTCCAGTTGCGCACATTGCCGGCCATATCACTTACGCCGTACGGGCTGTCGCTCTGAGGGCTGTATTGCCCGACGACGGTTGTACCGCGCACATTGTTATTGAAGTTGATGCGCTTGGCATCGGGATCCTCGTTGCCCCAGGGGTACTTGCGCCCATCCGTGCCACGCGCCGCCTTCTCCCACTGGGCTTCACTGGGTAATCGCACAATGCGCCCGGTCGCTTGCCCCAACCAATCGCAGAAGGCGATGGCGTCTTTCCATGCCACGTTGACCACTGGAAACTGGCCCTTCGCCAGCGGCATCGTCCAGGTTCGGCCAGTGGCGCGCGTAAAGGCCGCATACTGTTCATTGGTCACGTCATACTTGCCGATGTAATACTCATCGAGCGTCAGGGTAGTTTGTGGCTTCTCGATGGCCAGCGCATCATTTTCGGTGTCACCGCTGCCCATCAGGAAAGGGCCGGCCGGCACGCGCACCATGGTCAGCGTCACATCGGGCGATAGTGCGATAGCGGCTTCACCCGAGGGTGAGATCGATATTGAAGGATTCCATGCCGTAGCGACGGGCTGTGGCGTGGTTGTTGCGGCTGGAAGCGGCGCTGTTGGCGCGCCCGCACTGCCACAGGCCGTGAGACAGGCCACCGTGAAGACCATGAACAGACTCTTGAGATTGGGTTTCATCATCACTTGTATAGGACCCATTATCATCCCGTCACATCGTGCCTACCTGACGGCTGAGTGACAACTGGATTCGGAAGAGTCCGCACATTGCACAGATGACACAGATTAATCCGGATTGGGAAACATCAAACGCCTGATTTGGAGACTCGGGCATCCAAAACCGAGTGGAACCTCACCCTACAGCAATCCTCTCGATCATCTGCGTGAATCTCTGTAATCTGTGTAAATCTGTGTAATCTGTGGATTCATTCAGCGCCTGATGACGTCATCAAATTGGGTTGGGCGTGGCTGTAGTACTTTTCCTTGCCGCCACTCGCGAATAGAGTAATATTATCGGTAGTTACGGGGGATATACAGATGAGTGATTTGAGAGAGGTGCAATATGAGTCAGTCTTTTATTGATCGCCCGCGTTGGTTCGTGGCGCCTGCAACGGCCGTCTTGGCTGTCTTTGTCATGGCTTGTGGTCTGGTGTCTCCGGGAGCGTCCACATCCGCGCCTGTGACCAGTGTTCCTGCTACTGCCGTTAAGGCGCCCAAAGTGACGCAACAGGCTGCAGACAGTAATGCCCCGACCAAAGAGGCATCATCCAGCAGCCCTTCGGCAACGTCAGGAACGGCCTATTTTGGCGACACACTCGAACAGGATGGCTGTTCCCTTTCAGTCAGTGAAATCGCTGACCCTGCGGTCGTCAATCGTGACTACAAGGTCAAGAGTGGCAAGCGCATTGTGGCTGTCCATTTCCAACTGGGCAATACGGCGCGCGCCAAATTGACGGTGCAACCGCTCAACTCCGCGTTGCTGGACGATGCAGGCAATGCCTACCCGCCCGAGTTCGTGGCGCTCGACAACGAGATTCCAGTCATCGAATTACAGGCCGGTGAACATGCCGATGGCTGGATGGGCTACAGCGTCCCGGAGCGTGCCAAGATAACTGGTTATCGCTACGCGCCTGATCTGACCACGGGTTCGGAGAAAAGCGTCACAGTCAACCTGCAGCCGGCTCCTGCCGGCCACACGCCGTTGAAGGCAGCCACACAGCGCGTTGCGCCAGCGCTGCCTGCCATGGGCTCCAAAGTGGAGGTTGACGGGTACTCGCTGATGGCTGCGGGTTTGGCTGATCCGGCAAAACCCGGCATTTTGTATCGCCCGACCGAAGGCACCCGGCTGGTCTCGGTGGATATCGCAGTGAGTAATGTGTCATCGACTGACAAACTGTTTGTTAATCCGATGTACTTCGTACTGGTCGATTCCACTGGCGCTATATACACCTCCGAACTGGGTGGCGTGAGTGATCAGATTGAGGCCGTTGACCTGACAGCGGGTCAGATTCAAACCGGCAAGGTGGCTTTTGTCGTGCCCAGCAATGTCAAGCTGGAGAGCGTCAGAATGGCGCCGTTCCTGCGACTCGACTTTGTACTTCAGAGCGGGTTGAAGTAACGTTCATAGGTTCAGGGCTTGGCCGGTTTGATCCCAACGACCGTGTAGTTGGATCGGTGTGTCGCCGTACGTCCGTCACGGATGTCGATCTGTCGGAAACCGGCGACATGCAGCAGGGCAGAAAGCTCCACGCCGGAATACGGCCTGAAGTCCTTGCTGCCGGTTTCCTCGGGCGCAGCCTTGGGCTGAAAGGTGATCATGATCTGGCCGCCCGGACGAAGTACGCGCCAGATTTCGCCTAAGGCTTTGAGCGGTTCCGGCCAGAAGTAGATCGAATGGATGCTGTAGGCCTTATGGAAGCCGCTATTTTCAAAAGGAAGCGCAGCAGCGTCGGCTAGCTGCAGGTCGACGCGGCCGGCCTGCACGGCGCTGGCATTGCGTTGCCGTGCGACGCTGATCATCGTCTCTGAGAAGTCCACGCCGGCGATAGCAGGCGCTGTCCGGTCGCCTTGTGTTTGCGCCGGAGGCGTGATGGCACGCGCCAACTGTTCAATGGCATATCCGGCGCCGCAGCCAATCTCGATGATGCGGTCATGGGGCGTGACACCCAGCAAGGCGATGGTCCAGTCATTTTCGGGCGCGTGCTGTTCGACCATTTTTCGGCCGATGTAGCGACCGAGCAGTCCCGTGGGACGCCGATATTGTGGACTGGCCAGGCGATCGAGCATACTCTTTAGCATGATGGCGTCATTGTAAGGTAAGCGCATCTGCGATCGCACATGCTTCTGGTGAAATTGAGAAGCGCTAAGATAGGTGGGTCGTCGAACGATGATCATGGGCGCTGTCCTGCGATCTCGGTCGAGTGATTCACTCAGTTGTTTTGGAGGAAGTGTATGGATGTTATTGAGGCTATTGTGCAGCGCAGAAGTATCAAGCGTTTTACCGATACTCCCGTGGAAGCTGCTGTGCTGGATCGCGTGCTCAGCGCGGGCTTGTGGGCGCAGAACCACCACATGACGCAGCCGTGGCGGTTTACGGTGTTGGGTGCGAAAACCCACCAAGCGCTGGCCGCAGCCAATGCCGAGGTGGCGCTGGCGTCGATGCTCAATGTCGATGAATCGGCGCGCGATAAAGTGCGGGCAGGCGCTGAAGCCAAAATGCTTTCGAAGCCGGTGATCGTCGTCGTATCGAACGTATTGAAGGGAAGTGAACTTGACCGGCGCGAGGATTTTGCTGCAACCTGTTGCGCCATCCAGAATATCCAGTTGGCGGCGTGGGCGGAAGGCCTGGGCATGCAGTGGAGTTCGAACCCGATGACGCGCCATGAACGCACGTATACCTTGCTCGGTTTATCGCCGAATACCGAGGAGATTGTGGCGTTTCTCTATTTTGGCTATCCGGCAGAAGTGCCGCCGGCTCAACCGCGCAAGGCGCTGTCTGAAGTGATGCACCGTTTGCCATGAATGGGCGTTTCCCGCTCCACGGTCTACTTTACAATTCCGGCATTGGTGCCAAAATAATGGCTCAATAGTGGCTGAATAGTGTGGAGAGCTTGATATGATTAGAACCAGATTCGTTCGTTTGCTTGTGGTGGTGCTTGTCAGCTTGTTTGCGTTCAGTTCAGTGGCGCCAGTCAGTGCGATTTCGCCGGACGCTGATGCCGCGGCCAGCGGAAAGCGCATTATTGTTTACCTCAGCCAGCAACGACTGTATGCCTATAACGGCAATACGTTGGTTAAATCCATGGCGGTGAATGCGCGCGGTACCCGACGTGGCACCTTCAAGGTGCAGAACCGGCTGACCGTCGTGAATTCGATTGTGCGCGGTTGGCGCTTGCCCTATTGGATGGGCATCTATTACGTCGGGCGCATCCAGAATGGCATCCACGGCCCCGAGTCACTGGTGACTGGCGGCACAGCCTTCGTTTCGCTCGGCTGCGTGGTGATATTAACGAAAGCCAATGCAGCATGGTTGTTCAGTTGGGCGCCGGTGGGCACCCCCGTGATCATTCGCTAGGGGTGGACTCCGGGAGCGCTCTATAGCTGGATGACGCGGTCCAGTGGCACATCGGCGAAGTCATAACCCGCCAGAGGCTCTGAGCAAACCATGCGCAGGCCGGCGCTGCTGTGATAGCGCAACTGGTAGTAGTCCGGATCGCGCGTATAGCGTGAAGCGGCATAGATGGCGTCGCGATCAATCAGCCCGATATTACAGGCCGCTATCTCCTGGGAATGGGCGCTGAGCAGGTCTAGTGTTGTCGCCAGGGCAGTTGCGGTATGGCCTTGTGGCTGCCCCGATTTCAACGTCTGCTGCAACAGGTTCCAGATGCGTTGGGCGCCGATATTGCCCGCGACGTGCTGGGGCAGGTGGACGCCGCGCAGAATGCCATTGAAGACAAAGGCAGTGGTGTCGCTCACATAGGGCTGGTTGTATTCAATGTGGTTCCTGTGCTTTTCGAAACTGGCGCTGCGGGCATGTAACGCGTACGTGCGCGCGCGTGGTGTTGATAAAAGCAGATCGACATCCTCCCAGATAGGTCGCAACGACCTGGTGACCTGCCACGAGTCATCCTGCAGCCACGCCATC
>CAIQQO010000466.1 GCA_903873965.1 uncultured bacterium
ATGCCGGATCGGGCCGTGTTGAACGCTTTTATCGCGCGCGCGTTTGCGCAAGGCTCGAAACAAATATGTGAAGTGGCGCTGGAGCAACGCGCGGGGCAAGCCGGAAACAATGGCCTGTTTGTGCGGCTGGAAGGCAGCGTAACGGCGAATCGACAGGAATGCCGCGTAACGATCATCGACATTACCGAGCGCAAGCTCGCCGAAGACGCCTTGCGCGAGAGCGAAGAGCGATATCGCACCGTGGCGGACTTCACCTATGACTGGGAAGCTTGGCGCGGCGTGGATGGCGCCTATCATTACGTTTCGCCATCGTGTGAACGCATCAGCGGCTATACGGTGGCCGATTATATGGCGGATCCGAATCTGATGCAGCGCATCACACACCCGGATGATCAGGCAGGACTGAGCGAGCATTATCACGCGACCTTGCACGAAGCGCGGAATCAATCGCTGGGATTTGACTTCCGCATTCTCACAGCAGGCGGCGAGACGCGCTGGATCAGCCATTTGTGCACGCCCGTCTACGCCACCGATGGGCAATGGCTGGGGCGGCGCGAGAGCAATCGTGAGATCACCGAGCGCAAATACATGGAGGAGCGCCTGTCTATCCTGTTCAATGAGGCGCCCGATCCGATTGTGCTGTTGGACAAAAACCGAGTGATACACGATGTGAACCGCGCCTGCGAAATCTTGACCGGATATGTGCGCGCTGAGATGATCGGCCACACGACATTTGAGATGGGGTTTATCCCTGCTATTGCCGAGGGCGATTTGGCCTATGTGCGTGAGGCCATGCAGGCGGGACGGTCGATTCCGAGTTTCGAGATGAGTGTGCGCACAAAAAACGGCGAGATGATTGATGTTGTGACCCATCTGCATGGCGTGATGATTGAGCGCGAGCGGATGTATATGGCTGCGCTGCACGATGTCACGGCGCGCAAACAGGCCGAAGCCGCTTTGCGCGAATCGGTGCAGAAGATGGCAGAATTGAATGAACTCAAGTCGCTCTTTGTCAGCGTGGCTGCACATGAGTTCCGCAATCCGCTGGCCACCATCGCCATTACGACGGAAACTCTGAGAGCCCATCGCAAGCGCATGGATGACGCCCGGGTTGACGGGCGCCTGCAAAACATATTGACCGAAGTGCAGCACATGAAAGCGATGATCGACGATTTGCTGCATTTGACCAGCCTGCAATCAGAGGGCTATGTGATCAAACCCGAAAGGTTCGATCTGGATGTTACCTGCCGCGCGATGGTTGAACAGTTCCAGGAAGACCCCGCGCTGGCGCATACGCTGCGCTATACGTGCGACGAACAGCCCGTCAACGTCTTGGTCGACGCCAGGTTGATGGAGGAAACACTCGCCAACCTGATCACGAACGCGCTCAAGTATTCAGCGGCAGGAACGACCATCGCTATCACGCTGTCGACCACTGCTGACCGCATCACCTTAAGCGTAAGTGACCAGGGCATCGGCATCCCGGCTGCCGATCTGCCCAATCTGTTCCAGCCGTTCCACCGCGCCGGCAATGTCGGTCAGGTGGAAGGCACGGGGTTGGGGCTGAGTATCGCGAAGAACGCGATTGAATTGCATGGCGGGACGATTACGGTGGAGAGCGAAGTGGGCAGAGGCACCACTTTTACGGTGATGCTGCCGCATTCGGTAGGGTAGAGGACATGCTCGATATTCATCTATTATGAGCAGGCGCACGTCGTCAAACAGCAATCCACATCCGGTACAGTTCGCGCATAAAGGCCGGTATGAGGTGGTCATAGCCACTGGTCTTACTATGCAGGCCGTAATTTATAGCGCTTTCACAGTAGTTAAATTATAGTTGCATTAATGATAGTGTAGTGGCATATATATAGTGTACGGGGTCTGTCTAAGTCATATTTTGATGAATTTAGAGAATACGACACTATTAACAGGGAGCTTTCTACATGAAGGCGTGCGCGAATGGCATTGTGGTGCTATACTGAAGGTAATGTTGTGCTACTGTTTGGCTGCCTGAACGTGCACGCCTTAGTGACTGACGCAGTCCGCTGTGTCGTCGTTACGATTTTGTTATAGCAGGCAGTTTGTTTTGTGTCTCACATTGTACCAAGCCGAGGGCTTGAACTATGAAGAACAATGTACTCGCAGTTCCTGCAGGAACCTTTTGTATAACTGAATCGTATTTGGCGCCACGTCCGCTTCCCACAATGTGGCTGAAACCGCTATCTACCACCTTGGTCGCGAATTGTATGTGTAGCTGATAAGCTGCGTGACGAGAAGCAGCTTAAAAACAAAGCCAGCGAAGGTGTCAATGAAGCGCTTACTGATGGTCAACGAGCTGATTAAATACTTTCAATACACAGCAAAATACGGTAATAAATATCGAACTGATTTTCGATACACCACCTATCGCCCCAGCCCGCTTGAGCGCTTGCGCGCCATGCCGCTGGTGTTTAGGTTGCTGCTAAAGCCTTTTCCCGATTTAGACCGCGAACATCAGAAATTCATTAATGTTCCGGCTTATCGCAGAAAGTGACATGAGGTGACCGCGGGGGCGCGCTGGGGGGCGCGATGAAATGAAAAACTATTACGTCATATTGGATATTGAACCTAATGCCACTGTGGCTGATATCAAGGAACAGTACCGGTTTCTGATGCAGACATGGCATCCTGATAAGTACGTGAGCCCTACGCATAAAGCTAAGGCAGCGGAAAAGACAGTCGTCATTAATGAAGCCTATGAGGTACTGTCGAATCCAGCGAGACGGGCTGATTACGACAAAGCCACAGGATGCCCCTCCGCAGGGCAGAACATGGCACAAGAAGAAGCAGAGCGCCAAGCTCAAGAACAATCAGATCGCGCAGCACGGGAAAGGCATGCTGAAGCTGAGCGCCAGGCAAAACATCGAGCGCAAGAGGAGGCTGAACGGCTGGAGTTCGAGCGGCAACAGGATCAATACCGGCGCGATGCCCTGCGCAAAGTGGCTGAAGAGCGCGAACGGATAGAGAAAGACAGGCTGCCGCGCGAGCCCGACTTCGACCCCACACCGGTTATTTTGACGCTGGGGCGTGACGCTATGATCGAGTTTGTGCGCATCCCGGCAGGTGAATTTGTGATGGGCAGCACGGATGCCGATCATGATGCAGAAGGTTGGGAGAAGCCGCAGCACAAATTGCGGTTGGATGCCTATCTGATCGGTAAATATGCTGTGACAAACGCACAGTATGCGGCGTACGCAAAGGCAACAGGCCGTAGCTGGTCGATGCCGCGCGGCAAGGAAAGACATCCGGTGGTGCAGGTAAGTTGGGATGATGCGATGGCTTTTTGTGCGTGGGTCAGCCAGGCCACGGGGCGCAAGGTCACGCTGCCCACTGAAGCACAGTGGGAGAAAGCGGCGCGCGGCACAGACGGGCGATTGTTTCCCTGGGGCAACAGTAAGCCGGATGCCGCTAAGCTCAACTTCGATAGTGATGTGAGAGCTACGACAGAGGTGGGCCAGTATAGCCCGGCCGGCGACAGCCCGTATGGCGTGGCCGATATGGCGGGCAATGTGTGGGAATGGACGAGTAGCCTGTGGGGATGTATCAACTCGACTCCGACTTATGGCTATCCATACAAGGCCAATGATGGGCGCGAGGATCGGGGCAGCCGTGATACGCGTGTGTTGCGGGGCGGCGGTTTCGACGATGGGCGATGGGGCGTCCGGTCTGCCAGCCGGAGTGGGAACTTCCCGGCTGATCATTACGATAACTACGGTTTTCGCGTTGTGGTTTCTGCCGCGGACAGGCTGCATGCGGATTAACCCGCCTCAATTACGGTGCTATACTGCCACCAACGCGTGTTCTCCGCTTGGTTGCCTGGGCGCACACAGTAGTGATTAACGCAGCGCGCTGTGTTGTCTCTACAATGACGCAGTATCAGGCAGCTTACCTGGCTTAACATCATGCTAAGCCTTGGGCCTGTAACCATGGATAATAAATCGATCGCGTATGTGGAAACACGTCACCTGACTGAGAAACGTTTGACATCCCGCCCCCCCCCCCGCAACGCTATTAAAGTCGATGTGCATCGCCTGGTTCGCTAACGGCAAGTGTACTCGAAAGGGCTGGAAATATGGATGAACACACGCAGAATACAAATCTACGCCGACTGGCGGAAGAGCGTTTGGCGTCACGCCAACCTACCACTGGCACCCTGTCTGAAGCCGACTCGCAACGTCTCTTTCACGATCTGCAAGTCCATCAG
>CAIQQO010000467.1 GCA_903873965.1 uncultured bacterium
CTTCCGCTCGATCCCCGACAACAGCACCCGCTTTGCTGAACTGCAAGCCGGCACGCTGGATACGGCAGACCTGGCGCAGACTGATGCATTGACACTAAAAGGCAATCCTGACTACGTTGAAACCCTTTCGCCGTCAATGGGTGTAGGTTACATCAACTTTAACCAGGCGATCAAGCCTTTCGACAAGCCGGAAGTACGCAAGGCCATTGCTTATGGCGTCAACTGGGATGCCATCATCAAGACCTTCTACGGCGGTCTGGCGACCCGCGCGGGTGGCTTCACACCACCGGCGATCCTGGGCAGCAACCCCAATCTGAAGGCGATTCCGTTCGACCAGGCCAAAGCCAAAGAACTGCTCAAGGCAGCCGGCGTGCCGGATGGCTTCAGCACTGAATTCTGGTACATCCCCGTCATCCGCGGCTACTTCCCCGATTCGAAGGCCATTGCAGAAGCCATGTCGGCTGACCTGGCCAAGATCGGCATCAAGCTGACGCTGAAGACGAAGGACTGGGGTCCGTATCTGGACGACCGCAAGGCCGGCAAGTTCCCAATGTGGATGCTCGGCTGGGGCAGCGACAACGGCGACCCCGATAACTTCATCGGTTATCACTTCATCTACATCGACGGCAAGACCCCCAACCCCGAGGACAACTACGCCAATCCCAAGTTGCAGGAATTGCTGAAGGCTGGACGCACTGAGGGCGATGTCGCCAAGCGCGAGAAGATCTACCAGGAAGCCGAGCAGATCGTGTACGACGAAATGCCGCGCGTCCCGGTGGCGTGGCCTGCGGGCATCAGCTATACCCCCAAGCGCGTGAAGAACGTGGTGCCATGGGTCTTCCGCGATCGTTGGGAGTACATGTACGTAGAGCGCTAAGCCGAATTTCATCAAACCGTATGCTGTAGCACAGTTGCCGGGGCGCATCTCAATGCGTCCCGGCGTCATTCTTCCCACCCGAGTTGCCGATGACGACCTATATCATCCGCCGTGTCCTGACTGTAATACCGACGCTGATTGCGGTATCCATGCTCTCCTTCGTTTTCATCCGTCTGATCCCCGGAAACCCGGTGACGATCATGCTGGGGGAACGCGCCCGCCCGCAGGATATTGAGCAATACAAAGAGCAGATGGGCTTGAATGAGCCTGTCTATATCCAGTACATTAAGTATGTCGGGCAGATTTTTCAAGGTAACTTCGGCAACTCGATCATCAACCGCGTGCCGGTGATAGATCAGTTAGCCTATCGTCTGCCGGCCACTGTCGAAGCCATCATCGTTGCGCTGATCATCGGTATTTCGGTTGGCGTGAGTGCCGGCGTCCTGGCAGCCATCAAGCGAAATAGCATCATCGATACGGCTTCAAACGTAGTTGCGTTGACGGGCGTATCCATTCCGATTTTCTGGCTGGCGTTGATCGCCATATATCTGTTTGCCGTTTCTTTAAAATGGGTGCCGCCAGGCGGACGCATCGATGCGCAGATTACGATTACCCGCGTGACAGGTTTTTATCTAATCGACAGCCTAATAATGGGTCGGATGGATTATTTCTGGAACGCCCTTCACCACATGATCCTGCCCAGCCTTGTGCTTAGTACAACCGTCATGCCCAGCATCATGCGATTAACCCGCGCCTCCATGCTGGAAGTGCTGCGCTCAGACTATGTGCGTACTGCACGCGCCAAGGGACTCAAAGAAAGAAAGGTTATTTTGAAGCATGCCTTGCGCAATGCTCTGTTGCCCGTTGTCACTGTGATTGGTGGACAAGTGGGCGGGTTGTTGGGCGGCGCCATTCTGACCGAAAACGCCTTCTCATGGACGGGCATGGGTTCGTGGTACTTTGGCGCCATTTCCGGGCGCGATTATCCTGTCATCCAGGTAGCGATCATGTTCAACGCCATTATTTTCGTGCTGATGACAATGCTGGTGGACATCTCGTACGGATTTATCGATCCCCGTATTCGGCTTAAGTAAGCCAGGAAGAGAGGCGAGAAGTCAGAGGTCAGAAATCAGAGATCAGATTCTGACATCTGACTTCTGACTTCTATCTTCTGTCTCCTAATATCTTCCCAAAGAGGCTATATGTCTAACACTATCGACTCCTTTCGCACCGCTGAGCTGGCTATGCTTGGCGAGATATGGTCATCCCCCACGGCATGGCCAACCATGCGCGTTCTCTGCGACGACTGTAACGGGCGATTTGTGGCCAGCGATGATGAGCGCAAAGCGGCAGCCTACATCCGCGACACGCTCGCCGGCTACGGCCTGAGCAACGCGCACACCGAAGAGTTTGCCGTCACTGGCTGGAAGCGCGGCGCCACCGCGCTGACCGTGAACGGCCATGACCTGACCTGCATTGGCCTGCCCGGCACCCCGCCTGCCGATGTCACGGCGCCAATTGTGCACATGGGCAACGGCGAACCAGCCGACTTCGAGCGCGTCGGCGAGAAAGCCCGCGGCAAGATCGCACTCGTCGCTGGCAAAGGATCACACCGCCTTGAGAAATACGCGCGCGCCAATCTGGCAGGGTGCGTCGGGTTCCTGTTCAGTTCCACTGAATACGGTTGCCTGCCTCCCACCGGCAGCCTGACCTTCGGCGGCGAGCCGCCCACACTGCCGGGCGTCGGCATTGCCTATGAAACGTTCCTGCGCATCGAGCGCATGCTTGAAGGCGGAGAACTCCCTGCTCAACTGCATGTTGAATCCGAAGTCTTCCCCGCGACGGGGTTGAACGTCATCGCCGACATCCCCGGCACAGATCCCAATGCCGGTATATTGATGGCGTGCGCCCACTACGATGGCCATGATATTGCGCAAGGCGCCGTGGACAACGCCAGCGGCACAGCAGCCGTCATGGAAGCAGCGCGCGCGTTGATGAAAGTGCGCGATCAGTTGAAAATGGGCATCCGCGTGGCGCTCTGGTCGGGCGAGGAAGTCGGCATGATTGGTTCGGGCGCTTACGCTAACGCACATCGCGCTGAACTGTCGCAGGTCAAGTTGGTGTTCAACTGCGATATTGTTGCCAACCCCGGCACCTTCTGGATCGGCATGAGCGGCTATGACACCGAGCGCGTCGCCGACTTCATGCGCAAACTGGCGGGCAAGGAACACGATGTAACCGTCACTGGCGGCGTCACGATCCCCTACTCGGACCACTTCTCTTTCAACATGAAAGGTTTGCCCGCGCTGATGGCTGCTACCGGCAGCCCGAAGCATCCCAATATGGGCCCGCACACCTACGGCGACACACTCGACAAAGTCGATATGCGCGCGTTGCGATCGAGCACGGCGTTTACCGCGCTGGTGTTATTACACCTTGCCAACGATCCCGCACCGCTGCCGTCGCGCCATGCGACCGTAGAGGAAGTGCAGGCCTCGCTGCGCAAAGCGGGTTATGAAGACCTGCTCAAAGCACAAGGCCGCTGGGAGTTCTAAGTCGGTTGCGCACCACACACGCACACACTCCCTTGATCTTCTTAGATTCCGGGAGTGTGTGCGGCGTGAAACACAAAGGGCATGAGTCGCCTACTCTCGGCCATGTTTCTGGTGCTTGTCGCGGTGATCGTCATCCTGATCATCATCGCCAGCCAGAGTGGCAACTCACCCCGCGACGCGGCCTTCAGCCGATACCTGGCTTACTTCAGCCCAAAGGTCAATGGCGTGCAGGTCACCTCCTTCGTCCGCGCCAGTCGTCCCACCAATTTCACCGCTGATATGAGTGCGCGCGTCGTCGGCGCCAGCCCTTATTACCAGACTGACATCAATACTTCCAGTCAACCCGGTGGCTCCGGCTCGCGACCTGTACCCTATCCTTCCCACGAAATCTGGTGTGCGTTACTCACCGGCAGCGGCGGGCAAAAGTGGATTGTGTTCGACGTCTTGCACGAAGACCTTTACAACGCCGACTGGCTGATTCACGAATCGCCGGCACCATGGCCCAATAACGTGCTGCGCGCGACGCTCGACACCATCGGCTGCGCCATCGCCACACCATAACGGCAATAAGACCCTTGCGAAGGTTGCCTTCACACATCCCATCCTACTCACAATCCTTCGCAAAGTTTTTTGCCCGCCTGACTTTCGGTTAAACTTGCGCCATGACAACATCACTACTCACGGGCAAAGTTGCCCTTGTCACCGGCGCCGGACGGGGCATCGGTCGCGCCATAGCCCTCTCACTCGCGCACAACGGCGCCACGGTTGCGTTAATCGCGCGCACACTTGAACAACTGCAATCGGTGCAGGCGGAGATCGAGGGCATGGGTGGGCGCGCTATCAGCATTACGGCTGATCTCGTTCACGAGGCCAGCGTAATCACGGCAGTTCAACAATCAGTGACACAACTTGAGCGGCTTGACATCGTCATCAACAATGCCGGGATCGGGGCATTTGGCCCGCTGGCCGATGCCACAGCAGCGCAATGGGATCACATCATGGCCGTCAACGCGCGCGGCACATTTCTGGTCTGCCGCGAAGCCCTACCGCACTTGAAACGTCATCGCCCCGCGCATATCATCAACATCACCTCTGTCGTCGGCGTAAAGGGCTACGCCAACCAGTCGCTCTATAGCGCATCCAAGCATGCCGTCATGGGCATGACCAAAGCCCTCGCGCGTGAGTTACAGTCAGAAGGCATCCGCGTGCACGCCATCTGCCCGGGCGCCACCGATACGCCGATGGCCGGCGACGCGCGCCCCGATCTTGATCGTTCCGGGCTGATACAACCCGATGACATTGCCGATGCAGCACTCTTTCTGCTGACCATGCGCGGCAGTGCGGTCATCGATGAACTCGATATCCGTAGGGCGGGATCGACTGCGTGGGCATGACGCCATAGGGCGCTCCTGAACTCATTGTTGAAAAGGAATACGCTGTCTGGCAGGTTTACGAGCGCCGGTTCGATTGGTGGGCACCGGATGCAGCCAACGGCACTTACCTGCCGATATCGCCCGACTCGGATGGCATTCTGCGCAGCACGACATTCCCCGGCCTATGGTTGAATGTGGATGCGCTCTTGTCGGGAAATCTATCCGTCGTCCTTGCAACCTTGCAGCTCGGACTACAGTCCATTGAACATGTGGCTTTCCTGAAGGCGTTAATCACAACGCACTAACGCCTTCAGCTTCACTTTTGTCGGCTCAGGTTACCTTCGTTTACATAGCCTGGACACGACAGTTGCATGCGACTATTTGAACTCTTTCTCGCACAACTCAAAGAATCGCTCGTACTCGTCTTCGATGTTGTAGTACGCCATCGACATACGAATCGCGTTGAACGGTTCGCCCACCGGGCGCAGGATGGCCTTCTTCTCGTTAAACATCCGTCCCACAAACTCGCCGATTTCATTGATCGTCTTGCCCGGAAACTGAATGCTGGCCATTGCCGAGGAATGCTCCCACGGCAACGGGCAGATCAACGTAAATCGATCCGGCATCTCAAGCACGCGCCTCTTGAACCAGGCCGTCAACTCGCGCATGCGCGCTTCGATGCCGCCAGGGCCGAAGCTCTCGTACCAGTCCATCACGGCGTTCATGGCTGCAAACACCTGCACGGGTCGCGTGGCCTGCAATTCAAAACGGCCGGCACCCGGCGTCCATTTGATCGGATGCTCCCACGTGATCGTCCCGGCGCCCACCATGGGCGGGTCAAGTTTCTCGATGAAATCTTTGCGCACGTATAGCAGCCCAACGCCGTTGGGACCGTACAGCCACTTGTGACCGTTGCTGATGTAAATGTCGCACCCGACATCGTGCAGATCGATATTGAACTGCCCCACTGCCTGTGCGCCATCGACGTACGAAATGATACCGCGCTCACGACACCACGCACTGATCGCCTTGACATCCGAACGCAGGCCGGTATTACAGCACACATGGCTGGCTACCAGTACCTTCGACTCAGCAGTGACGTTGGCATTCAGGCTTTCGATCACCTCATCCGCGATGGGACTGAGCTTATACCGGATCAACCGAATCTTGCCGATCTGCTGCAGATAGTCAAAGATCATGTCCGTTGTGGGGTACTCGTGATCTGAGATCAGCACATCAACCGGCTTATCTGTTGCGGGGCGCATCGTGTCCCAGCGCAACCACATGGCGGAATTCAGGCTGTGCGACGCGTTCCAGGTAAAGGCTAACTCGTCATCATCTGCCCCCAGAAACTTCGCAAGCCGACTGCGTGCTTGATTAGCCTGCTGGCTGACTTCACCGTAGGCCGGCAGACCGCCCAGTTCGGAGTAACGGGTCAGTTCAAGCAGCTTCTCGACGACCGGTTGAGAAGGCAATCCGGAGGTTCCGGTATTGAGGTATAACGTTTGGCTGAGGACGGGAATCGCGCTGCGCGCGCGTGCGATGTCGTTCGTATTCATAATAACGCGACTCATTCTACAGCCAATTGCTGATCGATCATCGCGCCATCTTGCAGCTGACAACTCTCAATATAGTTACATAGACATAATGCGCACTTCGCACGCCATGATGCTACACTACACGGATTGAACACGAACAAATTTGCACCTGTCCGCACCTTTCAAAACGCTGCCATGGTTATCATGGCGCTGCTATTGCTGGTCGGCCACTTCGCCCCATGGGTAGCGCATAAAACTGCGGTACTCACACTGAGCGGGCATGATCTCGCTGTCTTTACGCATTTCACTCCTGGTGCTGGAATCTTTCTGAACCAGTGGTTCTATCTGCCGTTGTGGGCTGCAGCTTTGATTGGCGCGCTGCTGGCCGACAGGAGCAAGAGTGTGATTAACCGCATTCTCGTCGCCATGGGCTGCGCCATCATTGCTTCGCTCGGTATGCCAGGATATCCGCAGGTGCTGTCTGCTTATCGCAGTTCCGATTACCAGTTGCAATTCTTTATCACGCTCGCGGTCATCGTGGCTGTGTTCGCGCTGATCATGGCGCGTGCAGGACAACATGCGCGTCTGCGCTGGGGATTGACGCTTGCCATATTGATCACTGCGATCATCCCACTGGGTGGATACCTTGCCGTCAAACCAGCCATCGAACAGCTTTACAATGAATCGGTAGGCATCGGATTCGGGTGGTGGCTGACACTAGCAGCGTGCCTGACTGGCGTTATCGTGTTGGGAAGCATGCGCACCCACTCGGCTGACATTCACTGACATGCCAACATGGACAATTTACTGTGCCTGTTTGACAAATGCCCGCATGCTAAAATCCAAAGTACAAAGTCGCCCTTAACGGCACAAAGCTATGTTCGAAATAAAGTTACATCAAATCGGTGGATGCGCCAACGGCCGCAATCCCGGGAGCATTCACGGATGTCACTTCGCACATCTGTTGGGAGAAATTCATGAAGAGCAGTAACAAGACATTGTCTGCGCCCATATTCACTATCGCGATCGCATTACTCATTTTGATCTTGCCGGCATGCGGCTCCACCCCACCCACGTTCACCGCCGTGTTAAGCGCGCCGGACAGCGCCACACCGTTAACAGTCGGGAAGGCCGTGAACATCGTCGGCAAGGTCACTGGCGCCGGTTTGAAGTCAGTGGATGTTTTTGTAGATGGCGTGAAATTCAACGGTGTCGACACGCCTACTTCCACTAACGTCTATGACATCAATGTGCCATGGACACCCGCCAAAATCGGCGCACATGTGGTGCAGATCAAGGGCATCGATGAGAAAGGTTTTGTTTCTGTGTCATCAGATGCCGTATTTGTCACCGTCGTTGCGGCCAGCCCGGTAGCTGTACCAACAGAATCCAAACCCACCGAAGTGCCTGCGACGGCAGCACCCACGTCGGCGCCTGTCGCCACCAGTGAAGCCCTCATCACAACCGATCAAATCACGACCACCGTTGTGGCTACGACCACTGTTGCGGCCACAACCACTGCGCCGACCACTTCATCCGGTCCAACGGTATCGGTGAAGGAAGGCGATTACATCAACGTGCGCAGCGGGCCTGCCACCGGCTACGACAAAATCGGCACGCTTGACCGCGGCCAGAGCATTGCGATCAAAGGCAAGAACACCGATGGCACGTGGTGGCAGGTCAACTTCCCCACTGCCCCGGGCGGCGTGGGCTGGGTCTTTGGCGCTGTCGTCACGACCGTTGGCGACATTGGCAGTGTTCCGACCGTGGTCTCACCGCCGACACTAACGCCAGCGCCCACCGACGTCAATGTGGCGACGCCAGTTCCGCCAACAGTCACGCCGGCTCCGACGACTGACATGCCGCCATCAGCATTGTTGCCCTATAGTCAGGCAATGCGGTTCTCACCGCGGGACGACATTGGCGACGTGCCGTTGGGTTATAAGAGCGAAGGGAAGTCAACTACATTAGTGTATGAAGTGAACGGCGCCAAGAGTCTGCAACTGGAAATCACTACGGCTGCCGGCAGCGGCATCTTCCAGAACTGCCCGGTCGGCGACCTCGGCTCGATCTCGCCAAGTGACGCCGTCAACAACCGCATCAACCTGCCTGTGCCCAGCGGACAGTATCCCCTCACCATCAACAGCAAGGGCTACTATCTGGTGAAGATCTACGTGGTCAAGACCGATGGGACGACCACCTTCATCCCGCGCAACGTGATCGTCGACTGCTATAAGACGCAGTAGTAAAACGTGAAACGTAAAGAAGAGAAGAAGTCATTGGTCGGAATCCTGCTCCCGATTTCTGACTTCTTACCGGCGGCGTCGCATTCTCTTGCTCTGTATCACGTTTCACGGATCAGGGTCGATCCAGCGGGTAGATGGGCCGCGCCAGCTTCTGATACGGGAACCGGCTCAAGTCAGCGCTGCATAGTCCTGGTGTATCGACCTCGTAGATCTCCGCCGCGATTGGACCGTATGCGCCTCTAAATGCTACCGCCGACTTTGCAACAATGATGTGTTGCTGCTCCGGGATGATACCCTGACTGCGCAATTGCGCCAGATCGCCGGGTGGCGTCTTGCGCTCGTTGAGCAACACACGCACACCGCCGCAACGCACCACGGCACAAAGCCCCATGTTGACATCGCGCCCATATAGTTGCGCAAAGTGATCCTTGCCCTCGATGTGATAGCGCCCATCAGTCAGTCGCTCGACGACACCGCGTAACCAGATGGGCTGGCCATGCCATGTGTCGCACTTTCCGCCGACCAGCATCTCAAACTGCGCACCAGTCCCGGCTTGCACTGCATGCGTCACGGCCTCTGGATCCGTGATGATCATAGCCACACTGCGCGCGCGTTCACCCGCATCGAGTAATGCTTGCAATAACACGGTGCCATCGCCCGGCGTGCCGCCGCCAATGTTGTCGCCAACATCCGCCAGCACAACCGGCCCGCGCATTGCGTTGAGCGCCCGATGCATGGCGTCATCAACCGCAAGCCCTTTGTAACCAGCGGCATCGCGATGCTCCCACGCGATGTGCGCCAGTTCACGAGCGTACGCATCGGCCAGCGCCGGATCGTTGTCGGTCGTCACGATGGCACTGACGCCACTAAAAGGTGTATCGGCATACGCAAAGCCACCCAGAACACTGACGTTGACCACACGCGGATCGCGCTCCATCTCCTGCGCGCGGATATGCATCGGGCGCAAGGGGGGCTGTTCAGTCCACGTCGTCAACGCGCTGAGCAACAAGGGTGGATGAGCATACGCAGCGGTTGGGCGCAACCCATCGCCGATGATGCGCCGCATAATCACTGCGCCTTCATACCCACGTTCATACGTGTCGAGGTGCGGATTCTGGTCGAATGCGACGAGGACATCGCTGTTAGCCAGCATGGCAGGGCTGACGTTGCCATGCATGTCGAGCGTCGAGACAATAGGACAGCCCGCACCGACCACCACCCGGATGCGCGCCAGGATGTCGCCCTCGCAATCGTCAAAGCCTTCCGCAACCATCGCGCCATGCAACGAGAGCAGCACACCATCGACTGGGAGTGCTGCCCGCAACCGTGCCAGGAACTGATTGAGCAAGGTTTCATACGCCTCGCGCTTGACCATGCCGCTGGGTGTTGCGGCTGCATACAGCAAAGGCACTGGCACATAACCACTCTGCGCCAACCCTTCGATCGACCCGCCAAGCGATGTGGGCGTGTCGCGCATGCGCTGGAGCAGTGCGTCGCCTTCAACCAGCGTCTGCTGCGCAAAGGCCTCTAGGCCGGTGCGATCCGGCGCAAATGTGTGCGTCTCGTGAATGATCCCGCCGATGGCAATTCGTTTCATGCTAAAACTATAATGCTGAAAACAAATGAACGAGGATGATCCAGAGAATGCACTGCCCGTAGATAACGGTGCCCGTGTCGTTTTCTGTCGATGCATCTCGCCGTATATTCCGGTTGGGCATCTTCATTTAGCCATACGGCTAATAATGATTAATGGGTTTGCGCTAGATGACGTCTCTTTGACATCAATATCTGGCCAAGAATGAGTGCGAGGCAGCCAAATACAACGATAACAAATGATACCTCGCGGCCTGGCGTAAGTAGACTGCGCACCTGGAGCACCAAGATGTTGTTATCAAGAGACCATATAGTCTGTTCTAGACTCAATCCCGACACGATCGCCGCACCGAATACATTTGGCGGATATATTGGAATTGTGATCAACTCAATGACAAGTCCGATCAACAGTAAAGGTAGTGCATACCAACGAGAAACCCACGGCACAACAAGAATTGCGAGAATAGGTACGATCGGCATCAACAAGCGCGGGCCATATGACCAGCCACCGTGCCACTCACGCCATGTGGAATGCAGAATGATAAAAACCGCCATTCCTAGGAACAGACCGAGGATCAAATGATTGCGCGTCTTTATTGAATGTATAAAAAGCGGAAGCGTCAGAAGAACCCAAGGCGCAAACAGGATAATTGAGCGTCCGGGACTGATCAGGAATCCCAATAGACCGTCAAACTGAAATGTGAAACCAATAGAACTTGCATACCCACTCTCAAGAAATGATCCAAAGCGTATATAGTTCGCCAATCCAACTCCAAGGATGCCAATCATTAACGCGATGCCGTTTAGCAACCATTCTCGTCGAGGGCGATGGATTAAAAGTATGACCCATCCAGTCGCAAACACAAGAGCAGCCGGTCGGAACAATGCTGCAATACCTACACACAATAAGCCCAATGCGTACTGTCGACGCAGGCAAGCTAAAAGTGCGAGCACAAGGAAAACCGCAGTATTGAGCTCTGTACCGAATGTTCGCGCAGTTATAAATAACGGTGTTGTGAATGCAACGACGACAGTTGCCATGTTACCGGAATCGCCCCACATTTCCTTAACAAGCAATTGCATTAACCATGCCAGGACACCCATCATCAGCGGATTTAAATAGAGGAGGAACTCTACACCAGTCTGTGATTCGGCGATTGGGATGCCCTCAACATCATATGGCGCTGATGGTATAAGCCGACCCAGTGCATACAACGGAGCGCCAAGAATTACCTGACCCAAACCGTATTTTGAATACAACTGTCCATCCGGGCCTTTCGCACCTATACCTACTTGCTGATCAAGCCCTTGTAATGATGAGATAGCAAGTGTGCCATGATCTACGAGTGCGCCAACTGTGGCTACGGATGCAATATCATCGGCTACCATTGGACTTCTGTAATGGATGCCTGCAAACACCATGACCACAAAAATGGGTACGATCAATCGGTTAAGGAACAATGGTCTCGTCAGAAAGCGTCGAAAAAGAGTTGGTGTCATGATCTGGACTCTGCGTTAGCAAAATGCTCTGCACTGATTATGTGCCAATATAGAGACATTGTCGACCAATACGTATTTCAGGTGCCTTTAATTATTGGTGTATAGCACCGAGAATTTGTTTAGCGCCCAATGGCAGATGCTCTATGCCCCAGCGATCCTGATAACCCCATAGGCTTGCTGAGCTAATAAGGGAATGGTCATGATCAACGCATGATTCACCTGACCTGCGCGCAAAATGACCTTGCCCCGATCGACTGCTCCGCCATTCGCTGGCTGGATCGCGACGCGGACTTTGACCTTGCGCGCGAACTGTGGGCAGCATGCGGGTATGAACTGACTCGCGCCGACTGGGTCGAAGCGCACAACGCCGAGTACACCTACGCCGCTATCGTCGAAGCCGGCATGATCTCTCATGCGCAGCCGTGTGGCGCTACTCAGACGAAGCATGGGAAATTGCTGCCGTCATCACTTGCGAGGGTTATCGCCAACGCGGGTATTCCAAACGCGTAGTGGCCTTTGTGACATCGCACATTCTTCAGCATGGTCGCCGCCCAACCTGCACGACGCAGGACGAAAACACCGCCATGCTGGCAACAGCAAAGAGCGTTGGGTTTCGTGTTATACCTTGACTATGCCATCCCAATTGCCCTACCTGCCCTATGTCATCGACTTTGCCAATGATGGCAGTTTTCTGATCACAATAGAGAAACTGGTCAGCCCAGCAAGTGACTATCTCCAGTGGGCAGAATATGCTGTGCACTATCATGCCAGTGCATTGGGCATCATAGCAAACATCACATCCGAGGCATTCGACACCGACTTCGGAGCTTTGAGTGCGGCTTTGCAAGCCGTGATCGATGAGTTCAAACCGGGTGCAAAACGGATTATCGAGTTCTCGCATGCCGTCACGGCCATCATCATAAAAACGAACAGCATTGGGAAGCTAGACATCCTCATCTCGTTGAGACCTGATTTGTATAGCATCACGGTTTTTACTTTTGATCTGGTCATGGAACAGGAAAATGCAAAACGCCTTATTCGCGACATAGGGGTTCTGTTATCGCATGATCCCCGACAATCCGGATAGGAACTCGTTTTAACACGATGCGAATCTGACGTCGCTATCCGCGCAGAGGATTTTCGGCACACCCAGCAGCGGGTTTCCAATCCGTCGCGTGCGCGGATGCGTGAAAGCGATACTATTTCCTATTCGTTATGCCATGGCTTTGGTTTTCTCGCCAAATGGCAATGGTTTTCCTGTTGCTTTGGAATACAACACATCAGGGCAGAAGTCCACTCATGCAGATTCACCTGTAGAAAAAGTGAGTTCGACCATGTAATCGCCTATTGCTTTAACCGCCACAATACGAGGTTGCTTATGCATTTCATTCGTGATCTTACGAGCGGCCTGCAAACCTCCCAATCGCCTCCCAATCCACCTCAATCCCCAGCCCCGGCCCGGTCGGGATCGGCAACATGCCCTCTGCATCGAGCTTGAACGGCGTCACCAGAATATCCTCGATATACGGCGACGGCGTGAGATATTCCACCCAGCGCGCGACCGGCAAAGCGGCGACAAGGTGCAGGTCAGCGGCCAGCCCGACCGCCGTGTTCCAACCATGCGGCACAAACAGGACGTTGTGATCGTAGGCCATCCACGCAATGCGGCGCGACTCGGACAGACCGCCGACCTTGGTGCAGTCGGGCTGGATGATGTCTACTGCGCCGCGCTCGATCCACGGCATGAACGTCTGCCGGCGTGTGAGTACCTCGCCCGTGCTGATCGGCACCGGCGAATGCTCGCGCAGCTTGATGAAGCCTTCGATGTCGTCGGGCGGGAGCGCTTCCTCGAACCACGTGATGTCGTAATCAGCCAGCATGCGTGCCGTCTCAATCGCCCACTTATAGTTGTGCGGCCAGAAGTGTTCGCTGCCGCCAGCGTCCACCATGATCTCAACATCCGGGCCAACCGTCTCGCGCGCCGTGCGCACTAGCAGTTCATCCATCTTGCTGTCGACGCGCCCAAACGGTTTCCAGCCCAGCTTGATCGCCCGAAAACCCCGCGCCGTCACGGCCAGCAGCTTCTCGCGCAGAATGTCGGGCTGGTCAAACAGAATCGACCCGTATGGCTTGATGCGGTCGCGGTAATAGCCGCCCAGCAGCCGCGCAACAGGCTGCCCGCTGGCCTTGCCGAGTAAATCCCACATCGCGATGTCGATGCCGCTGATCGCATGCGTCACGGAACCGCCGCGTCCCTGCCAGAACGCCATCTGCCCGATCTTCTCGGTCACGCGTTCCGGCTCGATGGCGCACTCGCCGATCAACCATGGGCGGATCAATCGCAACGCGCCATCAACCAGCGCCTTGCTGGTGTACACGCTGCCGACGCCGATCAGCGGTTTCCCGTTCACAGTTTCATCGGTGATCACTTCGATCAGTGTATGCAGATTCTCTTCGGGTTCGATCTCATGATCCCACCCACCTTCGGGCGTACGGCCCATTAACGGTATTGAGCACACTTCGATAATTTTCATGGTCAACTCCACTACGAGGATGTCTGGCTTGGGCTTGATCATAAGGTGATTTGGCAATTCGTCAATTCACTGCTACTGTACGAGGAAGTGCAACTTGCGCTGACATGCAGGAATCATCGCAATGGGGTCACCTATGCAAAGGAGCTTGACTTGTTAATCGGTACAAAATCGATATTCGCAATCGAATGCGAAATCGCGCTGATTGCGCCCCCCAATGTATTCGGTTACTTTCGGTTCTGGGCGAGAGATGAAGCCATTGGTAGCTGGGAAGGTGTTACATGGATAGATTACTGCGTGCATTGGATTGACGATTTTTTAAAGTAATCGGTGAATCGCTTTGAGCAGGAACTCATGGAGTTGCCGAAAGAACAGGTTCATTACTGGCTCTTCGATCAACACCCAGAACGCTATATGAACACACACGGACGCTTTCATCTAGGGCATCTCGGGCAAGAGTCGTTTGATGGCTACGCAGTGGCGCTTGTTGACGGCGACCAGCAACAACGACTTCTTTGGTGTGATAAAGCAGACAATACCGTCCGGGATGCCTTCCTGCCCGCCGGAGAGATACAACGCGTAGCGAGGGCGTTCTGTGATGCGATGTTCAACGACCCCGCAACGGCGCCATTTTGCGTGCCCAAACCGCAACCTGCCAAGAAGAAGAAACCGGCGCCAGTTCCGACGAAAGCGCAGACAGCACGGTTAAAGAACAGAGACAAGCTCGCAGGCAGAAAAACCCATTTTCATATGCTCACAAGTGATGAATACGAGTTTGTGAATAGCTTTGCCCCCGAGCAAGTTTGTTACGTCGCTGGTGAATCTTTGCCAGCATTGCCTGAGCGTATCCATTTGACCACCGAAGGCATCGCCAGCAGTGAGACAAAAATTGATCTCTTTCGCGAAGCCGACTTTCACGAAGTGGTATACAGAAACAGTCCGTCGGAAAATCCAGTGGTTGACGTCGACAAATCCCTGGTCGTCGAGTTTGTACGATGCAGGTTGGTTGACAACGTACTCAGTCGCGGAAGACTTTATTTCACAACGGGTTATTATGATCAAAATGGCCGTTGGCAGGACAAGCCCGACGATTTTATCGAATGGGGCAGCAAACTGATCCAATGGATTCGCACCCATTATTCCTTGTACCCCGAAACGGGGTTCTATATCAGCGCTCAAGTATTGAGATGGTCCATAGAGCAGGATGTCACTCTAAAGACGATCTGACGTATAAACGGAGAACATAATGCCAGTGAAAACCCTTCAGTCCCGTGAACGTGTCCTGCGCGCCCTGAACCATCAGGAAGTCGACCGCGTGCCTATTGATCTGGGCGGCACCCAGAACAGCACCATCGGCACAGGAGCCTATAACAACCTGAAAGACTATCTCGGCATTGAAGCGCCGACGCTGGTGATCAATCGCGCTTTCGATATTGTGCGCCTGGATGAGCGCGTGCTGTCGCGGCTGCCGGTCGACACGCGGTGTGTGTTTGCCAAACCTCCTGCACACACGCAGAGTCGCTGGCTGGACGACCACACACTGATCGATGACTGGGGCGTCACCTATCGCCAACCTGAAGGCTGGCACCAATGGGATATGGTCGCACATCCCCTGGCCGAAGCCACCATCAACGACCTTGAGTCGTATCCCTGGCCGGATGTCGAAGACCCGGCGCGCTATGCCGGTCTGGCCGACCTGGCGCGTGACCTGCACGAGAACACACCCTACGCCGTGTGCGCCTCGACAATGGACACTACGATTTTCGACCGCGCCTGGGAGATGCGCGGCATGCAGCAATTCCTCGAAGACATGCTCGCTGATCCAGAATTTGCAGTCGCATTGCTCGAGAAAGTGGCCGACCTGCAACTCCGCAGGCACGAGTGCTTCCTGCGCGAAGTGGGTAAGTACATCGACGTCCTCATGGTCTCTGATGATATGGGGGTACAGCGCGGTCCATTACTGCGCCCGCAACTGTATCGCAAGATGATCAAACCCCTCCATGCGCGCTATGTACAGCTGTTGCGCAAGCATACGGATGCCAAAATACTCAACCACGCCTGCGGCAGCATCGTCGATCTGATCGAGGATTACATCGAGATCGGCATCGACGCCTGCAATCCCATGCAGGTCTCAGCGGCGGGCATGTCGCCACAGAATCTGAAAGCGCGCTTCGGCGGGCGCATGTCCTTCTGGGGCGGCATCGATACGCAGTATGTGTTGCCGAAAGGTTCACCCGACGAAGTCCGCCAGGCCGTGCGCGAGACGATTGATGCTATGCGGCTCGATGGCGACTTTGTGCTTGGCGCCGTTCATAACATCCAGGACGACGTTCCACCCGCCAACGTCTGGGCGATGCTCGACGAAGCCGCCACCTACTCAAAGGCCTAACCATGACAACATCGATGTTAAAAGAATATCACTGTGACGTGCTCGTCATCGGTTCGGGCGTGTCAGGCTATTGCGCCGCCATCCAAGCAGGACGGTTGGGATGCAAAACCATCCTGATCGAAAAAGACGAGGTGCTTGGCGGCAATTCAGGCCCCAACCTGGGCGTGGGCATTACGGGCGCAGACCGCTATAACCAATACGGGACCGAAACCGGCATTGTCCACGAAACGCAGGAGGAAGCCGCATGGGTGATGGGCTTTACGCAGGTGATCGCGGGGCAGATGCCGTACAACATTTCGCGGCGGTATGAAGCCGTTGTCCAGGATTACCTGAAGGCATCCGGCGTCACCATTCTGAAGCACCACTATGCCCGCCGTCCAGAACTGCGCGCCGATGGCGGCATCGCGGCAGTGATCGTCGAAGACATCGCGAGTTTCACAACGGTCAAAATCCATGTTGATGGCGTTGTGATCGAAGCCTCCGGCGACGGCGAGATCGGCGTGCTGGCAGGCGCTGACTTTGATATGGGATGCGAGGCACTGGATGAATACGGCGAAAGGTCCGCGCCCCTTTCCCGCAACAACTACAAGCAAGGCACCAGCCTTGTTGCGCTGGTGCATAAGACCGACCACGAAGTCGTGTTCGTGCCACCGGCCAATACACCCGATCAAACGCCGCGCGTCTGGTGCGGGCGGATATCGTCATTCCTGTACCATCACGATGGCTGGCTGAACCTGCCCGCGGGTGTGAAGTTCATGTACTGGACCGAGACTGGCGGGAACCGCGATACCGTGCGCGATGATGGCGCCATCTACGAGGAGCTTCTACAGCAACTGTGGGGCGAATGGCACCACATCAAGAACGGCCCGCACAAAGAGGAAGCCCGCAACTGGGATATCCTGTGGGTCAGCCCGAAGGCCGGCAAACGCGAAAGCCGCCGTTTGCTGGGCGACGTTGTCATCACGCAGACGGATGTCGAAGCAGGTCGGTTTTTCGCGGATGACATCGCTTACGGCGGGCACGACATGGACGATCATCTGCCACTAGGCCAGGGCAGCAACATTTTCATGCACAGCCTACCGCCCATGTACGGCATACCCTTTCGATCGTGCTACTCGCGCAATGTGCCCAACCTGCTGCTGGCAGGTCGCTTGATCAGCGCCACCCACCTGGCGCACTCGTCCACCCGATTGATGCGCACAGGCGGCGCGATCGGACAGGCTGTTGGCTACGCCGCCGCACTGTGCTGCCGCTATGGTTGTTCGCCGCGCGAGGTTTACGAGGGTCACCTGCAGGAGTTGCAGGACAGCCTGCAGGTAGCTGATGCGACGCTCATGGGACGACCTGTGCCAGATCAGGGCGACCTGGCGCGCATGGCCACGGTCAGCGCGACCAGCGAGATCCGCTTCAACGACCAGATACCGGCGGAGCAGGTGCCCCTCATTGCTCAGGCCGGAGTGGTGTTATGGGACTGGCCCGAACGACTCAATGAAGTGACGGTCTACCTTCACAACAAATCCCAGCAGGATCAGCTCGTGAGATTGCGCCTGTATCGCGCCTCGCGCGATCCGAAGTGGAAAACCGAAGAGGAATATCACCACTTTCAGCGCAATGATCTGCGCGACCATGCGTTCACCGAAATAACGGCGACTCAGGCCAGCGTGCCGGCGGGTTTTGAAGGTTGGTTCACGATCCATCCCGCGTCACCGATTGAGATCGGCGCAAAGGACGCGACCAGCGACGACGACCGGTTGATCATTGCACTGGATGAGAATCAAGCCGTGTGGTGGGCGCTAACCCGCGATGCGATTGAGATTGCCGAGATGGTTGAACACAGCCACTTCTCGCCGGAATGGAATCCGTTGCAACGCATGGCCTGCCTGCGCCTGTCGCCAGCGCCCTACCTGGGCGAAGCAGCCAGCCTCCTTGATGGTTTCAGCCGTCGATTCAGCCGCGCTCCACTGCATGCCTGGATTTCACATCCGCAGCAGACATTGCCGCAGGAAGTCGACCTGGTGTGGGATAAAGCGCAGATGATTGACCAGGTTGTGGTGGTATTCGACAATCTGGCCCGCCTGCGCCATGAACAACCATGGGAAAATGGGACACGTGTGCTGCCGTTTCTGGTAAAGGAATATGAACTGCTTTGCCTGGTCGAAGGTCAGTGGAAGGTGCTGGCGCATGACGCCTGCAACTATCACCGCTTCTGCCGGCACGAGTTCACCCCGTTGACAACAACGGCGCTCAAGCTGCGCATCATGGCCACCCATGGCAGCCCGTCGCAGACTGACAGCAAGGTTGCGCGGGTTTACCAGATACGAGTGTACTAGCAGCAGCTTGCTGGTTAGAATCGCATTGGCAGCCAAAAAGCGACTATACACATTGAAGTTGAGGTTTAATCAATGAATTCACGCGAACGAGTACAAACCGCGCTTGCATTTCAGCCCGTCGATAAAATCGCACTGGAGATCCATCCCTCGCCTGGTGGTCTCTTCAACCACGGCCAAAAACTGCTCGACCTGATGCTCGCATGCGGGCATGATTTTAATGACCAGAGCGACCTGGCGTTGCCCGTGGTTCCCAAAGAGCATTTCGACCCGGATGGTCGTTACCACCGCATCGCAACAGATGACTGGGGCACGACGTGGGATTACCGCATCTATGGCGTGTGGGGACACCGCATCAAGTATCCATTGCAGGATATCGCAGCCCTGACACACTGGCGTCCCCCGGCGATTGAAAAGCTGCAGGGGCAGGCATTGGAGCAGGCGCGCGAAAAAGCCGCTACGCACCGCCAGACTTATTACCAGATGGGCGGCGGCGTCAGCCTGTTCGAAACCATGCAATCGCTGCGCCCGTACGAAGACTTGTTAATCGACATTGCTGACGATACGAGCGAGATCAACCAACTGGCCGACCTGCTGATGGAGTACTACACCGTAGTGGTTGAGAACGCACTGGCGATGGATGTCGATGCCATTACGTTTGGCGACGACTTCGGCACGCAACAGGCGCTCATCTTGTCGCCCAGAACGTTTCGACGCTTCTTCCTGCCGCGCTATAAGACGCTGATCGAGCCGATCAAACGCGCCGGGAAGAAGGTCGTGTTTCATTCGTGCGGCAAGGTCGAACCGTTGCTGGCCGACCTGCGCGATGTCGGCGTGGACGCCCTCTGGCCGCAACTGACTCTCTTCGACTCGCGCCACCTGGCCAAACTCAGCCGCGATCTGGGCCTGATCTTGATGCTCCATCCCGATCGCGGCGAGCTGATGCAACGCAGCGCCCCGCAGCAGGTTCGCGATTACCTGCTGCGCCTGGTCGATGACTATCAATGCCTCACCGGTGGCTCATGGCTCTACCTTGAAGTCGATCCCGGCTTTGCGTGGCCCAACGTCAAGACGATGTTTGAGACGGTCATTGAAATGCGGCGATGAAGGGATGCATCGCCGCACTGGTTGTCGGTAGGCCATGAGTTACGGATTCGTTTCGTCTTGCTTAATTCTCCGAAAGTGCTTGTGAGAGTGGCGCTGGCACGCCCATGATGGCCTTGGCATCTGCGTGACCGTTGCCACTCGCTGCTGTCGGCTCTTGATGTGCGTTGACCAACCGGTAATACAGCCCGCGTGCCGCGATGAGTTGCTCGTGGTTGCCTTGCTCTGCAATGTGTCCTTCCTGCATCACGACGATCAGGTCGGCATTGCGGATAGTGCTTAAACGATGTGCAATGACGAACGCGGTTCGTCCTTTCAATAGCACAGCCAGTGCGCGTTGAATCAGACGTTCGGTCTGCGTGTCCACCGACGAGGTCGCTTCATCGAGGATCAGGATGCGCGGATCGGCGATGAGCGCGCGCGCAAACGACACTAGCTGGCGTTGCCCCAGCGACAAGCGCGCGCCACGCTCCTGCACATCATAGTCAAACTTCTCGGGCAGCTTGGCTATGAATTCATCGAGGTGCACAGCGCGCGCTACCGCCTCAATTTCCTCCATCGTGGCATCCAGTTTGCCGTAGCGGATGTTGTCACCGATCTTGCCGCTGAAGATAAACGGGTCCTGCAGCACGAGCGATATCTGATTGCGAATCGTGGCCAGTTGCACATCGCGCAGGTCGTGCCCATCGATCGTCACCTTGCCTTCAGAAGGATCGTAGAAGCGCATGATCATGTTGACGATGGTCGTCTTGCCCGCGCCGGTGGGGCCGACAATCGCCACGGTCTGCCCGGGCTTGACAGTCAGGCTGACCCCACGCAGCGCCGCCTTGCTGTTGGCTTCATACTTAAAGACGACATCTTCAAAGCGCACCTCGCCGTTAATGCGCGGCATGACGATAGCCGTGGGCTTATCGGCTACTTCGGGTTTGGCGTCGAGAAACTCGAAGATACGTTCGGCTGAGGCCATCGCGCTGAGCACCTGCGAGTACACGCGGCTGAGTGCGCTGATCGGACCCCAGAAACGCCACAAGTAGTTGATGAACGCGAGGATGATGCCAATGGTCATCGTGCCGTTGATCACTTCGTTCGCGCCAAACAGAATGAGCAGAAACGTGCCGCCGACGCCGATAAAGTCAACTCCCGGCCAGATCAGGTTGTCCCAGCGGATCGCGCGCAGGTTGGCATTGCGGTTCATCTGGTTGATACGCGCGAATCGGATGATGTTGCGCTCTTCGCGCCCAAACGCCTGCGTCACGCGCACGCCGTTGATGCTCTCGTTCAGGTTGGCATTCAGGTTTGACGCACTCTTGCGCACGTTCGTCCAGTTGCCCTCGATGCGGGTGCGCAGCTTGCCGAACAACAGGTAGAACGCCGGCGTGATGCAGAACGACACCAGCGCCATCTTCCAGTTGATCGCCAGCATCAATGCCACAATGCCGATCAGGCTGAAGCCCTCGACCAGGATCGTGGTCATGCCACCGCTGATCAACTCGTTGATCGTGCCGACATCGCTCGTCACGCGCGACATGATCTTGCCAACCGGGCGGTTGTCATAGAAACGCAACGACAACTGCTGGATGTGTCCGAACAACTGGCTGCGCAGATCGTATAACACGCTCTGCCCCACCTGGTTGATCTTGAACACGCGCAGATAACCTGCTCCCCATGACAGGAATCGGAACACCACCAGCACCCCAAGCAGGATGAAGATGAGCGTGAGATCCTTGCCGGCGACGCCACGGTCGATGATCAATCCAAGCAGATACGGTTCGAGCAAAGTGGCCACCGTACCAACCAGGATGAACAACCCGACAACGATCAGGGAGCGATTGTATGGATTCAGGTAACGCAACAAGCGCATGAAGTAGGAGTAATTGAATGGTTTCTCCTGCGCTTCACCCAGTTCTTCTTCGAAATCTTCAAAATTAGCCGCCATCTCGATCTCCTCGAAACTACTGCACCTTGCGAAGGTTGATGCCAACTGCCGTCATCGGCACTATCGCCTTCACAAGGAATGTCATCTGGTGTTGCTTCTAAACACCTGTACAGGCCCTTGCCAGTTTTGTGAGTTCACATTCACTTCGATATACCCGCCGCGTGTATACCGATCGATGATCCTGCGCCAGAACGCCTGCGCCGGTGTGTTCGCGACGATCTCACTCACTTCCCACACGCCGGGGTAGCGATCAAACAACCAGTTCGCCACATACTCGCCGACGCCCTTGTGGCGATGGCCGCGCATGATGAAGAACTCCTCAATCAGAGTGTGCTCGCCTGCGAGCAAATTGGCTTCGGCCAACGCGCGGCGCATAGCCACATTGTCGGGCTGTTCGTCGTCGGGAAACAATGTCGTCTTCAATACCCAGGCAAAGCCGGCCAAGCGGCCATCCACTCTCACAATGTAGGATGACCATGCCGGCTCCGGCCAGTACCCGGTCAGGAACTTGTCGTCGGTGTACATGCCTGTATCGGTGACATCAGACGACATGAACTCACTGAAGTCGTAGCAATAAAACTCGTAAAGCTGCCGCAACATCGGCGTATCGCGGCGAGTCGCTTTAGTAATGTCGATATTCATCATGGAGTGTGATTACGTCAAGTAGATTGTCCAAAGTCTTTGCGCATGGTAAAACTGCGCTGATACTGCTGATAGCCGCAGCTCTCGTACAGGTGCAGCGCCTTGTTCGGGTTCTGCGCATCAACGCCCAGCGCGGCTTCGGTCATGCCTTGATCGCGCAACACCTTTAGGCTGCGCATGATTAATGCACGCGCCAGTCCCTGCCTGCGCCACGGACGGCGCACGCAGATCGGGTCGGTCCAGCCGCGCTTTTGACCCAGCTTCTCGTTATCACGCACAACAATGTCATTCAACACCATCCCCGCGATTTCATTCGTGCGCGTATCCCATGCCACCTGCCACAGGTGCGGTTGCGCGTCCGGCCAAGTCAAGAAGCTCTGATAATCCTCTTCGGTGCTGGGACGGTGTCCCCAATGATCGCGGAACGCCTCGTCAAGCGCATCCCAGATAGCGCGACGATGCTCCGGCACAACGGGGCGTGTTTCCAGCCCTTCGGGCAGCGGCCACGTATCCGGCACATCATTCAGGAGACTGCGCACCATCGTATATCCATAGCGCACCGGGGCAAACCCCGCATGCTGGAGCAGCGCCATGCGTCGATGCGCACCTTCCATCACGAAGGTCTGGAAGAAACGAGGTTCCGTTGTCGGATGTGACGCCGCAATATCGTGAAGGCGTGCTTCTTCCCACGCAAGTATGGCGCGGCCAATACCCCGGCCACGGTGCTCTGGTTGCACCTCTCCGTTCAACGCATAGATGCGTTCGCCAGCATCATTCACCCACCACCACACACGGCCAAAGCCCACCATCTTGCCATCTGCCTTCGCTTGCACAATGACAAGATCGGTGCTGAGATCACAGTTGGTCAGATGTGCGTAATCTGCCGCCAAACCCTCAACACTGAAAACCAGTTCAATATGATCAGCCACATGCCCTGCATTGGCTACACTCACCATCCCAGGAAAATCGTCCTGTCCGGCAAACAGTCGCAACTGATATTCCGGAAGCTCCGACATTGATCTTTTGACCGTATCTTCACCCATCATGATCTGCTCCTTACCTATGCCGTCACCGCTCGTTCCCATTCTTCGATGAGCTTTTCGAGCTGATACTGTTGCGTAGCGTATTCTTTACTCAGGCGCTGTACCTTTTCCGTTGTGCCAGACATGCCGGCAGTTTGCAGATCGCCGGCAATTTTGACAAGTAACGCCTCGATCTGTTGTATCTGTTCTTCCATCTGCACAACCGTGCGTTCCTTTTTCTTCACCTGGTTTTCGGCTTTGCGCACCTGGGCCATCTGCTGTTTCGACTCTTCACGCTGTTTCGAAGCCACCTGCTTCACGGCTCCTGTCTTGCGATCACGCTCTGACAGGTACTCTTGATAGCCGCCTTTGAAGACGTGCAGCTTCCCATCGCGCCGTAGGTCCCAGATTTGCGTCGCAAGTCGATTGACCAAGTAACGGTCGTGCGACACAAGCAAGATCGTGCCAGAAAACTGTTCCAGCACTTCTTGCAACACTTCCTGCGCCGGGATGTCGAGATGGTTGGTTGGCTCGTCGAGCAGCAACAGGTTGGCGCCTTCCAGCGCCAGGATCGCCAATGCAAGACGGGCGCGCTCGCCGCCGCTCAGCATACTCACCTGCTTGTTGATATCGTCGCCGCGAAACAGGTACTGCGCCAGGTAGTTGCGCGCCTGCCCGACCGATCGCTCGCGCCCAAGGTTCTCGATATGATCAAGCATCTCATCAATCACTGTCTTGTTCGGGTCGAGCATATCGTGCGCCTGGGCAAAGTAGCCCACCTTCAAACTAGCGCCCAACTGCGCCTCGCCCGCCAGCGGTTCAATCTGCCCGAGAACGGTGCGCAGGAAAGTAGTCTTGCCTGTCCCATTAGGTCCGATCAACGCCGCGCGCTCCTGATACCACAGCTCGATATTGCCGGCATCAAACAGCTTCTTATCTGGGTAACCGACGCACAGATTATGCGTGCGCAACACCATATTACCGCTGCGATGCGCCACCTTCAGGCTCACCTTCAGTTGCGGTGGGCGCGACGCCGGCCTCAGCCCGCGCACGCGTGATTCAGCTTCGTTCACGCTCCACAGGTTTTCGTGGCTTGTCATTGCATCGGCAATGTCGAGCCACTTCATCTGTTGCAACGCTGTCGGGCCAAGCTGCTCAAACGCCATTACCTCACGCGTCAGTCGTTTTAACCGCCCCCAGGCCTGGGCTAAAGCGCCATTCGGTATGTTAGCCTTGATGAAAGCCAAATCCTTTTCAATGCGCGCTTTTTCTGTCTCAAAAACCTCGTTGTTATGCTCCCAGCGTTCCTGGCGTTGCATCAAATAGGCGCTGTAATTGCCGCGAAACACCTCAAGTGCGCCGCGGCTCATCTCCCAGATGGTGTTGACGGTGCGGTCGAGGAAGTAACGGTCGTGGCTGACGACCAGGAAAGCACCATCGCGGGCGCGCAGCGTGGTCTCCAGCCATTCAATCGCCTCCACGTCAAGATGGTTCGTCGGCTCGTCCATGATCAACAGGTCGGGGCCTTCGAGCAAGAGGCGCGCCAGCAACGCGCGCGTTTTCTGCCCGCCGCTCAGATGGCTCAGCGGCATCTCCCAGTCGGTTGCCTTGAAACCAAGACCATCGAGCGTCTGCTTGATGCGCACATCATAGTCGTAACCGCCGGCGTGCGTAAACGCCTCCTGCAGTTCGCTATAGCGGTTCAGCAGTTCTTCCGACGCCTCGCCACCCGACATGCCCTCTTCCATGACGTGCAGGCGCGCCTGCATCTCGTGCAAGGGAGCGAACACGGTCAACATCTCCTGATACACCGTGTTCTCGCGCTGGGCAAACGCCTCCACCGCCTCCTGGCGCAGATAACCCAGGCGCCTGCTCTTGGCCAGGTGCACGTTGCCCTTGCTGGGTTGCGCCAGGCCGGCCAAAATCAGCAACAGCGTCGTCTTGCCGATGCCGTTGGGTCCGACCAGGCCGATTTTGCCGTCGTTGGGGATGCTGGCCGAAAGTCCGGTGAAAACATCAAAGGCCCCGAACGACTGACTTACATTGCTAATGGTCATGATTGACATGTCGCTACTCCAGTCTCTGTCCTATCATGCGTCAGAAAACAAATACCCCGTGCCCGCGGCGACCATTGTCGTCGCGCTTGCCCGGAGGCGCTGTGCGTGCCCGACCGCCGATCCAGCGCTTCAGGCGGCGGACCAACTTGCGGATAAATTCTGACCTAAGCTTCATAACGCACACTCCACAACCTGCTACTGACATTGACCAATATAGAACTAAACGAAAAAGCCACGGAATTTGGGTTTCCCGCGGCCTTTTTAGTCAACAAAAAAGGCCACGGGGTTGTCAGTGCGCCCGTGGCCTTTTGGATTCTTTACTGGTGTTTGATTACTCTTTCACCATTGTCCCGGCAACAGGCGCAATACGACAAGGAACATCACCGAAACCGCCGCGAACGATCCTGATCACTGCGATTGGGCAGATAGCCGAATTAACCGACTTAGTTGTCACCATGTAATACGCCTGAGGGTAAAACTCCTGCAAGAAATGTTTTACCATTTCTCGACACTTGCGTCAAGTATTTCAGGTGCATCCAGCAAACAAATCGGCCAAAAGACCTAGCCCTGCCGCGTTATGCCACCAGCATCGCTTCGTCAGTGATGACATCGCTGTGCAGTGTTTCCTGTTCGCGGTATTGCAGCTCATACAACGCGGTGTATTCACCACCGAGCGCGAGCAACTCGTCGTGCGATCCTTCTTCAGCCACGCGACCCTCTTTTAGCACCACGATCTTATCGGCATGCTTGATCGTGCTCAAACGTTGCGCCACGATGATCGCCGTGCGCCCTTTCAACACCTGGGCCATGGCTTCCTGAATGGCGGTCTCAGTCGCGGTATCGACCGCTGAGGTAGCCTCGTCCAGGATCAGGATGCGCGGATTCATCAGAACAGCGCGCGCCAAGGCCACGCGTTGCTTCTGGCCGCCACTCAAACCAACGCCACGTTCACCCACACGGGTGTCGTACGTCTTTGCCAGTGTGCACGCAAACTCATCCACCTGCGCTACCTTCGATGCCGCTACGACCTCATCCAATGGCGCGTCCGGATGACCAAACGCGATGTTGTCTTTCAGCGACGCCGAGAACAGGAATGTCTCCTGCGGCACGATGCCGATCTGCCCGCGCAGCGCCTTAAGCGTCATATCACGCACATCAATGCCATCGATCAACACCTTGCCGCCCGTAACATCGTAGAAACGCGGCACCAGGTTGATCACGGACGACTTGCCCGATCCGGTGCCGCCCAGAATCGCGACGGTCTGACCAGGTTCCACCGTGAAGGTCAGCCCATTCAATACCGACGTCTTCAAGTCATCCGGGAACGAGAACGTCACTTCCTCAAACTGCACCCGCGCCGGCCCTGCTTCGACCGCGCCTCTACTCCCGGTCAACGTCTCCATGCCACCTTGCGACTTCTGGTCTCTGACTTCTCTCTCGCTCTCCAGTTCTTTGTCCTTGATCGATTCCGGCGCATCGATAATCGCATATAGGCGCGGCGCCGATGCCGCCGCCTGCCGCATAATGCTGACCAGCCAGCCCGTGATGCGCACCGGCCAGATGATGGACCAGATGTACCAGGTGAATGAAAAGTACACGCCGAGGCTAAGCGTGCCATCAACCAGGCGCAGCGAGCCAACCGCGATCATGACCAGGAACGACAAACCAGAGACAAAGTCCATCAAGGGAAAAGCGCCGGCCTCAAGTTGGGCGCGATCAACATTTCTGGCGCGGTTCAGCCTGTTCTGTTCGTCAAACTGGCCGAGTGCATGTGGTTCGCGC